>CAIWJG010000520.1 GCA_903912925.1 uncultured Verrucomicrobia subdivision 3 bacterium | reverse complement strand
GCCCCTGGGGTTCAGCGGCAGAAGAATTCATTGGGGCCTCCTCTCCCCAGCCCTCTCCTCCCTCGGGGTAGGAGAGGGAGAAACCGCCGCGCCTCGCGCGGGAACTTCCTTAATTCAACGGCAATGCACCCCAGCCCTCAGGGAGAGGGAGGGTGAGGGGGAATCGGGTGCCCGACTCCATCGACACATCTTAGTCCCGCACTTGATCGAGATCAGCTTCTTGGACCATAATCTGGCTATGGAAACACCGCATTGGACAGCCGACGAAGACCGGCTCCTGGGCACCATGAGTGATCGGGATGCTGGAAAACGCCTCGGGCGACCACCGGGAACGATCTACAAGCGCCGGCGCAAACTGCGCCTCGCGCCCTTCCGCCCTTTCGGACGGCTCTGGCATCGGGCGGAAGATGAACTCCTGGGTACCATGCCAGACCGAAAGCTGGCGCGGCGGCTGAAGCGAAGCGTCCTGAGCGTGGCGGTACGCCGGCGGGACCGACACATTCCCATTTTCCACTCTAAGAAACACCGGTGGACGCCTACGGACGAGAAATTACTGAGCGAGCGTCCCGATGCGCAGGTTGCCATGCTCCTGGGCATCAGCCGGCTGGCAGTCAAGCATCGCCGCATCCGGCTGGGCATTTCGCGACCGGGCCGGGAACATTTTCGTCTCGATCCCTGGCAACCCCGGGAGGATGCGTTGCTGGGCACGGCTTCGGACCGGGAGTTGGCCGGCAGGCTGGGGCGCAGCATTTCCAGCGTGCGCCTGAGAAGAATTCACCTGGGTCGCGAAACCCCTTGCCGCCACTGGACACCAGAAGCCGATGCGCTGCTGGGTAAGATGCCGGACCAGGCCGTGGCCCGGCGCCTGGGCCGCACGGTCCCAGCCGTGTCCACCCGGCGCAAACGGCTGGGGATACCGGCCGCCGGCCGGGGCAGTGACCAGTAATCAGTACTCGGTGTACTTCCAGTCCGGAGGGGTCAAGGGGGGATGGGCTGAAATGGGTCCGAACGACGCCGGCAATCAGCGGTTTCTGCTTTCTGCTTTCCACTTTATACTTTCTGCCAAACCGCCCCAGCCCGGCTACCACGGCGCAACGAAGAATAGCGGCGCCGAAAAGCCACGGCCAGGGACAAAGTGGGTGATAAGGGCTCCAATCTGAAACTGTAGGAGACGACGTAAGGAGTCTCTAATCAGCGCGTTCCGAGCAAGCGCAGGTCCGGACAGCAGGCCAAGAGATCAGAGACTCCTTACGTCGTCTCCTACAATGACTTACGAAGACTTTGTCAACTGCCGTGGCCGAAAAGCTCGCCTTGCCAGCCGGTCACAACTCGGCTAGATTACTACAGTTATGTTAGCCGTTACAGGCAAACCGAGTGCGGCCGCGAGTTCCCCCAGCCGACCGCTGCCGTTGGAAAACGGCGATTCCCTGCACTCCCGCGAATTCCTGCGCCGCTACGAGCGCATGCCGCGGGTCAAAAAGGCCGAGTTGATCGAAGGAGTCGTCTATATGGGTTCACCCGTCAGTGTTCATCACGGCAAGCCGGACGCGCTCATTCAAGCCTGGCTGGTCACCTACGCCAGCCGCCACCCGGAAACCGAGGTTTGCGCCAACACCACCGTCATCCTCGACGCCGAGAACACCGTGCAGCCCGACGCCCTCCTGCGCCGCCTGCCCGAACACGGCGGACTGAGCCGCGTGAACGAAGACGGCTACCTGGCTGGCCCGCCGGAATTGATCGTGGAAGTAGCCGCCAGTTCCGCCTCGATTGATATGCGGGACAAACGCCGAGCCTACTGCCGCAACGGCGTGCGCGAATACCTGGTCTGGCTGGTGGCCGAGGCGCGCCTGGAATGGTTCTGCCTGGAAGACGACGACTACCGTCCGCAATTGCCCGATGCGCAAGGCGTGCCGCACAGCCGCGTTTTCCCCGACCTCTGCCTGCCCGTCACAGCGCTGTTGGCCGGCGACACCGCCAAAGTCCTGGCGGCTTTTGACGGGCACGAACGGCTGAACAAGAAACCGGTCTGAAGGCAGTGGCCGAAAACCTTGACGCCCCGAACCAACCAGCGTAAAGACTCTCTGCGAACGGAAATCAATCTATGGCTGCAATAACTTTGGACCGAGTGTTGACGGAAGCCGAATCCCTGCCGGCGGACGAACAGGCGATGCTGGAGGATTTACTCCGCCAGCGCCGCCTCGAAGCGTGGCAGCGCGAAACAGCGGCCGATGCCAGCCAAGCCGCCGAGGACTTCCGCACCGGCAAACTCAAAAGCCAGTCGGCTGATGATGTCATCGCCCGCCTACGACTGCCGGATCGTCTTCGCCAAACAGAAACATCCCCAAACCGGGACGGAAGCTCTCCTCCTGGTCAACATCGGCTCCCATGACGAAGTGTATTGAGCTAACGGCCGATCTCCCCGTCGCACCGCTCCTGGCCGGAGACACCGCCAAAGTCCTGGCGGCATTGATGGGGCCCGAACCGCTGAACACGAAACCTCCCGAAACCGGTGTAACAAGTCAGGACTGACGCCGGTTTGGGCCTGAATAGCGTAACACCTTCCAGGCTCTGGTGTAACGCCGGAATACGGCAGGTTCTACCTGGGCCCCAAGCGCACCGTTGCCCGAAGCCCGCCGACGTGGCCAACCGTTGCATTCTGAGGCACGTAACGCCAAAAACACTCCGGAATGCGCTATATGTGGGGTACTCCCAAGTGGGCTGACCCCTACCGGTAGTGTGCTTTGGCTGGTCCCAATTTCCTTTCCCAGAAGCGCGCCTCGCAGCGTAAGCCGGACCAATCTACTTGGATGCCGCAGTTGAACAGCGAAGACGCGAAGACGCGAAGGCTGAAAACAACGCGACGCTTGCCATATCACCAAAGTCCTAAACCTTCACCGTGCAGGTGAATCCAAAACCTCCACCGAGTTTGCCGTTTGCCAGCTCTTTCTTCGCGTCTGCGCGCCTTAGTTGTTCACGTCGCCTTGCTGATCGCCTCCTCCTCATCCTTCCCGGAAGCGCCCAGCAACCGTGAATGAGGTCAGCGTCAGCCAGCAACTCGCCCGGCGTGACCGCCACTTCTTGCCCGCAGGCAACAACCCCGAGCGTGCCAACGCTGCCCAAGCACCAGCCCCTCTTGGGGCAAATCTTCAGTTTGACGCGCTTGGTCAAGTCTGGCAAGCTAGGATTGCAATGAGCGAACGGCGAAATCTATTCTTTTCTACCCGCGCAGCGCTGAGTACAGACGGGCGCGCCCAAAGCAAATTCAGTTTTTAGGGGCAAGGTCAGCGACTAACAAAAATATGATTAAACAAAGCAAACAAAACCTCGAACTCCTTGCCCTGTCTGTGGTGCTGCTGTTATCAGCGTTGGCGGCAAAGGCCGATCAAGATGGCGATTTTACTTACACGGTCAATAGCAGCACCCACTACGCCACCATAACCAGGTACACCGGCTGGGGTGGTGCCGTCACCGTCCCATCAAGCGTTGGTTTGTATATACCGGTCAACACCATTGGAAGCTATGCGTTTGCTGGAATCTCCAGCTTGACCAACGTGACGATAGGCAACAACATCACCAGCATCGGAGACTACGCGTTCCAAAACTGCACCGGTCTGCCCGCCATCACCATTCCCAACAGTGTTGCTAGCATTGGGAGCTATGTGTTCGCTTCCTGTACCAACCTGAAAAACGTCACAATTCCGAATAGCGTCACCAGCATCGGAGATAGGGCATTCGGTTTGTGCAGCAGCCTGATAAACATCACGATTCCCACCAGCATCACCAACATCGGAGACGGGACGTTCGATTCCTGCAGCAGCCTGACCAGCGTCACGATTCCCGACAGCGTTGTCAACATCAAGATCCAGGCGTTTTATGGTTGCAGCAGCCTGACCAACGTAACGATAGGCGGCAGCGTCACCAGCATCGGAAACCAAGCGTTTCAAGGCTGTCGCAGCCTGACAAACATCACGATCCCGAACAGTGTCATTAGCCTCGGCGACTCTTTGTGCTATGGACTTAGCCGTCTGACAAGCGTCACAATCGGCAACCATGTCACAAGTATTGGTATGTATGTGTTCAATGGCTGCACTAGCCTGAGCAATATTACAATTCCCAACAGCGTCACCAACATCGGAATTCAGGCGTTCTCTTTCTGCACCAGCCTGACCAACGCTACGATAGGCAACAGCGTCACCGGAATCGGAAACTTTGCGTTCTATGACTGCACCAACCTGATTAGTGTTACGATCCCCAACAGCGTCACCAGCGTTGGCAGGTGGGCGTTCGGTTCCTGCACCAGCCTGTTGAGTGTGTCGATCCCCAACAGCGTCACTACCATCGGGGATTATGCGTTTATTGACTGCTCCAGTCTGAACAATATCAGAATTCCCAACAGCTCCACCAGCATTGGGGACTATGCGTTCAGCGGCTGTACCGGCCTGATCACCGTCACGATTCCCAACAGTGTAACGAACACCGGAAGCTATACGTTTGCTGCTTGCTCCAACCTAACCAGCGTTATTTGTGAGGGTAATGCGCCGATAGCGGGAACGAATGTGTTTATCAATTCCAACTATGCGACTGTCTATTATTTTCCAGAAACCACAGGCTGGGGTCCTATATTTGCGGATCGTCCGACCGCTATGAATGTCCAAATCATTACCAGCAGCCCTTTGCCGCCAGGCACGACGCTCACGGTTTACAATCAGACATTGGCTGCGAGCGGAGGAGTGACGCCTTACGCTTGGTCTATTGTTTCCGGCGGTCTGCCATTGGGATTAAACCTAAGCAGTGCGGGCGCAATCACCGGCACACCGAGCATGGCGACGAACGCCACTTTCACGGTGCAGGTGGCGGGTAACGATGGTTTGTCTTCCACAAAAGTGTTGAGTGTAACGATTACAGGGCCGCTGACGATCACAGCGTCAAGCCCGTTGCCGTCAGGCGTGATAGGTGCGACGTACAACCAGCCGTTGACTGCGATCGGCGGAACGACTCCATACACCTGGTCTATGGCTTCCGGCGGTCTGCCATTTGGATTGAGCTTGAGCAACTCAGGAGCGATCACCGGCACGCCGTCCATGGCGACGAACGCCAGTTTCACGGTGCAGGTGGCAGATAACAACGGGCTGTCTGCTACGCAAGCATTGAGCCTGACAGTCACGGGGCCGCCCACTATCACCACGGTCAGTCCGTTGCCGGCAGGCGTGACAGGCACGGCCTATAACCAGACGTTGACCGCAAGCGACGGGGTGACGCCATACACATGGTCAATTGTTTCGGGTGGTCTGCCATCTGGACTAGAGTTGAGTAGTACGGGTGCGATTACCGGCACACCAGACGTGATGACGAATGCCAGTTTCACGGTGCAGGTCATAGGCGGCAATGGGCTATCTACTACGAAAGCCTTAAGTTTGGCGATTATGGGACCGCCGACAATCAGCACGGCAAGTCCGTTGCCATCAGGCGCGACTGGGACGGCTTACAGCCAGTCACTGGCTGCGAGCGGCGGGGTGGCCCCATACACATGGTCTATTGCTTCCGGCGGTTTGCCGTTGGGATTAGAACTGAGCAGTGCGGGTGCGATAACCGGCACACCGAGCATGGCGACGAATGCCACTTTCACGGTGCGAGTGGCTGGCAACGATGGCTTGGCCTCGACGCAAGCATTCAGCCTAACGGTCACAGCGCCGCCGACGATTAGCACGGCAAGCCCGTTGCCGGCAGGTGTCACGGCTACGGCCTACAATCAGACGCTGGTGGCGAGCGGAGGCGTGACGCCTTACACTTGGTCTATTGCCTCCGGCGCTCTGCCAGATGGCTTGAGTTTGAGCAGTGCCGGTGGGATTGCTGGCACGCCGACCTCTGCAACGAACGCCAGTTTCACGGTTCAGGTCGTGGGCGGCAATGGGTTGTCTGCGACGAAAGCGTTGAGCGTAACAATAACCGGGCCGCCAACGATCACGATGGCAAGCCCGCTGGCCTCGGGCATTGTCGGCACGGTTTACAGCCAGTCATTGGCAGCCACTGGCAGCACAACGCCATATACATGGTCCATTTTTTCCGGCAATCTGCCGCCAGGCTTAACCTTAAGCTCTGGCGGCGTCATCAGCGGCACGCCGGGTGTGGTGACGAATGCCAGTTTCACGGTGCAGGTTATTGGCGGCAATGGGCTGTCGGCCACGAAAGTCTTAAGTTTGGCTGTCGTCATGGCACCCCTGGTAATCAGCACCGCAAGTCCGTTGCTAGCAGGCGTGGCGGGGGGCTACTACTACTACCAAACCTTGACTGCGAGCGGAGGAGTGACTCCTTACACTTGGGCTATTGCCTCCGGCGGTCTGCCAATCGGGCTGAGTTTGAGCAGCAGCGGGGTGATCAGCGGAACTCCCAGCATGGCTACCAATGCCAGTTTCACGGTGCTGGTGACGGACAGCAACAGCCTATACTCAACGAAGGCATTCAGCCTGGCAATTTTAAGCGGTTTGCCCCCACAGCTTTGGGGCCCCGCGATTGAGGGGTCAAACTTCATATGCTATATAACCTCCAAGCCGGGAAACACCTGCCGGGTGGAAGCGAAGACTCAATTGACTGATCCAGCCTGGAGTCTTGTCGGCACATGGGTATCCCCCGGGTATGGGGTGTATGGAATTGTCATCGACCCCGCAACCAATTCAACCCGGCTATACCGCGCTTATGACCAGACCACCGAGGTGTCATCAACCACTGTCGTCGGTTATCTCAACATTACCTTCGCCGCCGGTTCGAACTGGGTGGTGATTCCATTCAATTCCGACACGAACACCTTGGGCGCGATCATCCCCAACAAAGTCGCCGGGGCGGAGGTGTTTCTCTGGGAGAATTCTGCCTGGCGAGGTTACCTTTATCGGCGCATCAGGCCCAGCGTCTGGGTTTGGTGGGATGAGGCTAATGGGGTGAACGCATCCACTCATCCCTTGCCTCCCGCCGGAACCGGGTTTATCCTTTTGTCGGGTGCCCCCTTCACGTTGACGTTAACCGGTGAAATGCCGTTGAATACTATTGAACCGCCGATGATCACCTCGGAACCGGAGAGTCGCACAAACCTCGCTGGAACTACTGCGACCTTTACGGTTGCGGCAACGGGAGCACCCCCTTTGAGCTATCAATGGCGGCACAACAGCACAGACATGTCGAACGCGGGCATTGTTTCCGGTGCGTTTACCAACACTCTCACCCTGTTGGGGGTCTCGGCAGTGGATGCAGGCCTTTATTCCGTGGTCATCACGAATAGCGCCAGTAGTGTCACGAGCAGCACGGTCGCGCTCACGGTTGTCTCCGCAGCAACCGTGACTTTTTCCGGGAGCCTGTCGCAAACTTACGATGGCACGGCGAAAAGTGTTTCCGTGACAACGTTACCAGTGGGGTTGGCAGTAAGCGTGACCTATAATGGTTCGCCCAACGCCCCTACCAACGTAGGCAGTTACACCCTCATAGGCACCATTAATGATGCAAGCTACGTGGGCAGCGCGACCAACACGCTGGCGGTCGTCATTCCCGACAATTCGACCAACGTCACCGCTGCCCAAAGCGCCACCCTTGCCGCAGGACAAAGCTCCACGGCTTCCACTTCTCCGACTGCTCCCGGCCAAGCTGGTCTATCGGTCACGGCGACCAATGGCGGCGGCGGCGACCTGCTCGTGGTGGTGGCAACTTACGCCACGCAACCGGCGAGCGTCCCCGCCTTTCAAGCGGGCGCCAGTTACATGGATATTCGGGTCTGGGGCGCGGATGGCAATGATTCGTTGAGCGCAAGCTTTTACTACCCTTCGACGATAACCGGCAGCGCGGAAGCCAGTCTTGCCCTCGACTATTGGGACGGCGCAAACTGGAGCGTGGTGCGCAGCAGCGGTGGGAGTCTGCCGGCCAGAGACACGACGGATAACCTTGACGGCACGGTTTCCGGCGGCCGCTTCAACGTCCTGCTTGGTCCCGACAGCACGCCTGCGTTAACGGGGTTGACTGGAACTGTATTCGCGCTTGCGCCCATCATTGTGGCATCCGAGCCACCGCGATTGACCGCTTCTTTGGTGCAATCCAACCGTACGTTCCAATTCGGATTCACCAGCACGCCCGGCGCGGCGTTCCGAGCGTACAGCACCACCAACTTGACCGCGCCTTTAAGTAACTGGACCTTACTCGGCATATTAACCGATAGTCCCCCTGGGCAATTCCAATTCACGGATTCGCAAGCAACGAATGCCCGGCAACGATTCTACCAAGTCAGATCGCCATGATTTAGGTGGCGTCCCTTCCGACTGCTCGACAGAAAGGGGTCGTTGGATTGTCATGTTTCACCCGCGCAGCGCTCAGTCCTGCGGACGCGTACAAAGCAATTCGCTATCGGGCGTTTATGCGGTGAGCGGGGCAGCCAGACCGGAGTGCGGAGGGTTGAAGGTTTGAAGGTTAAAGGTTTGAAGGTTGAGAATATGCTTGCGAACCAGGTGACAGGTAATACCTTTTGGGTATGACAAGCACACTACAGGCTGTGACGGTGAAAATACCGCTAGCCGACCTGAGACGCATCCCGGAGCCCAATCGGAGTGAATTCATCCGTTCAGCGGTTTCCGAGAAGCTGGCACGCCAGCCGGCTTGCGAATGGAAGCCTAAGACGGCCACGGGGAGAAAGCTTGTGGCTCTGCGTAATAAGTTCATCCGGTCGGGGGGCGAACTGCTGGACAGCGAAGGCATTGCCAAGGAACTGAAGCAAAGGCGCGGGGGGCTGGCATGACCAGGACCTTCCTGGATTCCGGCGTACTGCTAACGGCCTGGCGCGGCAAGGAATGTTGTGAGCAAGCCTTGGCGGTGATGGAAGACGAGAGTCGTGAGTTTTGCACGGCTCAACTCGTCAAATTGGAGTTGCTGCCCAAGCCGGCCTGCTTCCGGCAGAAATTGGAGACTGAGTTCTATGGCACCTATTTTGCCCTGGTTAAGCACGAGGAGCCATTGAGCGAGGCCTTGGGGCAGGAGGCGATGGCCTTGGCCTCGGCCCATGGAATTGCGGCGGCGGACGCTCTGAACCTTTGCGCCGCGCTTCGGCTGGGCGCGGAGGAATTCATCACTTCCGAGCAGCCGGGAAAGCCAATGTTCAGCGTTCCCGGGATAATGGTGATCTCGCTCCACTCACTAAGAAGCCCGCCCGTCCAACCGGCCAAGTGACGCCTGGTCCAAGCTGAGGACATTGGACTCCCAGGACCACGTCCAGCACAGCCCCGAGCCTGGCTGTTGCTCTATAAGTGACGGATATAGCGTAATATCCACACAAAACAGCCAAGCACCTGTTTCGGCACGGGTGGCCAGACTGCCGTGATCTGGCGCGAGGATGCCCAGTTGCATAACCAATACCGGTTGTGGCAGCCGGGAAGAGTCAGACACAAGGGTGACTCGCCGAACTCCTCGCCAGCTATCCAGGCGACACGCAGGCGCACCCGGAGCCACATTGCTAATCTCGTAAGGCTTCAAATATCAGATTCTTACGCAAGCCACGTCAGGCCGCCCCCATACCACCCCCAGACCCGTTCCGGACCGCACCATGAATGCAGAAGGCAGAAGGCAGAATGCAGAATGGCCGGGCAAAGCCACTCCAAGCCACATCAATGCGACCTCAATGCGACATCGAAGCCACCTCAATGCGTGTTGCTAGCCAGGCGGTAGCCACCCTAAAGCCACCCCCATGCGTGTATCAAGCCACCCCCATGCGACCCTCATGCGTGTATCAAGCCACCCCCATGCGTCCCTCATGCGTCCACAAGGCTCCCACAAAGCGCCAACAAAGCCACTGCGGGGTAAATGCAGAATGACGAATGAAGAATGCAGAAGTGAAAGCAAAGCCAGCCACGCCAGCGGTGATCCGGAGCCGCCCCCGGCGTGATATGGCGCTGATGCCTTTTCTGCCTTCTGCCTTCTTCATTCCGGGGCTGTTGACAAACTCGCGGATGCCCCTGCGCCACGGTTATGGAGTGCGGCGGCAAGGTCCTCCGCGACGCCGCTTTCCCAGGCAGCAGTGGTTCGCAGAAGTAGCAGATGTGCGACCCTGAACCAAAGCGGCGTCGCGGAGGACCTTGCCGCCGCACTCCAAAGCGACTTTGTCAACTGCCGTGTTCTGCCTTCTGCATTCCCAGAGAAACTGCTCTCTTTTTGTGCTCTGCCGCGCTATATTGTCCTTTCTGGACAACATCCAATTGCGTGACTACGACATTATTCTCTGAACTGGGGCTTTCGAGCGAACTGCTGAAAGCCATCGACAAGCTCGGTTTCGAACAGGCGGCGCCGATTCAAGCCGCGGCGATCCCGGTGCTTATGCAAGGCAAGGACGCCGTGGGACAGTCCCAAACCGGCTCGGGCAAGACGGTGGCCTTCGCGGCGCCGGCGATCGAAAAGGTCGTGGTGGAGGAGCTGACCACCCAGGTGCTGATCCTGTGCCCGACTCGCGAGCTGGCCGTGCAGGTCTCGGAGGAGGTCCACAAACTGGCGCTCTTCAAACGCGGCTTGCACGCGCTGCCGATCTACGGCGGCCAATCTTACGACCGCCAGTTCTTCGGGCTGCGGCAAGGCGCGCACATTGTCATCGGCACGCCGGGCCGGGTCATGGATCACATGCGCCGCGGCACCCTTAGGCTTAACTCGGTGAAGATGGTCGTGCTCGACGAGGTGGACGTCATGCTCAACATGGGTTTCCGCGACGACATCGAGCTGATTCTCCAGGGGACACCCAAGGAGCGGCAGACAGTCTTCTTCTCCGCGACCGTCCCGCGCCCGATCCAGCAGTTGATCGAGAAATACTCGCGCGATCCGCAGATCATTCGCATGGAGCAGAAGGCGATGACGGTGCCGACCGTCGAGCAGGTCTTCTACGAGGTGGATCGCCGCTTCAAGGTGGACTTGCTGACGCGTCTCATTGACATCCACGATTTCAAGCTCGGCCTCATCTTCTGCAATACCCGGCGCATGGTGGACGACCTGGTGGAGCATTTGAACGCGCAGGGCTACTCGGCGGACCGGCTGCATGGCGAAATGACGCAGGCGATGCGCGACCGGGTGATGAACAAATTCCGCAAGTCCGGCCTCGAGTTCCTTGTCGCCACCGACGTGGCGGCGCGCGGCATCGACGTGGAGAACATCGAGGTCGTGTTCAACTACGACCTGCCTTATGACGGAGAGGATTACGTGCATCGCATCGGCCGGACGGGCCGCCAGGGGCGCAGCGGGCGGGCGATCTCCTTCGCTTCGGGGCGGGAGGTGTTTCAGATTCGCGCCATCGAGCGCTATGTGAACACGAGGATTCACCGCGCCACCGCGCCCACGGTGGATGAAGTGGAGGCGGCGCGCGCCAATGTGGTGCTCGACCGGGTGCGGGCGACGCTCAAGAGCGGCGAATTCCGGCGGCAGGACAAGCTCGTCGAATGTTTGCTGGAGGAAGGCTTCAGTTCCACGGACATCGCTTCGGCGCTGCTGCATCATTTGCAAGGCGGAGAAACCCCGCCGGCACCCAAGGCTGCGCAAGAAGATCCGGAGCGCAGGCGCGAGCCGCAGGCCGCGGAGAGATCCCGCCCGCGAGCGGACACCGCGCCTCGCGGGCCAGAGAGAAGCGGGGCGGGACGCCCCGCATACTCGCAGGCGGAACGCCCGCGCTACGAACGGCCCGCCCCGGTAGCCCAGGACGCGCGACGCCGCCCATACGAGGATCGGCCGCCGCGCCAGCGCGACGAACCCTACCAGCGGCGGGAGCGGGTTCCTGAGCCTCGGCCTCAGCGGGTTGCGGCGCCTGCGGTGGTGAAGCCGAGCCCCAGTCCGGCCAAACCTCCGCGCCAACCGGCACCGCCCCCGGTGCCGCCAGTTCCCCCGCGCGCCGAACCGGCCGGGGTCGGGCCCCTGAAACCGAGCCGACGGACGGCGGAAGGGCAGACGCGCCTCTACGTCAATGCCGGCTCGGAGATGGGGGTTTCGGAGCCCGACATCGTTGGCACGATTCTGGGGGTGACGGGATTGCCTCGCAAAGTCGTCGGCGCGGTGGACATCCGGGAGCGGCATCTATTTGTTGATGTAGCTTCGGAACATGCCAACAGCATCATCTCGAAGCTGAACCGCGCCCAGATTAAGGGCCGCAGCGCCAAGGTGAAGGTCGCGTGATGAAAGCACCGGCTGGTGCCAAAGCGGTGGAACGGCTGTTCCCGTTTGTCGTGCGGTCGCGCATCCTGTTAATCGGACGCGAGACGCTCGGGCGGAGCAAGAGCAAGCTGCATTTCGTGCTCATCACGCTGGACATCTCGGAGCAAAGCCGCGCGCAAGTGCTGGAGGATTTCGCCCACTATCCGGTGGTTCAGCTTTATACCTCCGCCGAACTGGAGCAGCTTTTCGGAGTGCATGGCGCGAAGGTGATCGGCTTCCAGAAGTCGGGCCTGGCGCAATCCGTCTATGCCGAGCTGAAGCAGCATCGGCTCAACCGACCGGTGAAACCAGAAGTCAAAGCACCTCCCGACGCGGCGGGGGGAACGGTTGTGCCGCCGGGTTAAGTCTCGCTCAAGGTCCAGGGCTTGCGCAGCGGCCGCGAGAGCATCTTATTGGCGTCTTCGTCGTGCTCGAAGCTCTCCGCCATGGGATCCCACTTCAGCTTGCGGCCCAGCCGGATCGAGATGTTGGCCAGGTGGCAAACGCTGGAGACGCGATGGCCGATGTCCACGGGAAAATAAGGGTCCTGGCGGCTCTTCACGCACTTGAGGAAATCGTCGTGCTCGCCTTCGGTGTTCGTGTAGAGGTGGATTTCGTTGGGGCCAATGACCGAGTTCAGGATCTCCGGTGAACTGGCCTCCACCGCGCCGCGCCAGCCGTGGTTGCCCACCCAGCCGTCAGTTCCGATGAACTTGATGCTCGGGTTGCCGGGCACGCAGGTCATCGTCACGCCATTGGCGTAGCGGTAGGTAACGTCGTAGTCCTTTACGGTGTTGTAGAGTCCGCCTTCCCAGTGCGTGCCTTTGCCGTCGATTTCGATGGGGCCGGTGCGCTCGGTGTCGTTGGCCCACTGCGCGGTGTCAAACAAATGCGCGCCCCAGTCGCAGATGATTCCACCCGAGTAATCCCAAATCCAGCGGAAGTTGAAGCGTACCCGGTCTTTGGTGTAGGGCGCGTAAGGCGCCGGGCCGAGCCACATCTCGTAGTCCAGCTCGGCTGGCACGGGCTGCGGCGTCGGGTTACCGGGGACAGTGGGCTGCATGGGCAGGATCACCTCGATCTTCTGCAGCTTGCCGATGCGGCCGTTACGGACGAGCTCGGCCATGCGGTGATACATGGGCAGCGAACGGTCTTCCGTGCTGGTCTGGAAGACGCGGCGATGCTTGCGCATGGTCTCGATCAGGATTTTGCCCTCGGCAATGGTGAGCGTGGGCTTCTCGCACTGGACGTCCTTGCCCGCCCGGGCGGCCAGCACGCTGATCAGCGTGTGCCAGTGGTCCGGCGTCGAGATCATCACGGCGTCAATGTCCGGCCGGGCCAGCACCTCGCGGAAGTCCTTGGTCATAGCGCAGCCCTGGTTGTCATACGCTGCGTCCACCATTGCCTTGGCCTTGCGCATCCGCCACCCGTCCACGTCGCAAACCACCAGCACCTTGGCGGCGGGCAGCTTCAAATACCTATCCAGGTTCCACCCAGTGCCGTGGTCACCCACGCCGATGAAGCCGATGGTAATCTTTCGGCTGGGCGCATCGGCCCCGAGGACCGACGCCGGAATGAAATAAGGCAGGGCCACACCAGCCGCAGCGGTGCGGACAAACTGACGTCTCGATATATGTTTCATGGTCACCGGTTCTGACAAATTCGCCACGGGCAGCCGCGCAGAGAGGCCTTTCCTGACCGCGTGACTGTGGCTCGCGCTTCCTTCCTACTCTGGAACCGGCTCAGGAGCAAGCCCAGGGAGTGAGGTGGGGCGCACGTGAGAGTCCATTTTCCACTGGGCACTGGGCGTCAACGATGTTACACCCCCGCGCCAATGAAACGATCGAACACCTTGGCGCCAGGCAACGCGGGCCGGCTTTGGCGCATACTATTGACTGTCGCCGGGTCGGTGACCCTGGTCGCAGGAGCGGATTGGCCCCAGTTCATGGGCCCCAACGGAGACGGCACCTCTGCTGAGAAAGGGCTCCTGCGAGCCTGGCCGGCGGACGGGCCAAAGGCACTTTGGACATTCGCGATGGGCCCAGGCTACGGCGGCGCCGCCATTCGCGACGGCAAGGTCTATGTGCTGGACCGCGTGGACAAAAAGAAGGATGTCCTGCGTTGCTTGGATTTGGGAAGCGGGAAGGAGGAATGGACCTTCAGCTATGACGCTCCCGGCGAGGTCAACCACGAGGGCTCGCGCAGCACGCCAGCGGTCACCGAAAATTACGTCTATACGGTCGGGCCCTTTGGCCATTTCCATTGCCTCGACCGCGCCACACACCAGGTCGTGTGGAAGAAGAACCTGGTAACGGATTATGGGACAAAGCCCCCGCGGTGGGCCGTCGGGCAGTCGCCTCTGCTTTACGAGAACCTGGTGGTGGTGGCACCACAGGCGGATCTGGTCGGGGTCGTCGCCTTCGACCAGGCCACGGGCGCGGAGAAGTGGCGCTCCGGGGAGATTGGCGCGATGGGCTATTGCTCTCCGATGAAGATCACCATCGACCAGGTGGACCAGATTGTCGTCTTCACCCCTATCGGAGTCGCCGCAGTGCGGGCAAGTGACGGCAAGCTGCTGTGGAAATATGCCCATGCCTGCAAAATCCCCATCCCCAACGTCACGGCATTGGGAGGCGGCAGACTATTTGTCACGGGCGCCTATTTGGCGGGCAGTGCGATCATCCAAGTTTCCCAGGACGGCGACAAGTGGACGGTCAAAGAGCTGGCGAGCATCAATCAGATGGGCGGACACTGTCATCCGGCGCTCCTGTGGCAGGACCATCTCTACCTGCTCTGCAACATCAACGAGCGTTCGGATGGCATGGTCTGCCTCGATCTGGAAGGGAAGGTCGTGTGGCAGACCAGGAAGGATCCCAACCTCGACAAGGGCGGTTCGATACTCACCGCGGACGGGCTGATCTACGTCATGGATGGCCGAACGGGAGAACTCTATATCGTCGAACCGTCGCCTCAGGGCTTCAAGTCTCTCGGCAAGGCCACGCTGCTCGGGGGCAAGGAAATCTGGGGGCCGCTGGCGCTGGCAGACGGGAAGCTGGTGATCCGCGACCAAAGCCAGATGAAGTGCGTGGCTCTCCACGCACCTTGACTCTAGCAGCCTGTCGGACTTAGGCGGAAGTTATTTTCAGCGGGATTGAACAAATGGCGAGGGTCATTGTCAATCAATTATGTCCGCACGTTTCGTCACGCTTGATTACGATACCCCCTTGCTGTTGCCGCCCAATCTGCGGGATTGGGTGCCCGCCGATCATATAGCTCACTTCATCCTGGAGGTGGTCCAGGAACTGGACTTGCGCCAGATCCGGGTCAATGAACGGGGCACGGGCAGTGAACAGTATCCCCCCCGGATGATGTTGGGGTTGTTGCTCTATTGCTATGCCACCGGGGTATTTGGT
>CAIWJG010000519.1 GCA_903912925.1 uncultured Verrucomicrobia subdivision 3 bacterium | reverse complement strand
TCGATGGCGGATTCGAGATTGTCGCCAACCAACTCGCTGACGGAGTCTCGGTGTCCAGCGAAGGGCCGACCGAGAAAGCGCTCGTAGAGCAGCATGGCGTATGGCGCGCCCATAGCGGCGAGGGATTTGATCGTGTTAAGGCCGCCAAGGGTGTCCGCCTTTTGGAGCCGGTGGATAGTGGCGACATTCGGTGGGGGACACCCTTCCTGCATCAGGTGACAGGCAATTTCCAGCATGGCATTGAGCCGGTCGCGGGTCAGGCCCTCGCACTTGAGGGCCTTCAGTGGCTGCATCCTCACGTTCCGGTCCAGAGTTCGGGCAAAGCCCTGGGTAACGGGAATGCCCTTCCGCTGGCTGGCGAGGTATGCCCATTCCGGCGGTGTTAGGCCGAGGATGGAACGGATAACGATGAGGCAAATTGGGGTTGACATTACCAGCTCGGTAATTTCCCGAGGCGGCAGTTTGGAGAAATTGGCGGTGGCCTTTTCAGGGCCTCGTAGCCAGTTTCGAACTGTGGGTAGTCGATGAAGCCCTCACCTTTCGGGAGAACCAGAAACTCCGACGCCAGGCTGGAAACAACCGCCGTGACGAAGCAGTCGGGGTCGGCCAGAATCTCTTGGTAATCCACTTCAAAAGGATATTTCATCGGTTCGTGTTTTGTATAGTGGACCGCCCTCGGACAGTGCCCAGTGCTGGCTGGGGCTGGAAAGCGTGAAGGTGTCGCCAAGCTCTTTTAGTACAGCCTCCGCGCCGCCGAACTGCTTGGACCACTTTTCCACCTCTGCCATGCGATCGAGCGTGCTTCGGTCGGTTCTCCAACCCGTGCGCAGGCTCCACACGGCTAAGCGGATGATGTGGCCGAAGACGACGCAGCGGGTGTCTCCTTGGGTGGGTTTGACCTGTCCCTGCTGGAGGAGCGAGAGGTCTTCGGCCACAACTTTGGCTAGTGCGGCAGGGGTTTCGGCGAGCCATCGGCGTGGGAAGCTGCCGGTAGAGCGGCAGACAAAGACTGTGTCGATAATGGATGAAGCGGTGCCGTTGATGTGAATCGAGGCGCCCATCTCAGCGGGACACGGAAGCGAAGCGGAGCAGGCTAGACCAGCATCGAGCATGGCCACAGCGACCGGAAAGTAGGCATTGAGCTGGTTGTGGTGGTAGGTGAAAACCAATGGCGAGCCTGGTTTGAGGACTTTGGCCATCTTCCGAAAGACGCGGGACATGCCTTCCGTAAAGTGCTCCAAGTCGCGGCCCATGTTGATGTTGCCGGTGAGCTCGTTCGCGTTGCGGGTGGTGAGTCGGGCAAACTCGGGATGCGTCGTTGTGATGAGTGTGCGAAGCCACACATAGCAGAAATCCATGAGCTCCGCGTACTGGACATTTCTAAAATAGGGTGGGTCGGTAAGGACGGCATCGAATTTCCTGCCGTTGAAATCCACGTCTGCGGCGTCGGCACAGTCGAGCGAAACTTGTTTGGTTTCGAGGGGACCTGTGCCGTTGCGTCTGTCTCCGATCCACTCGCTGGGGATTGGAACCTGAACTCTGCGGGAGCCCTCGTGACGAATCTCGAAGGGGTGATTGCAGTAGGATTTCGCTTTGTAGAACTTGTCGATAATGTTGAGCCAGCCACCGCTGCCGACGGCACTGGTTTTGCCGTTTACGCCGAGCAAGTTCGATTCGCACTGGATTAGCCCGATGGGAAAACCGTGGACGGAAAAGACGTCCAGGGATTTCAGGGCCATCGTGTCGTAACGGCAGAGCATGTTTTGGTACCGGAGAAGATCCGAAAGATTTGTGGCGAGCGCATCGGCAATGCGCGGGTCCTTTTGGCGGCTGATGAGGCGGCAAGCCAGCTCCAGCCCGAGCAACTGGCGAGCGTTAAACATCTCGCGATAGAAGCGGTAGCCCCAGCGATGGAGGCGGTCGGTTTCGTCCCCGGACGGGATTTCGTCCTTTGGGATAAATGACGGCCTCATTGCGGCAAGGCGGGTGGCGGCTCTTTCGTATTTGGCCAGGTCTTCCGGGGATGGCTTCTTGAAGAAGCGGCCCTGGTGCCGGGGGCGGCAGGCCTCGCAGTGGTATTCGATGGCAAACAGACGGTGGCCAGGTGGACCGACGGCGGGAGTGGGATAGTCGTTCGGGTGGTTGCAATGCTGGCACTTGCAGTGACTGCGCTTGGCGGCGAACTCAAGGGTGAACGCGGCCTTGCAATGTGGGCATGCTGGCGCGTGCTTGGGCGAGGGGCTGTTGTAGAGTTCGCCACAGACGCGGCAGACGAAAACGTTTGTTGGGTGGCGGACGGCCTCGGAGAGGAGATAGTTGGGGAATAGGTCCACCGGTTGGCGGCACCGCTGACAGGGTGGTGACTTCACCCAGAGGAAATACTTCACGTGGGCCTCCTCGGAGCCACAGTCAAGGCACCTGGTACGGTAGAGCGGGCCGATGTCTTCTTCGAGTGAGCGCCGGAGCGCGTCGGCGGCCTGGCGGTATGCGGCGAGGTCCAGGTCGAAGATCTCCTGGCGCACTATCCACCACGCCATCGGGTTAATGTCTAAGCCGGTGATAGCGCACCCAACGCGGTTGGCCTCGATGAGGGTTGTACCTCCGCCCATGAAGGGGTCGAGGACGCGAAGGGACTTCAGTGACTGGCCTTGGTAGAACTCGTCCCGAAGCGGCCCCTTTACGAACTCAGACAGGATTAGTGCGCGGAACAGCGTGCCCGGCCTCCGGGCAAACCATTTGTGGACGGCCATGATCGGGCGGTAGTTCTGTTGGATCTGCTTTTCGCGCAGAGCCAGGTCAGCCACAAATGGCACATCGAAGTCGCGCTCAATCATCCGGCAGTGAGGGTGTCAGACATTGGCGGGCAAGCCAAGGAAGATACTTGGTCGGAGAGTGCTGCGACCGCAGAGGGTTTTGCTGCCTCCGGCTGGCCGCCGACGCTGACTGACGCGGAAATCCTGGAGCACCTGGTGGCGTTGAACGCCGAGCGGGCGAAGGAGGAGACCTCCGGTTTGGTGCGTTGGCTGCGGCCCGATTACCAAAACCCAGGCGGCGCCCAACCGCAGCAGACAGCGCTGGCGGTCGAGGTTGAAACGGAAGCAAAGTCCGGGACAAAGCGGGCCGGGAAACTCGCCCAGCCGAAGACGTTGTCCGAGCGGGTCAAGGCGGTGAGCGCGGAGCTGGCAACGGTGAAGGAGCCGGTGACAGCCGCCGAGATGGCCAAGCGTTTCGCCCGGGCCAGGGCGGCCGACGTGGGGGAGATTCTCGAAACGCTGTGCGCGATGGGCAAAGCCCGCTGCGGCCACCCTCCACCGAGCCTACGGCGGGGCAAGCCAATGCGGAGGGAACCTTTCTGCTTTGATGCTTTAGCTGCAAACCTCTGGAGGTAAACTGGTTAGCCGCGAAAAGGCACAAAAAGCGCAAGAGAAGGCGGAATTCCCTCTTCCTCTGCGGGCTTTGTGACATCCTGGGGGTAGCCACACCCGAGCCGACGCGGGAAACGGGCTACGCGTTCGACTACGACGTAATAGAGCACCTTCCCTGGAACCCCTCAGGGTTTTCAGAAAGCAGCCTTGGGTCAGCGACTTTGTAATCGGGCCAACCTCTGGTCCGCCCCATTTACGTTTACGCGGCATCCGTCGGAGGCTGCGGCGTTGGCGCAGGGCTGGGATTTCGGATTTGACCCCGGCCCGGGAGGGAGGATAATAGCACCAACGATGCTGGAGAAGCGGGTCAGGACAACGACCAGGTTTCCCGCGCCAGCGTCAAAACGCGAGTCCCTATCATTTATGAGCCGTATCATGTCCGCCGTTGTTGTTTGCCTCTGCCTTACTCTTTCGGCCCTCGGTGCCGACAGTTCCACGCCCCCAGAGCCGGCCGGCATGAAAGCGCTCGCTAATGGCAAAGACCTCACTGGCTGGGACGGCGATCCCCGGCTCTGGTCGGTCAAGGATGGCGCTCTTCGCGGGCAGACC
>CAIWJG010000518.1 GCA_903912925.1 uncultured Verrucomicrobia subdivision 3 bacterium | reverse complement strand
GCGTGGGGACCGAGGGCGAGACGCCCTCCTGACAGGCGAGACGCCCGCCCCACTACCTGAGCCGTTACATAAAAGTTGATGGTCCTTGTAGTTGAACGATGCGGGCCGTAGCCGTAGTCTCAGCCAGGTAATGAATACTCCAACGCAAACCCACAGCAAGGCGATCGGCTACGTGCTCTGGATCTTTGGCTTCACCGGCTCCCACCGCTTTTACTACGGCAAGCCCGTCTCCGGCACGATCTGGTTCTTCACGGCTGGTTTGTTTCTTATCGGCTGGATTATCGACCTGGTTCTGATTCCGTCGATGGCTCGACGAGCCGACCGCCGCTATGTCGCTGGCCCGAAAGATTATTCGGTCGCGTGGATTCTGCTCACGTTCCTGGGGGTCTTCGGAGTCCACCGGTTTTACCTGGGCAAGTGGGGCACCGGCATTCTCTACCTGGTGACACTGGGGATATTTGGCATTGGCCTTATTTACGACTTTTGGACCCTCAATTCGCAGGTCAGTGAACTGAACGTGAGCAAGCAAGTCCGCTAAACACAGGTATGAAAACTTCAGACTTAGTACTCATTGGCAGCAAAGGATCCGTCGTCGCTCTGCTTGGTTTTGCGCTTGCGTCGTTTTCCTACGCGCAGACTGACGCCGCCAAAGACACCCTGCCGCCAGTGCCAGCAGGGAAGGAGTGGAAACTTATCTGGCAGGACGAGTTTACCGGCACCAAGCTGGACGAGACGAAGTGGAACCGACTCGGCGACTGGAAGCGACGCGATGGATTTTGGGTGAAGGAAGACGCCTACCTGAGCGGCAAGGGCACATTGCTGCTCCGCACCAAGAAGGACGGCGACCGCTACACTTGCGGAGCCGTCAACACGCAGGGCAAGTTCGAGCACGCCTTCGGCTACTATGTGGCGCGTTGCAGGATGCCCAAGCAGCCGGGCCATTGGCCCGCGTTTTGGATGATGGGCTCTGGGGTGGGCAAGGTGGGCGACGAAGGACGGGACGGGACCGAGATCGACATCGTGGAAATTCCCTGGCGTGACGGCAAAGTCACTTTCAATCTCCACTGGGATGGCTACGGCAAGGATCACAAAAGCGCCGGAACCAACACCACGGTCGCCGCCTTGACCGAAGGGTTCCACGACTACGGCCTGCTCTGGACGAAGGAAGAATACGTCTTCTACGTGGACGGGAAGGAAGTCTGGCGCACCAAAGCTGGTGGAGTTTCGCAGGTGCCGGAGTACCTCAAGCTCACGGAGGAAATCGGCGAGTGGGGCGGCGACATAGCCAAGGCCCAACTGCCCGACTTCTTCGAGGTCGATTACGTCCGCGTGTACGAGACGAGCCCGTGAGGGTGCGGTCTGGCAGCGGACGAATCCGGTTGCCTGCTCCAGAGGTAATCTCTGCCACTCCACCAACTTGACCGCGGTCGGATGGAATGAATCAGTTGCCCTTCCCCATCCGGCTCCCTAACCTCACGCAGAGACAACTTATGAATTTCAAACTGCTGCTGAGAACGATTCTCTTAGTCTTGATTCTGCTGCTCCTGGTCATCATGGGCATGAACAACCGGCAAACGGTCAGCCTGTCGCTGCCGCCGATTTTGCCCAATACGCAGAAGATGCCCGCCGCGATTATGTACTTTGCCTTCTTCGCGGTCGGCGTTTTGAGTGGAACCCTCCTGGTTGCGGGCAAGAAGGGCGGGGCCAGCAGCAAGAGCAAGGCTCAAAAATAGGTAACTGTTCAGGTCGCCCAAGCGCACGCGGCAG
>CAIWJG010000517.1 GCA_903912925.1 uncultured Verrucomicrobia subdivision 3 bacterium | reverse complement strand
GCACCAGCGCCTGGGCAGCCGACTGACCCAAAGCGTGGCAGCTTGCCAGCCTCAACTTCCAAGCTAGCCGCCTGCCACACCGGAGATCGTCCTCCTTCGGATTTCGGATTTCGGCCTTCCTTCGGGTTTCGGGTTTCGGGTTTCGGATCTCTCTTTCTCGCCTTTCTGCTCGCTCTGTCCGCCTTCGGCGCTCGCGCCGACGAGGAGCAGGACCTCCTCGCCACTCTCAAATCTACCGCCGGTGCCCCTGAGAAATGCGCCGCCTGTGTGAGGTTGAGGATCGTTGGGACCGCAGACTCTGTGCCCGCACTGGCGGCTCTGCTGGGCGAAGAGCGAACGGCGCAGGCCGCGCGCTATGCACTGGATGGAATGCCCTTCCCGGAAGCGGTCGCAGTTGAACGCCAGGCACTGGGCCAAACCTCCGGCCTCATCAAGGCGGGCCTGATTGATTCCCTGGGCTGGCGGCGCGACGCTGCAGCCGTGCCACTACTAATCCCCTTGTTATCGAGCACGGACACCGCCGTGGCGTCTTCCGCCGCATCCGCACTGGGTAAGATCGGCAGCAAGGATGCCATTGCCGCCCTGACTTCCGCGCGGGACACGGACCCCCCTGCAGTCCAGCGCATCGTTCTGGAAAGCCTGGTCCAGTGCGCTGAACGGCTCCTGGCCGGCGGCGACGCTAACGGCGCAACCACGATCTATCGCGGTCTATTCACGCCGAAGTTCCCGGAGGCGATTCGCATCGCCGCGTGGCGCGGTCTGGTGCTGGCGGACGCCCGCCAGCGCACTGAGCTGGTCACCACTGCGCTGACTGGCAAGGATCGCCCACTGCAACTCGCCGCGCTTAAAGTGCTGCGTGAGCTGAACGACCAGCGAGTGGTCAAAGCCTGCCTGCGTGAATGGAAGGCCCTGCCGGCGGATTGCCAACTGGCTGTGCTGGACACCCGTGTCAAAGCTGGCGCAAGTGCGCTGCCTGCTGTCCGCACCGCTTCCAAGAGCCCGCACCTGATCGTCCGCGTCGCCGCCTGGAAGGCCTTTGGCGACCTGGACGATGCCTCAGCCATACCCGTGCTGGCCAAAGCCGCCGCCGCCGGCGAGACGGCTGAGCGCGCCGCCGCCCGTGAAACCCTCGAACGCCTGAACGGCCCTGGGGTGCGCGAAGCCCTGCTCAATGACCTGGCCAAAGCGGCAGCCCCTGAGAAAGCGGTGCTGCTCACTGCCCTGGGCGACCGTAGCGACACGGCCGCCGCGAACGTGCTCTTGCAGTGCGCGACTGCCCAGTCTGAGCCAGTGCGCCTTGCCGCGCTGGAATCGCTGCGGAAGATCGCCGTGGCAGACACGCTCGTGCCACTGCTGAAGATTGCCGCCAAATCCAAGTCCGATGCCGAATGCGAGCCAGTGGTAAAAGCGCTGGAGGCCGTCTGCCGGGCGAGCCGCGACAAAGACCAGGCAACCCGCAGCGTCCTGGAGACTCTGGGGAGCTGCCAGGCGGCGGAGCGCTGTCGGCTGCTGCCGCTGCTGGCCGAGCTTGGCACACCTGCCGCCCTGGAAGCCGCGCAGGCCGCCGCGGGAGAGTCGGATCCGCTAGTCGCCAAAGAAGCCGTGCGCGTGCTCTCACGGTGGCCCAATGCCGCCCCTGCTCAGCGGCTGCTCGAACTGGCCCGCACCAGCGCCAATTCCACTCTCCAGGTGCTGGCCCTGCGTGGCTGCATCGAGGTAGCAGCACAGGAGCCCGACACCGCTAAGCGCTTTGCGATCCTGCAGCAGGCGCGGGCGACGGCCAAGCGCTCGGACGAGAAGAAGCAGGCGCTTGGGCAAATCGGCCAGCTCCCGACTCCCGAAGCGCTCCAAATCGTGCTGGTGGACCTGGCCGACCCTGACCTCGCGGATGAGGCCGGGCTCGCGGCGGTGACTATCGCTGAGAAACTCCAGAGCACGAATCCCAAGTTGGCGAGCGACACCGGGGCCAAGCTCCTGGCTCAGTTCAAGAACCCGAACATCGTCAAGCGCGCCTGGGCGCTGCGCGGCAAGCCGGCCACAGGCGCATTCATTCAGGATTGGCTCGTCTGCGGCCCCTTCACGAAGCCCGGACTCGCCGGCGCGCCCGCTTTCTTTGACGTAGCGTTCGGGCCCGAGAAGCAAGGCGAGAAGGTTCAGTGGAAGGCTATGCCACGGAGCGACCAGCCGAATCTGGCCTCCTTATTCCCAGGTGTGGACAACGCCGCCGCTTATCTCAAGGCCACCATTATCGCACCCGAGAATTGCAACGCCGCCCTGCTGCTCGGCAGCGACGACGGCATCAAAGTATGGCTGAATGGCGCGGTGGTCTTTGGCGCCAACACCGACCGCGGGGACATGCCGGACCAGGACATGGCGCCGATCGAGCTCAAGAAGGGGGCCAACGAGCTGATGCTCAAGATCACCCAGGGCGGCGGCGGCTGGTCGGCCCACGCCCGGATTGTCGGCTCGGACGGCCAGCCCATCCCGGGCCTCCGCGTTGAGCCTCAAGTCGGCGTTGCTGAAGCGACTCCCGCGCCCGCCCCGGCCCCGGCGCCGACAGTCGAAGCCAAGCCCGCGCAACTGCCGAAGCGTGACACGTTCAAGAAGGTTCGCCTCTCGGACGAGTTCTACGCCGAGGGCGCCTGCTACGGCGACTTCAACCACGACGGCCAGATGGACATCGTGGCGGGACCATTCTGGTTCGAGG
>CAIWJG010000516.1 GCA_903912925.1 uncultured Verrucomicrobia subdivision 3 bacterium | reverse complement strand
CATGACCTGGAGCCGGTGGTGCTGCTGTTCGACGAGTTTGAAGCCCTCCGCCTGGCCGATTACTTGGGACTTCCCCACAAAGAGGGGGCCCGGCGAATGAAGGTATCGCGCCCCACCTTCACCCGGATCTGTGACAAGGCCCGGCGAACGCTTGCCACAGCCCTGGTGGAAGGCAAAGCCCTGTTCATCGAAGGCGGCACCTACCAGACCGAAGATTACTGGTATCGCTGCGACAGTTGCTGGAAACTTGTCATCAGCGCTGACGAAACGTCAGCCTGCCCATATTGCCGTGCGGCCACCGTGCGGCGCCTCAACCCCGAGCCCCCCATGTGCCAGACCAACGGACACTGCATCTGCACGCACTGCGACACCCGGATTCCCCACGTCAAGGGCAAGCCCTGCCGCGAAAGCCGCTGTCCCAGTTGCGGGCGGACCATGCTCCGCGAAGGCGAGTATCACCACCAGCTTTACCTAAAGAAGAGAAAACAAAAATGAACATCATAATTGCCGTACCCACCCGCACCAACCGCACCGTCGATGACCACTTTGGCCATTGCGCCCAGTTGACGCTTTTCAGCGTGAGCGATGAGAAGGCCGTTCAAGAGGCCGGGATTGTGTTCTCGCCGCCAGGCTGTGGATGCAAGTCGAATATTGTGTCTGTTCTGCGACAAAAAGGGGTTTCAATTCTGTTGGCGGGCAGCATGGGAGAGGGCGCGGTGAGTGTGCTCCAAGGCCACGGCATTGAAGTCCACCGCGGCTGTTCCGGCGACGCCGGCAAAGCGGTCGAAGCTTTTGTGGCGGGCGAGTGGAAAGACTCCGGCGTTGGGTGCAGCGCCCACCATTCGGAGGCGGGGCACCAATGCCCGTCGCACCAGTGACAGGCCCGCGATGGCGAACCAGCAAACAGCCCGATCGCCAGCTTCCGGCCGCCTGCGCGCCACCCGCCACCGCGCTCACCCGCATTGCGCCGTTTGCAGTTGCGCCAGCCCAACCGGATTGGGGCAGGAGTTTGTGCTCCAGCCCGACGGCAGCGGGGATATAAACAAATGACGAACGAGACGACAATTGCAGTGACATCTGACGTGGAGCTGGTGGGACGCGCCAAGAAGGGCAATTTGGACGCATTTGAGGCATTGGCCAACCGTTATGAGCAGCGGGTTTATTCGCTGGCGTTGCGGATGTTGCGGCAGGAGCAGGACGCGGAGGACGTGACGCAGCAAACCTTCCTAAGCGCGATGGAGAACCTGAAGGGGTTTCGGGGCGAAGCCAGCTTCTCGACATGGGTGCTGCGGATCGCGAGTCATGCGGCGCTCAAGGTCATCCGAAAGCGAAAGGGGCTGGACACGGTCTCCCTGGAGGAAGCGACCGAGGAAGAGGACAGCTACGGCAGCATCCCCCATCCGGAATACATTGCGGATTGGCGACAGTCGCCGGAGGAACTGGTGCGGAAGAATGAAATCCAGCGTCTGTTGGAGGACGCGCTGGCCAAACTGGATGAAAAGCACCGGTTGGTGTTCTTGCTGCGGGATGTTGAGGGGCTGTCCGTGAAAGAGGCCGCCGAGGCCCTCGGCCTGAGTGAGGGCAATACGAAAGTGCGACTGCTTCGGGCGCGCTTGCAACTCCGCGAGGAGTTGACGCGAACCCTGGGCGATCCGGAGCGGCGGGTGGTGCGAACTCATCGCGACCACTGAGCAGGGGAACTGACTCAGTCTGGCTGCTGCCGTGTGGGAATGTAACTTTTTGTGGATTGGCGGCTCAGTTTAACCGGAATGGCATGAAATGAAGTGCGCGGAATTGCTTGCGACCTTGAACGAATACGTGGACGGCACGGTGGACCCGGCCATCTGCGAGGTGTTTGAGAAACACATGGCCGGGTGCAATCCCTGCCAGGTGGTCGTGGACAACATCCGTAAGACCATCACGCTCTACAGGGATGGCCGTCCCTACCAGTTACCGGTCGAGTGCCGCCAACGGCTTCATTCTGCGCTCAGGGAGCGGTGGAAAGAAACCCACCTAACAGGCGGCCCCGCCCCAGCGTAGGAATGGCATCGCGTTTTGATGAAGCGGCTGCGCAATGGGACAACAACCCTGGTCGCGTATTGTTGGCCCGCGCGGTCGGCGAGGCTATCGGTCGCACCATTCCGTTTGAGCCGGGTTGGCGCGCGCTTGATTACGGTGCCGGAACCGGCCTGCTCACCCTCAACCTCCAGCCGCGCGTCGCCTCGATGGTAGCCCTGGACTCCTCCACAGGCATGTTGGAGAAGCTCACGCAGAAACTCGCCGCCGCGGCAATCAGCAACGTCCAAACCCGACACTGGGATCTGGAGGCAAAACCCTTTCCGGAGCCCGGCTTTGATCTGGTCGTCAGTTCGATGACCCTGCATCACCTCCGCAATGTGCCCCTGGTCTTGAGCCGATTGGCCGAACTTCTTAAACCCGGCGGCTGGCTGGCGGTTGCCGACCTCGACAGCGAAGACGGCAGCTTCCACGGCCAAGCTGACGACGTCTTTCACCACGGCTTTGAACGCGGACAGACTGCCGGGTGGCTTGCCAATGCCGGGTTAAAATGGATTTCTGTCAGCGATGCTCATACCATGAACAAACCGAGTTCGACCGGCCAAGTGCGGTCCTACGGAATATTTCTAGCCGTGGGCCAAAAAGGGCGCGACTAAGCCGGCAACACATTGCAATTATGGAGAAGCTCAATGGAAAAGCCTGAACAACCACCCTCGCCCCGTCGCAAGCCGATCTATATGACTTTCACCACTTGGATCGTCATCGGGACGGTGATTGCGGCCTTCCTGATCTTCAAGCAGGTGAACGCGGTGAAGCCAGAGACGGCGCGGGGATGGTTGAAAAAGGGCGCCACAGTCATCGATGTGCGCAGCGAAGCGGAGTTTCAGGAAAAGCATCTGCCGGGGACAATAAACATCCCCCTCGATCGGTTGGGCGATGAGATTGCGCGGGTGGCTCCCAATAAAGAGCAGCCGCTTTTGTTGCACTGCCTGAGCGGGACACGAAGCGGCGCGGGGGAAGGCACGCTAAGGAAGATGGGGTATCGAAACGTATTCAACCTCGGCTCGTACGGGCGGGCCGAGAAAATACTCGCAGAATAGGCCGGATTGCTAAGATGGCCGGGGTGTTATCATGGAACCATGTTGAACGAACACGACCAGGATGTCCTTCCGCGCTGCCCCCGCCTGGGCCACGAGTTGACGTTCGGCTGTTGCCGGCAGGAATGAAGGTTCTGGTCATCGAAGACGAAAGGAAGATCGCCTCCCTTATTCGGAAGGGGCTGGAGGCGCAGGGTTTTGTCGTGGACGTGTGTCTGCGGGGCGACGAGGGTTACGCGCAGGCGGCGGCGCGCCCCTACGACGTGCTGGTGCTGGACATCATGCTGCCGGGGCGGGACGGGCTGAGCATCCTGCGGAATCTGCGGGACCGAAAGGTTCCCTTGCCAATCATTCTGCTGACGGCGCGGAATGAACTGAACGAACGGCTGGAAGGGCTGAACCTGGGAGCGGATGATTATCTGACCAAGCCGTTTTTCATCGAAGAGCTGATCGCGCGCATCCACGCCGTCACGCGCCGGGCCTCCGGCGCGACCCGGAGCATTCTGGTCGTCGGGGATCTAACGATGAATTTGCTCACGCGCGAGGTCAAGCGGGGCGAGACGGCCCTGGAGTTAACTCCGCGGGAGTTCAGCCTGCTCGAACATCTGATGCGCTCGCCGGGGCGCGTGCTGACGCGCGTGCAGATTTGCGAGCAGGTCTGGAGCTACGACTTTGATCCGGGCACCAACCTGGTGGAGGTGTACGTCCAGCGGTTGCGGAAGAAAGTGGATGCCGACGCGGCGGTGAAACTGATCGAGACGATCCGGGGGGTAGGGTATCGGATGAAAGCGCAGGCATGAAAGCATCTTCCCTCCGCCTTAGAATCGCTCTGCTTTCGGTCGCTATTTCCGGGCTGGTGCTGGCTGCCTTTGGCGGGGCGTCGTGGTATCTGCTCTACCGGCAAAAGATCGAGGCGGTAGATACGGAGCTACGCGCGCTGGGCACCCGCCACCCCGGCTGGCTGGCCAGCCGCGCGAATTTCGATCGGTTCGGCACCTCGCTCAAGTTCATCTTCGGCGAGGAACATACTACGGAGTAAGTGGCTTGCACTACAATTCTCCTCGTTTTGTGCGTATTCTGCGCCTCTTCGCGGCTATTCCTTAGTGTTCTATCCTGCTGCCCTGGTAGTAAGGGGCAGATTATTTTCCTGGTCAAGGATGCCGAGGGTCGAACGCTGTATGTCTCGCCCGGGTGGCCCAAAGGGATGGCGCCGGACCAGCTCGAGTGTTCGTTGGAGGACGACGCGAGCCTGGCAAGTCAGTCTGCGACCAACGCTGAGGCTTCAGCGCAAACCGGACCGCCCTGGGGCCCGGGCGGCGGCAAAGGGCACGGCGGCATGGGACGTGGGCTGGGGCCGGGGCGCGGGGGAGGGGCAGTCGTGTTCACCAAAAT
>CAIWJG010000515.1 GCA_903912925.1 uncultured Verrucomicrobia subdivision 3 bacterium | reverse complement strand
TGCTCTCAATGAGCCCGTCACCGTTTTCGTCCTTGGCGATCAGCCACTCCACCGCCCTCTTTATGCCCGGCCAGTTGCGCTTCAGGAACTCGCTGTCGGCTGACATCTGGTGCTCGCGCAAGGCTCGTAGGATGGTGCCGGCCTGGGCGTCAATGGCCGGGATGTCATTGAATTCGCCGCGGAAATAGATCATCCCGTTCGGCTGCAAGGCGAGGCCGAAATCCACCTTCTCGCGGGTCATGCGTTCGAGGTCGGGGAACAGGCGGGCGACGGCATGAGCGTATTGCCAGACATGGCCGCAGGTGCCTTCACAACAGCCGACGCCTTCCCAGCCATAAAAGCGCCCGTCGCCGAACCGGTAGCAGGTGGACGTGGCCAGGATCGAGGTGTTGAGGAACGTGCGGTTCAGGAACCACCACGGCAGCGAGCCGTCGTACCAGGCATCGTGCCAGAGGCGGGTCTCGCCGCTGAGCCGTGCGAAGTTCTGTCGCACATAGCGCCCCACCGCCAATGCCGAGTCGAAGCGGGTTGCGTAATGACGGCCGGGAGGCAGCCGGTTCATCTTGAGGTTCGGCAGGTGCCACGACAACACGAACACCGCCGTGGCAGATTCGCCCGGCTTGAGCTTGAGCTTGCGGCCCAGTGAACCTATCAGCTTCTCATCAAAGCCTTTCTTGGCCAGATCGGCTGAGCCGTTGGCAGTCGAGAAGACGCCCGCCGGCAGGCCGTCACGCGGGACGGCTGTGCACCCGAAATCTCCCGGCTGCGGGTCCAGCAGAGCGAGGCCCATCGTGCCGAAATCTCCCTGCTGGTTCAATGGCCCGACCGGACCACGCGGCTTGTCGCTGAACACGATGTCGTCCACCCCGACGTTGCCCCAGCTCCCGGCCACGGCGTCCACTATCTGAAGCCTGCCGCTCTTCCCTGCCCACTTGCGCACATCCCAGCTCGACGGATGCATTGGGTTCTCATTAGAACCCGTCGCCGTCAGCACCACCTTGTCATCTACAGTGAGGTTGACGCAGGTCTGGTCCTTGTGGTCACCGCCGCCGATCAGGAACGTGATGTAATCCCGCTCGATGGTGAACGGGCGGCTCACCAGCTTGCCCGTCGCCCCGTCCTTCTCCTCGACCGAATTGCCCGGAGCGCTCGCATGGCTGTTGGCCACCCGCTTGCCCTTTCCGTGAACTTCACCCTGGTAGGCCGGGATCTTCGCAATCTCCACCGGCCCAGTGCCGAAAGCATTACCCGTCACCGTCCAGTTGGCATAAGTCTCACTCTCGAAATCCTCGAAGACCGTGTCGGGCCGCTGAGGAGCCTCGCCCGGCGCCACATCTTCTGCGCTGCACTCCAGGAACAGCAGGTCGTTGTCGCGCACCTGGCGGTTGCGCCGCACGCCGCGCTGGGATTTGGCGGAGTGCAGGCAAATCGCGTTCTCCAGCCAGCCGGCCAGTTCGGCTTCGACGTCTGCGGAGCCGTGGTTCTTGACCGTGAACTGCATCACCGTGGCGGGCAGCGACGAATCATCCGTATTGAGCGGGATAAATGGCGAAAAAGCTTCGAGAGTTACGTCCAGCGGCGAGGCCGGGTCCTTGTATTCGACGTAGCCAATCGGATATTCGCCAGCGAAGGAGATGTCGCTCCAGTGCTTGCGATCCAGCGGGCGATCCTGGGCCTTGCCGTCGGTTACGATCCGCAGTGCGAATCCTTGCTCCAGCGGCGAAGTGGCCTCCAACGGTTTGGCGTAATGCTCCGCCCCAGTCCCGATCCGGGTGTTGAACAGGTCCCAATGCCAGAGCTTGCCGTCGCCGCCCAGGTAGAGTTGTCCGGCGCAGATGCCGCCCACCGGCATCCCGATCTTCGCCAAGTCCGTCCCGCGATACACCTCGCGCTGGCCGCGCGCGGTCAGCGACTCGACCCATTGCGGCGTCAGTTTCTTGTCTGCGGGGACGAGCTTGTCGAAATCCGCCCGCGTGAACGGCCCGGCCATGCTGAACTGCCACGGATGAAAAGCCAGCGCGGCCCCAGCCCCGACGAGTTTCAGAAAGTCGCGCCTCCCAAAGCCGCTGGCGGGGGAATGGCGGTCGGAGGAGCCATGCTGGTAGTTAAGCAAGTTACGCTTCATGGCAAGAGCTTTGGGATGGCAGGCCGGACTGTCAAGGCTTGAGCTCCAAAGCGAGCAATGCGGGGCGCGTTGACGTATGCCAGCACATTATGGGACGAATGGGACGAATGGGACGAATGGCGGATGATCCCGTGCGGCCTCGGAGACTCTAAAGGGTGGACACCAAAACTCCCAGACCAGCCTGTCTGCCGGGACCGCTGCGGCGCAGGCAGGCCAAAATGAGAACTGCTGGATGCATCCTGTCTGGGCTTGCTCTTTCAGCGCAGCCTCCCAATCCTCTCGGGCGTGAGCAGATTCGGTCGCCCACCGATGGGCAGCAGTTCAAGCCGAGCCTGGGTCGTAGGTCAACGGCTCGGGCTCGCGATCCTTTTATGCGCGGTCGCTTCGGCCGCGCCTCCGCTCTCGGTCGGGGCGGAGTCTGATTCCGATCGCACCACTTCTAACCTGCCTGCCGCGGCGAGTCAGGCTCCCCGGCCAATCGTCTTCAGCGTTCCACCGCACGCGCGATTCGTCACCCCCGACGCCGCGGTCGTCTCCTGGGAAACTCAGGAACCTGGTGAAAGCATTATCGAGTATGGCGTCGGGGAGAAGTGGGACCGCCAGGTCCGGGAACCAGGCTCGTCGGCGGTCCATCGCGTCACGTTGCCAGGGCTGGAGCCGAAAACCCGTTACCAGTATCGAATTCGCGCAGTCGCATCCGACAAGGGCAGCGTTGTCAGCGAGGCCTTCGAACTCGACAATGCACTGAACTTCGCCGTGGCGCGAGTTCCTGATGCCCCCGCTCCTTACGGAGCCGACGCAGCCAGGCGCGAGTGCGAGCAAACTGCAAGTCAGATTCTTTCTGCAACTCGGGTCACTCGGGGATACTGCCTCGTTCTCAACTGCGGTGATGGCAGACTTGCCTACGAACTGGCCAAGCGAAGCGAGCTGATTGTCTTTGGCGTGGACAGCGATCACGCCCGCATCGCCAAAGCTCGCGCCCTGCTCGGGAAGGCCGGTGTTTATGGCGCGCGGATTACGTTGCACCAAGCGGATTCACTCGACAAGCTGCCCTTTCCAAAGTCGTTCGCGAACTTGATCGTCGCCGATGCGTCGCTGGCTGCAGAGCACTTGCCCGCGACCGCCGCCCAGGTCCTGCCGTTCCTCCAACCCGCGACCGGCGTGGCATATCTCGGGCCGTTGCGAGCCGCCACCCCGGCCGACGCCACAAATAACGTCACTCAATGGCTCGGTGAGCTGAAGGCGAGGTGGGACTTGGTGGGATCGGCGGCCGGGAGTTGGGTGCGCGTTCACCGCGATCTGCCGCCGAACACGGGCTCGTGGACCCACCAGTACGGCGATGCCGGCAACTCGGCTAACAGCCAGGAGGGATTGCAGGGAGTCGGCGGCACCGATGGCCTCGAAGTGCAATGGCTCGGAAGACCAGGTGCGGACTTCGGGATTGATCGCAATCCGCGAATGCCCGCGCCGCTCGCCGTGAACGGACGGCTGTTCCATCAGGGAATGAACCGGATCATCGCCCTGGATTCTTACAATGGCGCCGTCCTGTGGTCGCTGGAAATCCCGGCGCTGCGCCGTGTGAACATGCCGCGCGACGCCGCCAACTGGTGCGCTGATCCCGAGCGACTGTTCGTCGCTGTCAAGGACCGCTGTTGGGTGATTGCAGCCGGCACGGGTGAATTGCTCCGCACGTTTCCGCTGGCGGCCCCCGACTTGCGGACCGCTCATGAATGGGGCTATCTCGCCCGCATGGGTGACCTGCTCTACGGCAGCAGCGTCAAACAGGGCGCGGCCTACACCAACTACTGGGGCCGGGGGAGCTGGTATGATGCGACGATCGGGCAGGGCACAGAGAAGGTCTGCAGCGACGATCTGTTTGCCCTGGTGAGCGAGAGTGGTGACGTGAAATGGCGCTATCACGGCGGGGTGGTGATCAATTCGACCATCGGGATCGCCGGCGGCAAGGTAGTATTCGTCGAGTGCCGCGATCCCGAAATCGCAGGTCTCGCCACCAGCCGGATCGGATCTCCAAAACTGTGGCAGGCCCAATACCTCGTCGCACTCGACGCGCAGACGGGTGCTAAACTGTGGGAACAGCCGATCCAAACAGCGCGCGGGATCGTAGTCTTTTATCTCCTCGCCGCGGAGGACAAAGTCTTCCTCGCGTCATCGGTCTCGGGCAAGTATCACCTCTACGCCTTCAGCGCGGCGGATGGAAAGAGCCTCTGGGAGTCGGTACACGACTGGACGAAAGACAATCACGGAGGGCACCTGCAGCACCCGGTGGTGGTCCGCAACACTATTTACCTTGAGCCGTGCGGCTACGAGGTGTCCACGGGCAAGCTGTTGACGAAGGAGATCGGCCGCCACGGAGGATGCGCCACGTATGCCGCCACGACGAACGCGCTCATCTACCGGGGTGACGGCGGCTATATTTCAATGTGGGACATCTCTCAGAAGAAGGTTTCCGGTTGGTATAATCTCCGCCCGAGCTGCTGGCTGAGCACTGTGCCTGCGAACGGAATGGTTCTATCACCCGAAGGCGGCGGCGGCTGCAGTTGCGGAAACTGGCTGGAGACCTCCATCGGCTTTGCGCCGGTGCTCCGTTCAGCGGCCAAATGACCAGGGAGCTTGCATGAGTCTTAGTAATCCTGATTCGTGGAAACGAGGTAAGTCTGTCGGCAGCCCCTCACCCGCCTTGAAGGGCACCCTCTCCCCATCCGATGGGGAGAGGGCAGGGGTGAGGGGACCCACGTCAATCCAAGCGGGTAGCTCAGGATGTCTGAGTCTAAGTCGCTTCCTTCTAGTAGGGCTGCCCCTTCTCGCCCTGATCAGCGCGCCCGCGCAGCGCGCGACCGCCACGGACTGGCCGACCTACCGCTTCGACAATCGGCGCAGTGGCGTTACGCCGGAGTCAATTCCACTCCCGCTGGCTCCAGCCTGGACCCACATCTCAGCCACACCACCCCAGATGGCCTGGACCGGTCCGGCGAAGTGGGATTCCTACGCCAACCTTCGCGGACTTGAGGCCATGCGGAACTTCGACCCCGCCTTCTTCGTGGTGGTGGTCGCTGATTCGGTCTATTTCGGTTCATCCGTAGATGACGGTGTTCATTGTCTGGATGCGAAGACCGGCAAGGAGAAATGGGTGTTCTACGCAGACGGCCCCGTGCGGTTGCCTCCAGCCTGGCATCAGGGCAAGGTTTACTTCGGCTCAGACGACGGCTACGCCTACTGCTTGGACGCCGACCATGGCACGCTGGTGTGGAAGCGCAAGCCATCCGGCAAGGAAACGCTGCTCCTGAACAATGGCAAACTTATCTCCCATTGGCCCTGCCGAACCGGTGTGCTGGTGCAAGACGACCTCGCCTATTTCGGCGCCTCACTTCTGCCGTGGGAAAGCTCATACCTCTGTGCCGCAGACGCCCAGACGGGAGCCGATGAAGGCCCCGGGCGGTATCGCATCAAGCTCGAACATCTCACCATGCAAGGGGCGATGCTCGCCACGCCAACCCAGCTCTACCTGCCCCAGGGACGCCAACGGCCAGAAATGTTCGACCGTGCGACCGGCCGCTCCGTCGGCGGTATCGGGGATTCAGGCCAGGGCGGAGTCTTTGCCCTGGTGACCCGAACCGACGAGTTCGTGCATGGCGGCGGACAGAATCACGGCACAGACGGCGAACTCCGCGGGTTCGATGCGAACAGCCGCGACTACTTTGTCACGTTCCCCAAGGCCACGCGCATCGTGCTAACCGAGGAGGTAGCCTATTTGAATACCGGCGCGGAGCTGGCCAGTTTTGCGCGCGCCCGATACGTTGAGCTTGCGAAGCGCAAAGCCCAGCTCCAGACCCGGCAGAAGGCCATTCGAGAGCTGCTCAAGAAGCTCCGCAACCCGGAGAACGATGCGCAGCGCAAGAATCTCCTCGGCGAACTAGACACCATCGAGCCTGAGCTGACGGCATTGTCTCCGAAAATGGAAGCCTGCTACCTTTGGAAAACGGATACGGGCTGCCCCCACGAATTGATCCTGGCCGGAAAGACCCTGTTCGCCGGGGGTAACGATCGCGTGGCGGCGTTTGACACCACTACCGGAAAGATGCTCTGGTCAGCACCCGTGACAGGAAAAGCCCACGGACTCGTGGTCGCCAATGGCCGTCTGTTTGTGAGCACGGATCGCGGCACGATCCATTGCTTCGGGCTGAGCGCAGGCAGGTGAACGGGAGGCGGGGGACGGGGGACGGGAGACGTGAAGGGAGGGGAAACGGGAAACGTGAGGCGTGAAACGCGGCGAATTCACCATTCACTCTAAAAACGGCACTTGGGATTAACCGCAAAGAACGCAAAGAATGGAACTTGTGATGATTCCGAGCCAAAGAACTGATTCACCCGCCGGGTGAATGGAAGACGTATGCCACCCATTCATAACTATCTGTCTTTGCGATCTTTGCGATCTTTGCGGTTAAATCAACTGCCGAATTTAGGTTCCCGCATCACGTTTCACGTTTCACGTTTCACGCTTTGGCACGCGGGCTGCGTTTGTCATGGTCAGGCGCTAATGCGCCAGAGTAATGAATGAATTGCAATGCAAATACAATGCATGGCATGCAAAACGCAACACGTTTACAGATAAACTATGAATTCAAATACAACGGCCGTGATTCTGGTCGGCTACCAAAACGACTACTTCGCACCCAATGGCATCTTGCGGGGCGTGGTGGAGGAACCCAACCGCGTGGATACCGTGCTGGCCAATTCCCTGGCTTTCATCCGCGCAATAAGCGCGTCGCCGGTTACGATCATCGCGACCCCGATTGTCCTGGAGCCTGACTACCGGGCGCTGGCGAACTCGGTCGGCATCCTGGATAAGATCAAAGCCTCCGGGGCGTTCAAATTCGGCACGAGCGGAGCGGACAACATCCCTGAATTGGTTACCTTCGGCGACCGCATTACCTATGTCACGGGCAAGGTGGGTTTCAACGCGTTCTCGAACACCACCCTGGATCGGGTCCTGCGGGAGCGGGGGATCAAGGACGTTCTGGTTGCCGGAATGGTGACCTCCCTGTGCATCGATTCCACCGGCCGGGCCGCCTACGAGCGCGGTTACAGCGTGAAGATTCTGTCCGATTGCACCTCGGCCCGCACGCGCGCCGAACAGGAATTCTATTGCGGAAACATTTTCCCGCTTTACGGCGCGGTTCTGGACAGCCCTCAAGCGGCGGAACAACTGCTGGCCAACGCAGCGTGACGTTGTCGTTGTGGTACCCGCCAATCCCAACAACGACGACGCGCTGCTCGCCACCGACCTGCACGTCCAGGCAACCTATCGGCTGACGGAGGCTCTGGTCGAGTCCGAGAACCGGATGCGGCGGCGGATCGAGCTGCTCTCGGAAATCGTGTTCGAGACCGACGCGGGGGGCAAGCTGGTGTTTTTGAACAGCGCGTGGTCGAAGGTTCTGGGTCACCCGCTGGAGGAATGCATCGGCCGCTGCCTGTCGCTGTTCGTCGTCGGGGAAGACTGGCTGGTCTTCGAGCGGATTATGAAGGGCTGGATCCCTTCGCCGCCGGTGGGCCGGCCCCGCATCCGGCTGCTGCGGGCGGATGGCGGGACCGCTTGGGCCGAGATTTCGGCCGCACGACTCGCCGATGGCGGCGTGGTGGGGGCGCTGCACGATGTGACGGCGGAGAAAAGCGCCCAGGATGAAATCGCCAAGCTCTCCCTGGTGGCCAGCTACACGGACAACCTGGTCATCATCACCGATCGGAATGGCCAAACCGAGTGGGTCAATCATGCCTTCACCCGGCGCACGGGTTACACTCTCGCGGATATGGTTGGCCGCAAACCCGGCGAGGTTTTGCAAGGCCCGGACACCGACCGCGAGGCGGTGGCGAGAGTGCATTCCTACCTGGCCAAGGGGCATTCCTTCAAATCGGAATTGCTCAACTACACCCGCTGGGGCGAGCCTTATTGGGTATCATTCCAAATCTCCCCTATCCGCGACGCCCAGGGGCAGGTCGAACGTTTCGTATCGATCCAGACCGATTCTACGGAACTGCACCGCGCGTACGGGGAACTCGAGGGGGCGAAGAAACGCGCCGAGCTCATGGCCGTGCAGGCCCAGGCCGCCAGTCAAGCCAAGAGCGAGTTCCTGGCCACGATGAGCCACGAGATCCGCACGCCGATGAACGGGATTCTCGGCATGGCCGAGCTATTGCAGAAGTCACGCCTGGACCCTCACCAGCGGGAGCTGGCCGAAAGCATCTACGGCAGCAGCCTGGAGTTCCTGCGCATCATCAACGACATCCTCGACTTGTCGAACATCGAAGCGGGCCGGATGGAGCTGGTCACGACGGACTTCGATTTGCGGCCCTTGATCGAGGGGGTGGTCGCGCTGGTGGCGCAGTCCGGTTCAGGCAAGCCGGTGGCGATGGAGGCAGAATGCGACGCGGCCATCCCGGCGCGGCTGCAAGGCGACGCGGACCGCCTGAGGCAGGTGCTGCTGAACCTGATCGGCAACGGATTGAAATTTACCGCCTCGGGTTCCGTGGTGACGCGGGTTCGGGCGCTCGAATCGGAAAGCGACAAAGTCCGATTACGCTTTGAAATAGCCGACACCGGCACGGGCATTCCGCTGAACAAACGGGGGCTGCTCTTTCAGCCGTTCCAGCAACTGGATTCCTCTGCGGCGCGGCGACATGGCGGAACGGGCCTCGGGCTGGCGATCGCCCGGCGACTGGTGGAGATGATGGGGGGCCGGATGGGGATGGAGAGCGAGGAGGGCAAAGGCTCGACCTTCTGGTTCGAGCTCAGCCTGCCCATGGTACAGGCGGCCCGAGAAGTCTCGCTGGCCGGCCTGCGGGTGCTGTTGGCCCAGGACCACGCCATCCACCGCCGGCTCTCGCTGCTTTCGTTGGCGAAGCTGGGTTGCCAGGCAGATGCGGCCGGCACCGGCCAAGAGGTACTGGAGCGACTGCAAGCAGCGAAGTATGACGTGGGGCTGCTCGACCTGCGGCTGGCGGACAAGGATGGCTCCGGCCTCGCAACCGCCATCCGTGACCTGGAGCAAGCCCGAAACGAGCCAGGCCGGCGCCCGATCCATTTGATCGCGCTGGTTGCAGCCGAGCATTCTGAAGACCCCAAAACTTTGTTGGCGCGCGGCATAAACGCCACGCTCCGGACCCCGTTCACGCAGGCCGCGCTCCAGCAGGCCCTGCGCACCGTCTCAGCCTGACCGCTGCGGCTCGCCCTGGCCTGGCATAAATGGGGGCCCAATGC
>CAIWJG010000514.1 GCA_903912925.1 uncultured Verrucomicrobia subdivision 3 bacterium | reverse complement strand
CGGTTGCGTTCGCCAATCACGAAGACCTGGGGACGAGCCGTCCCCGCCCCTGCCGCGTACGCTTGGGCGACCTGAACAGTTACGAAGGAAGAATGAAGAATGACGACGGGACGAGGGGGGAAAAGCTGAAACACTGAAAAGCTGAAACACTGAAAGGAGGAAAAAGGCCGACGGGACGACAGGACCGCAGACGACGGGACTGTACATCGTACGCGCAACCAGCCTGCCAAGCTTCGAGAAAACTGATGTCGCGCACAGTTTTATCAATTGGCGCTTTAGCTTCCGGGTGGGATAACCTGCAGGCGGAACTTAAGCAACGAAGCAGCAACGCAACGACTTAAACTGACTATGGACCAAACGAAGCCTCACGCAGACTCAGCGAAACCCGGCCAGTCCTACTTGCTCGGGTTTTGGAGTCTGATCATCACCCAGTTCGAAGGCGCGTTCAACGACAACGCCCTCAAGATGGTGGTCACGTTCGTCGGCCTGAACATGGCGCTCTCGAAGGGGATGCACGATGCGCTGGTGCCGTTGACGGCGGCCTTGTTCTCGCTGCCGTTTCTGCTCTTCTCCATGTTCGGGGGCTTTCTTGCCGACCGGTTCAGCAAGCGCACGATCAGCATCGGGGTAAAGGTGCTGGAGATCCTGATCATGGCCTTCGCCACGCTGGGCCTGATGCTGCGCAGCCTGCCGCTGGGGCTGGCCTCCATCTTCCTCATGGGCCTGCATAGCGCCATCTTCGGACCCTCCAAATACGGCCTGTTGCCCGAGCTGCTGCCCGAGCGGCGGCTCTCCTGGGGCAACGGCATCCTGGAGCTAGGCACCTTCCTGGCAATCATCACCGGCATGGCTGCCGGCGCGCTGCTCTACAAGACCTTCGAGGGGCGTCAGGTCTGGTCGGGCACGATGCTCATCGGGCTGGCGGCGGTCGGGCTACTTTTCAGCCTGGGCATCTCGAAGATTCCGGCCGCCAACCCGCACAAGAAGTTCCAGGTCAACTTCCTCGGCGACCTCTGGCATCAGATCAAGGAGATGCGCCGGGACCATATCCTCTGGCTGGCGTGCGTCGGCAATACCTACTTCTGGTTCATCGGCCAGTTACTGCAACAGAGCGTCATTGATTACGGCGAGAACGTGCTCCACATCGGCGAGGTCCGCACGACCTACCTGCTGGCGGCGATGGCGATTGGCATCGGCCTGGGGAGCTTTGCCGCGGGTTACCTGTCGGGGGGTAAAATCGAATACGGCCTGGTGCCACTGGGCTCACTGGGCATCTGTATCTTCGCCGCAATTCTCACGCGGCCGTCGCTCAGCTTCGGCCAGATCCTGGGCACGATCGCCACGCTGGGCTTCTTCGGCGGGTTCTTCATCGTCCCGATCTCCGCGATCCTGCAGCATCGACCGGCCAAGCAAGACAAGGGGGTCATGCTGGCGGCTGCCAACCTGCTCTCGTCGGCAGGCCTGTTTGTGGCGGCAGGCGTCTATTGGGTGCTGGCCGTCGCGCTCCACCTCGGTCCCCGCGGCGTCTTCGCGGTCGGCGCGCTGATGACGCTGGCGGCCACCGTTTATGTGGTCTGGCTGCTGCCAGATTCCTTGCTGCGTTTCGTGCTGTGGGTGCTCACGCATACCGTCTATCGCATCCGGGTGCAGGGCCGCGACAACATCCCCTCGAAAGGCGGCGCGCTCTTTGTCTGCAACCACATCTCGCTGGTGGACGCGGTGTTGCTGCTGGCCTCGACCGACCGGCATGTGCGCTTCATCATCTACAAAGGCATCTATGATCTGCCGTGGGTAAAGCCCTTCGCCCGCATCCTGCGCGCCATCCCCATCTCCGCCGAGTTGCGCCCGCGCGAAATGCTCCGGACCCTGCGCACCGCCAGCGAGGCCATCCAAAACGGTGAAGTGGTCTGCGTCTTCGCGGAAGGCCAAATCACGCGCATCGGCCACCTGCTGCCGTTCCGCCGCGGTTTCGAGCGGATCATGGAGAACGTCCAGGCCCCGATCATTCCCGTGGCCCTGGATGGCGTCTGGGGCAGCATCTTCAGCTTCGAACGGGGCCGGTTCCTCTGGAAGATGCCGCGCCGGCTTCCCTATCGTGTCACCTTGAACTTCGGCGCGCCGCTGCCCCATACCGCCACGCCCATCGAGGTACGGCAGCGGGTGCAGGAGCTGATGGTCGAGGCGTGGGAGCACCGCAAAACGCACATGCGGCCGCTGCACCGCGCGTGGCTGCACACTGTCAGCCGCCACCCGTTCCGCATGGCAATGGCCGACGCGACTACTCCCAAGCTCACCTTCATATCGGCGCTGACGCGCACCATCTACCTGGCGCGGCGGCTGCGGAAGGTGTGGTCGGGGCAGGAGATGGTCGGCGTGCTGTTGCCGCCCTCGGTGCCGGGCGCGCTGGTAAACCTGGCGGCTCTGCTTATGGGCAAAGTGCCGGTCAATCTCAACTACACCGTGTCCGAGCAAACGATGGCCTCGTGCATCACCCAGTGCGGCATCAAGACGGTCCTCACCTCCCGCTTATTCCTGGACAAGGTGAAGCTCAAGGTGCCCGGCCAGACGCTGTTCCTGGAAGAGGTGGCCGCGAAGCCGGGGGCCGGGGAGAAGCTTTGCGCGCTGCTCAGCGCGTGGCTGCTGCCGGCGAGCTGGCTGGAGCGGTGCCTGGGCCGCGAGAAGCAGGCCGCGCTGGACGACCTGGCGACGGTCATCTTTTCCAGCGGCAGCACGGGTGATCCCAAAGGCATCATGCTCAGCCACTACAACATCGGTTCGAATATCGAGCAGCTCGAACAGATCTTTGGCTTGAATCACACGGACGGCTTTGTGGGAATTCTGCCGTTCTTCCATTCCTTCGGCTTCACGGGCACGCTGTGGTCGCCGGCAGTGCTGGGCGTGCGGGTCGTTTACCATCCCAACCCGCTCGATGCCAAAGCGATTGGCCCGCTGGTCAGCCAGCATGCCCTGACGTTCCTGCTGGCGACGCCAACCTTTCTGCAGTTCTACATGCGCGGCTGCTCGGCCCAGGATTTCGGCAGCCTGCGCGTGGTGGCGACCGCGGCCGAGAAGCTGCCCGAGCGGCTGGCCACCGCGTTCGAGGACCAGTTTGGGATTCGCCCGCTCGAAGGCTATGGTTGTACGGAGTGCTCCCCCGCCGTGGCCGTGAACACGCACGACTTCCGGTCCGCCGGCTTCCGCCAGATCGGCGCCAAGCGCGGCAAGATCGGCCACCCGCTTCCTGGCATCAGCGTGCGCATTGTGGACCCTGAGACGTCCGCACCGCTGCCGGTCGGCCAGCCCGGACTGCTGCTGGTGCGCGGCCCCAACATCATGCAGGGCTACCTCGGCCAGCCCGATAAGACCGCCGAGGTGCTGCGCGATGGCTGGTATGTCACTGGCGACATCGCGGCCATTGACGAGGACGGCTTCTTGCAGATCACCGACCGCCTCAGCCGCTTCAGCAAGATCGGTGGCGAGATGGTCCCGCACATCAAGATCGAGGAGAAGCTGCATGAGCTGGCCGGCGCGACTGAGCAGACCTTTGTCGTCGCCGGGGTGCCGGATGAGAAGAAGGGCGAGCGCTTAGTCGTGCTGCACAAGCTGACGCCGGAGGAGCTGCAGGCGTGCCTGGAGAAACTCGTGCAATGCGACTTGCCGAACCTCTGGAAGCCCCGCGCCGACCAGTTCTTCCACATTGAAGCCCTGCCCTATCTCGGCACCGGCAAGCTGGACCTGCGCAAAGCGCGAGAGGTTGCCACCGAACGGAGTGCAAAGCAGAGCTAAAAACCAACCGCGCACGAGGTTGTTCGATTCCCTTTACCGTTCTTGAAGTCGCACGCGCGGCCGAATTGTGTGGCGTGGAACCCTCGGCTGGCCAACGTGCGACCGGTGGTGGAGCACGCAATCAGGGCGCTGCGTGAGGCTTTGGACGGCGAGAGCGGGAGAGGAAAACGTGATGCGTGATGCGTGACGGCCGCAAGAGGTGCGTTACCCCAATTTGGGGGCGAGGCCTGTGTGATCCTGTCGGTGGTGGGGTCAGGGTGGTGGGGTCAGTTTAGTTCTGGGGGGTTTTGTTGTCCTTCGGTGAGGTAGTGCAGGCATTGAGTTGTGGCCAGTTCCAGTTCCACTTGGGACATGCCCGTGAGAGTGCCTAGATCACTCAGTGCAGGCAGCCAGCGCCTCTGCAGGAGGGCTACTATCCAGTCGTGGATCGCGCTGGCCTGGGCACCCTCGTTTTTACAGGGTGGCGCTAAACAGCCTGTAATAACGCGGAGGCCACCAAATCCGAGGTGCATGAAGTAGAGCCAGTAGGGGAAATCTGCATCCAGTTTCTCTACGAAGGCCCTGACCTCGGGAATGTGGCGTAAATCGCGCGGGTCTTCGTCGTAGCCTGAGAAGGAGATGTCCAGGTTCTGAAAGTTGGCGCGGCTACTTGCGTTCGTTGCCAGGAATGATTGTAGAAACTGGGCCGTTCGGCTGATGTCACCTGCCTCGACCTCATCGCGGTCCACAACGAATAGCATGGGGCCGATTGCGTTTCCATTGGTGGTGATGGTAACACTGTCTCTGTCTTCATGGGAAATGTTCCCTCTCTGGGGTGGCTGCTCGGTTGGGTTGCAACTTTCCGTTGGAACGTGCGGGAGCGCGGTGCAGACGAGCGTTTCAACTCCTTTTGCTGCGGTGTAGCGGACGAGGACTGTGTCTCCTTTGGAGCCCCGGTAAATGTGCGGCTGGTTCAAGAGGGTTCCTGTAAATGATGTTTCGTCGGTCATCCGCGTGACTCTTACCCAGAGGTGCTCGCCTGGAATCGTTACCTCCGGGTGTTCTGGAGGGTGAATGTGGTCGCCGTATGCGACTGAGACATCGTCCGGGTAACCGGGGTGGCGGAATTGGTCCAGGTGTCGCATGGAGCGAAAGGTCTTGATGGTCGGGTCGGTGTCGCTCGGTTCGAAGGTTGGGAGTTCGTGGAGTCTGAGGGCGTCGATTTGGGCCTCAGTGAGTTCGGTAATGGGGAACTTTTTGAGGGTCTCGTAGCGGAAATCCCAGAGGGTTCCGCTTGGTCCGATTCCTTGAGGGGGGTCGCAGGCGCGAAGGAACAGGCCGGATGGAGACTGGACGATCCAGCAGGCGTTGATAGCGCGTATTTCAAGCTCTGGCAGGGCCAGAATGTGGGAGGCGAGATGTGTGCCGTAGGGCACGCCCATGGGTGGGCAAAACAGATCGTTCCGCCATGTGAGCGCGACCCACCGGCCTACGTTTCTAAATAGCAAGCGGTCGATACTGTCAGTTTTGATTTCCGTCGCGAACATGCGGCACTTCTTGGTCCTGTTTGCTCTGTTTGCTTAGTGCGTGGACCGGTAACTGAATTACTTGCTGTTAGCGCGCCCGCTTGTACTTGGCGCTGCGTGAGGGAGGGAGAATTGGTTCTCGCTCGCCTTCATCTTGCGCACATCCTGCCAGCCGAGGATGAGTCTGACCAGCGCCAATTCCTGCCGGTTTCTTGGCGGCTTTGGCCCAGCACAGGGTTGTTGACGTGTGGTGGCGGCGCTAGCGGGCGGTGCGGGTGGAAGTTGAGCAGCAGCGAAGACGGCTCGGCGTTGGGCCACGCGGGAAAAGCCCGCGGTTAAGAATGCGCGCACAGCGGGCAAGTCGGTCTTGTTCGGGAGTCATTTGACTTCGCGCAGGAAGTCTTCGACGGCAATGTCGGCGTCGCGGAGCGCGCCTTTGAGGGTGTACCGGTCCACTTCGCGGTGATAGGGGAACACAATGCGGCGACCGTCAGGGTGTTCGAGTTTTACATGGCTACCGCGTCGGTCAATCTCCACGAAACCCAACCGCTGCAATGCCGCCAGCACTTGCCGGCCGGTTAGCAGGGGCAGTTTCACGCCAACTCCACGACCTCGTGACGCTCGTCGGCCACGGCTTGGCCGGGGGCTGGCTCCAAATACAACGCGATCGCCTCACGCAGGTTCTGGAGCGCTTCGTCGCGAGTCTTGCCCTGACTCCAACAACTGCGCAACGACGGACAATGCGCCACGAAATAGCCGTCTTCACCGCGCTCGACAACAACCTTGATGGTCATGGTAGAACTGTACCGGATAGTCGGAGAGCGGTCAATTCAACTGATTCCTTTGAGCTTCTTTGCCAGGTCGGCGGGCAGCAGCTTGCGGAGTTTGGGATGCGCTTCGACCAGCCGCATGATGTCCAGCAAGTCCTTCTGGCGTTTGCTGGCGCGGCGTTCGGGGTCCTGCCAGGCGAGAATCTTCCCCTGCAACGTATCCGGCAGACTCGCCACGCGCATGAGAATGCCGTGGATATCCGCCGGCACGGAGCGAGCGGGGAATTCGCGATAGACTTCTTCCGTGCTGATTTGCACAGACACTGCCGATCGGCCTTTGAGGTTGACCGACCATTGGAATGTTCTTGCGACAAAGCCCGCCGTGCGCAACGCCTTCACCGCTTCGGGAATTCGCCCGGCGGCAATGACCACGTCCACGTACGCCGTTGCCATCGGTTCCTTGGCCCAATGGTTGACCGCCAGGCCGCCGATCATGCACCACGGGATTTCACGGCGTTCCAGCGTTTCGACGAGCAGTGAAACGTCGCCGCCGCCGCCCGCTGTCTGCCAGTCGTAGAATTGCCTTACGGTCATGCTTGGATTTTAAGCGAGGGGATGCTTTGGGCAATCCGCAACGCACCCGCCACTTAGCTCATCTCACTCTGAATCTGAGGACCGACGCGCTTCGGCGGAGATACAGAGGAGTCCGCAGGATGGAATACAAGGAAATAGCCGCGAAAAGGCGCAAGAAGCGCAAAACATATTGCTTTTATGCGCCTTTTGCGCCTTTTCGCGGCTATTATCTTTTCCCATTGTGTAGCCTATGCTGCAGCCTTGTCAGTAACCTGCTTCCAATCAAGCAATCTATTTCTCGTCCCTCGACAAACCACCTGCGATTGCTTAGGTCTTAACCGTGAGCAAGAAGACTCGAATGAGAGAATGTCCGGCTGCAGGCCGCCCGATAGAGGCCTTTGAGTGCGCCGCGGAGCGGCACACGTCCTATGCCTGCCCTGAGGCTTGTCCATTCAACGTGTTCGCGACGGCCAGCTATGAAAAGTTTCAAGCCATCGAACGCTCCGCTGACGAGAGATTCTTCGGGTGGCTTACGGCCCACGTGGCCGACCGGGCACAGCTCGAAGCCGACATGCGCCGGTTGGTGTCCGACCGGCCAGGTTCAGGTTACTATCATCGTCTGGCGTGGCATGGAATTTACCGGGTTGGGCCCAGCGGCGAGACGTGCCTCGGGGAGTGGTCCAAGGCGGGGTTCCCCGGTCTGGCGGTGGACGAGCAGGTGATGATGCGGTGCCGGATGCACATGCACCCGGCGATGCTTGAAGTGCATCGCGTTATGGATAACCTGCGCGTCGAGGTGGTGGACTTGTTGGACCCGGAACGTGGTCCCTTCGTGGTCGTGGACGCCGGCTTTGCCCGCCAGGTCGTCCGGTTCGAGGTCTATGCCGCGCACACCATCCCCTTGCCGCATTATACGCGGTTGCTCGGCACGTGCGTGCTGATCCCCAATTTTCATCCATTAGCGCCGGAAGAGGTCATCCAGGAAATCATCCGCCACCTGGGCGGTCCCGGGGATAACCCCGGCCGGCGGGCCTGGCTGGCCGAACATTACGAGGAATTTGAGAAGGCGCTTATGGCGGTGGCGCTGGCCCGGCGCCGGGCGATGTTTGACGCGCTCGACGGCCAATTTGGCAAGGCGGCTTATGCGCTGGCGCGACCCATCGCCGAGTGCAAGGCGCAACTGGCGACGGTGCCGGAGATTGCCGATGACCCTCTGACCGAGGCAGAGCAACAGGAGGGGTTCACGGAGGGCCGGGTGTGGTTCGCGGGATCGTCCGATCGTGAGAAACAACCGACGGGCGACGGGACGGTTATTGGCAGGATTCTGATTAGCCTGGGCCACTGGCGGTTGGAAGCCCTGGGCGCCGGCCGGTTGGCACGATTCCGGGAACGCTTCGAGCAATTGATGGGGCAGCGGGTCACGTTCAAGGGCGAGCGGTTGGACGATTTGGGGGCACGCCTGCGGATGAATGAACCGAAGTTCGATCCGGCGCTCGTGCCACCAAGCTTGCTGCGGGACACGCCCAGACTGGCGGTAACGAGCAGTAGGGTCGCGATCCCGCCCGGCACAGTCCCGAACGATGCCACCGCCGCCGGAATCATTAACGACCGGCAGCAGGGCATCCTGGACGAGCCGATCCCCGCGCTGGATCACAAGACGCCACGCGCCGCCGCGTCCGACCCTGCCTTGCGCCCGCAGTTGGTCCGGTGGATGAAGTTCTGGATTTCGCAAACCGACCGCCGCAACCTGGAAACCGGGCGCAACGATGACACCAACTGGATGATTCGCGAACTGGGGCTTACCGAGATTCTGTTCGAGCCGCCGCCGCCGCGCCCGCGTCGGGCGCCCCCACGGGAAGTCACCGACGAGGGTGAGGATGACCTGCCGCTTTAGTTGAGCGGAGCCGCCAGCCCGAATTGTTGACGATGGTGTTGGCCCTCACCCTGGCGTGGCTGGCGGAGGCCCCACCCGAACTCCGGGCGCGTGAGGGGGCAAGGATAATCGGATGGGGTTCATGGTTTCAGGGGAAGGTTAGACCCGACTGACGTCGGGTGCTACGAGGGTTGGGGTTGGGGCGTGGGAAAAGCCCTGCTCATCGCCGCCCTCGGGGCGGTGGTGGATACGCTCGACGAAGCAGCCCGCTCGGGCTACTAAAGCTTGAACTGCGGTATCTTCTTGAGCTCGCCGCCCTTCATGGCGGACTGGTGAGCGACGATGCCGGCGACGGTCATGTTCAGGGCTTGAGCCACATCCACCAGCGGTTTGCGGTTCTGGAGGATTGCCGTGACGAACTCGTTCATGAGGTAGCCATGCGACCCGCCGTGGCCGCCGACTTCCACACCGGGCGGCAGTGACGGACGTTTGGTGTCAGGCAGGGTCTGCTCCAGCCCTTCATACTTGCCATAGTAGGAGCCTTTCTGCCCGCGGATGCGGCCCTTTTCTCCGCCGTCACCGGGGGAGTCCCAACTGACCGCCATCCGCGACATGCCGCCTTCGCTGGTGCGAAAGAGGGCGATTTCCGTGCCGAAAGGATTCTTGTAAACGTTGTTCTTCGGTTGCAGGTGCTCAATCAAGCTCGGCATGGCCATGCAGGACACTTCGGTGAAGCTGCCGCCGGTCGCGCCGACGTAGTAAGCGTTGGAGTGGGTCGGATACCATTGCGGCGGCAGGCCGATGCGCCAGCCCTTGTACGAGTCAATGGGGGTGGACATGTAGTGGTAATACTCGCCCTCGGAATAAAGCAGCTTGCCGAGCCCGCCGGCATTATAGATCTGCCGCATCGCGTAGAGGTCCTCGTGGAAGTAGGAGGTCTCGAACATCATGTACTTGAAGCTGCTGGCTTTGACGGCCTCGAATAGCTTGTGGGCGTCTTCCAGCGACCCAAACACCGCCGGCACGGCGGAGGCGACGTGCTTGCCGTGCTTGAGCACCTCGATACAGTGCCGCGCGTGGCTGGGAGCATCGGTGGCTACGAACACGGCCTCGATGCGGTCGTCTTTGACCAGTTCTTCGAGCGAGGGATACGTCTTCGCGCACCGGACAACCTTTGACAGGGCGGCACAACGATCAGGAATCAGATCGCTGACCGCCACCACCTCGACGTTCGGATGGGACTGGAATCCGAACGCTGCGGAGAACTGGCAAACGCCGTAGCCCACCAGACCCACGCGAATCTTGCGATCGGAGACAGGTTTCCAGCCTTTGGCGGCGTTCGCATCGGTGGGGGCCTGCTCGAACCCTTGAATCACCTTTTCCTGAGCTCGGGCCGTTGGCGTGAGGGCCAAGGCCGCGGAGCCCAGACCCACTGTTCCCAGGAACGACCGTCGCGTAAGCGAGCTGAGGGTGGAATACTTCTCTGACGCCGCACGGCGGTCAGAGCCAGATTGGTTGTCGGATTTCATGCGTGGAAGCATGTCCCGCCCCGAAGCTGCGTCAATCCAGAAATTCAAGCATACTTCCCTTGTGAGTGATATGGGGTGAACACCCCACACTCCATGCCGACGTTGACGGACTTCCTCGCGGTGTTAGACTACGGGCGACGATGCGAACGCATAAACCAGTCGCCCGTTGCACACTCAACCCACCGAGAACTTTATGAAGACCCATCACCTAAGCCGCCGCCAGTTTCTTGGACGCTCCGCCGGCGCCGCCAGTGCACTGCTGCTAACGACCGGTCCGTGGTTCCGTGCGGAAGCTGCCACGAAGCGGACCGCCGTAGATCAGGTCGCCCTCGGCAAGACCGGGCTTAAGCTCAGCCGCCTGGGCTTCGGCACCGGCAGCAACAGTGGCGAGGTGCAACACGCCCTGGGCCAGGAAGGTTTTAACAAGCTCATCCGCTATGCCTACGACCAGGGCATCACGTATTTCGACTGCGCACAGACCTACCGCACCTTCGAGTGGCTCGGCGGCGCGATCAAGGGCCTGCCCCGGGAAAAGCTGTTCATCCAGTCCAAGATTCCCGGCCAACCCGAGAAGATACTGGAGGTCATCGACCACCACCGGAAGGTCTATGATACGGATTACGTGGACAGCATGCTCGTTCACTGCATGGTCAAAGACCGCTGGACCGACCAGTGGAAGCGCATCATGGACGCCTACGACGAGGCGAAAGAGAAGAAGTGGATCCGGGCCAAGGGCGTCTCCTGCCACAGCCTGCCTGCCTTGCGCGCCGCGACTGCCTCCGACTGGACTGACGTGCACCTGGTCCGCGTCAATCCGCAAGGCGCCCACATCGACGGCGAGAATGAAGAGGTCTGGGACAACAAGCCGCACGAGGCGTCACCCGTGCTGGGGGAGCTGAAGACCATGCGCGCCAAAGGCCACGGCGTCATCGCCATGAAGATCATCGGCAACGGCGACTTCACCAAAGAGGAAGACCGCGAGAAATCCATCCGCTTCGCCATGAGCCGGACTGAGTTGGATGCTGTGGTCATCGGCTTCAAGAGCACCGCTGAGATTGACGAAGCCATTCGGCGGATGAACCAGGCGCTGGCCGAGGGTTGACGTCAAATCCGAAGGCCGAAATCCGAGACCCGAAGGAAGCGCGAAATCCGAATACCGAAGTTCGAAGCAGGCTTCTGCGGCTGTCACAATCGGCATGCGGTTAATCGGATTTCGGCCTTCGGGTTTCCTTCGGATTTCGGGCTTCGGTTTTCGGATTTGGCGGTAACCGGCTTGGCCGCAGGGTTCGCCCTGTCTTCGCCCTTGACCCGGACCCCCAACTGCACGAGACTGAGGTGTGATCACTTCGGGGGCGTACTGGTTTCGACTTGGGAGACGCGCCAGAGGCGGCATGCCGAGGATGGTTCGTTGGCCTCGTTAAACACCGGACCGAAAATTAACAGCTAATCAAGAACTAGCTCTCGCGGCCTAAGGCCACGACGTTCGTCGGCGGACACCTGCTACGCCGGCAGAACGCAACAGCAGGTTAGGTCGGGCGCGGTGCCTGCGCGCATCCGATTGAATCTCTTATCCTGCGGGCTAGGCTGGGCGATTCGGTGTCAGGCCGTCATCGTCCGGTAGAAAACTCTCTCCTGACTAAGCATGTAGTCGCGGCTGGCAACTTTGCCAAGGACGCGGGTTCAACTCCCGCCGCCTCCAGTCTTCGTTCGGAGCGCAGGGACAAAAACGAAGACTGCCCCGCTGTAGCCCGTCCGCGGGCGAAAACGGGCTGGTGCTGCAACCAGGCGAGGGCTCTAAAGATGGATTCCAATCGATAAACCAGTGTCTGACATGGACAAACCTGGCAACATCCTGCTGACGGGCGCGACCGGTTATGTCGGCGGCCGGCTGTTGCCGTTGCTGGTGGCGGATGGCTGGCGCGTGCGATGTCTGGCACGGGTGCCGGAACATCTGTCGCCCCGCGTGCCGGCCGGAGTCGAAGTGGTGCGAGGCGACTTGCTCGACGCGGAATCGCTCTCGGCTGCCATGAAGGGTATGGAGGCCGCATTTTATCTGGTTCATTCGATGGGCGCGACAGGCGATTTTGAACAACAGGATCGCCTGGCCGCGGAACATTTCGCCGTGGCCGCGCACGCTGCCGGGGTGCAGCGCATCATTTATCTCGGAGGATTGGGCGAGAATGAGTCGGACTTGTCAGCACACCTGCGCAGCCGGCACGAGGTGGGAGAGCGCTTGCGGGCGCACGGCGTGCCGGTGATCGAGTTCCGGGCATCCATCATCATCGGCTCGGGCAGCTTGTCCTTCGAAATGATCCGGGCACTGGTAGAGCGGTTGCCGGTGATGGTGACGCCGCGCTGGGTGCGGGTGACGGCCCAACCCATCGCGATCGGCGACGTGCTGACCTATCTTCGGGCGGCGCTGACCGTCGATACTGGCAATCGCAGCCTCACCATCGAGATCGGCGGGCCGGATCGCGTTTCCTATGGCGAACTGATGCGCGAGTACGCGCACCAGCGCGGGCTGCGGCGGTTGATGATTCCCGTTCCACTGCTGACACCCCGACTATCGAGTCTGTGGCTGGGGCTGGTGACGCCGTTGTATGCCCGCGTAGGTCGCAAGTTGGTGGACAGCCTTCGTTACTCGACGGTGGTGCGCGACGATTCCGCCCAACGCCTGTTCCCCATCAGGCCGATCGGGGTGCGCGAGGCGATTACGCGTGCGTTGCGAAACGAAGACTCCAGCTTCGCGCAAACGCGCTGGTCGGACGCATTGTCCGCCACCGCGAACGCGCCCCGGCAGTGGGGAGGCACACGATTTGGCAACCGGCTGGTGGACTCGCGCTCGACGCACGTCGCGGCGTCGCCGGCCAAAGTGTTTGCCGCCTTCGAACACCTCGGCGGCGCGACGGGCTGGCATTACGCAAACTGGCTTTGGACTTTGCGCGGCTGGCTGGACCTGCTCATGGGCGGGGTGGGAATGCGCCGTGGCCGCCGTGATCCGGAACGGTTGCGAGTGGGCGACACGCTGGATTGCTGGCGCGTCGAATCCATCCAACCGGGCCAGCGGCTGCGGCTGGCGGCCGAGATGAAACTGCCGGGCCGGGCGTGGCTGGAATTCGAAGTCCAACCGGATGGAACCGGGGCACGGCTGCGCCAAGTGGCAACGTTCGATCCGCTCGGATTATGGGGACTGGGGTATTGGTATGGCGTGTGGCCATTGCACCGAATCGTGTTTGCCGGGATGCTGCGCGGCATTGCGCACGCCGCCGAGAACAAGGGTTGAATACTCATCCGCACCGCGAGGCACTCAGCCAGGGGTTCCAGTTGCTTGCCCCGTGAAGTCTTTCCCTTACTTCACTGGGCTTTGGTTGCGGAACCAGAACTTCATGGACGGACTACTCTTTGCCGGGCCGGAAGGTGAAGGTCGCTTTGGGCTTGGCGGCTATTGTCACCACTCCATCAGCACCCAGAGGCATCTTCTTCCCGTTGACCAGAATCGTCTTCCAGGGGCTCAGCAGGCGCAAGGGACCGCCCACCGTAGCGATGACGGTCACCGCTTGAACGCGTCCGTCTGCCAAATCCGCCGACACGAGAAAGCCGCCCTGGGCGCGGAGGTCCTTGAAAGACGCATTCTGGTCGCTGGACCAACATGGGAAGACGCGGATTGTATCTCCGACGCTCTGCATCAGGAACTCAGTTACGAGGGCAGCAACGCCAATGCTTTCCGGCATGAAGGTGCCATGAACATGCCCTTGCCAGCCAAACAGACCATTAGGGAGTTCCCGGCTTTTGAACCAGGTCTTGGTGGCAGTAACCGCTTCCGGCATGGACAAGCGGGCCTTGGCGATGTTGAAGATGACGTGGGAATTGTTGCCGTTAAACTGGGTGTCCTTGATGGTGCGACGGAACAGCTCCTTGACCGGTTCGGGGGAGAACCAGGTGACCTGTTCCGCGGGAAATACCGGTGAGGCAGGCACGGTGAGGTTGTGAATCCCCACTTCCTTGTACTTGCAACCAGCCCAATCCACCACTACCGGCTTGCCGTTCGCGTCCAGGGCCACCGGATAGTCGGCCAGCAGGGCTTTCATGGCCAGACACTCGGCGGCTAATCCCTGATCCCTGCCAAGTTCCCTGGATGCCCTTGCGAATGCTTCGAAGGTGTAATGAACATAGGCAATATCAAAGGGGCAGTTGTCAATTCCCATGGCGCCATGCTCGGGACTATACGACGGGCCAAGCAGGATCTTCCCGGCCTGGTCCTTCTGGCATTGCTGCATGAACGAAACATAGAAACGGGCTGCCTCGCGAAGGGTCGGGTAGATCTTCGCTTCCAGGTAAGCGCGATCCGGATCGCAGAGGTGTTTGTGCCACAGATTCTGCGCGGTCATCCCCACCATGCCGATGGTCATCCCCCAGGGACTCATGGTTAATTGGCGTTTGTTGATGCTGGTGCAAAGAGCCGGATCCGGTTCGTGCAGGAATTGGCTGATGGAGTAATAGACGCCGTCGCAACCAAAGGACTCTTTGGCCACCCATTGCGCGCGGGGCAGCAAATTGTGGACGTAGGAGATCCAAGGGTCGGCGAGCTCGGGATGATTGGGCGAGATCACCGACCAATAGGGCTGCCAGGAGTTGTAATTGAAATGGAAGTCGCCGTGCCAGGGGGTGTCGTCCGTGGCCAGCGGCGGCATCAGCGCTGCAGGAGAGGTGCCCGGCTTGCAGATAGTGCGGGCGAAGTACAACATGCGGTACCACCAGCGTTGCAGGTCGGGATCAGCCAGGCTGACGCCACTGCGGGACCAGAACACGGTCCAGGCCTGCTCGTGTTTGGCAATGAGCTTTTCCTGCGACCGCGCGACTTCAGCCAAGGTCTTTCTGATTAAGGCAATAGCTGCCTCGCGCACATCTCCGGTGGTGATGTCGAACGACGTGACCAGGGAAACGACCTTGGTGTGGTCTGTTCCACCCACCGCCACGCAGTACTCCATCCCCTTGTAATCCTGATCGCCGGGCAGGGTCATGCGCAACCATGCCACGCCGTCCGTGTTGCCAGTCTGCGCACGGGGCAGGGTCGGGGCCAGAATCTCTTCGATGGTTACGGCTTGCTCAGTGGTGATTAGAACCACGTTTCGGTCCGCCAATACCCGCAGGTCTGTTCTTTCACCGTCGGCGCGGGTGATGGCAGCCACCGCATGTTGCAGATCCAAGGACGCCCGCAAACCAGTCGAAGGCGTGGCAGCGTTCGCCGTCCCAAGGCGTAGCGCGGCGGCGCACCGCGGTTGGGGAAATGGGTAACCATAGCTTGGAGGAGCGCCCGTCGAGCCCGTCACCGCCCTGGTCCGCACATTCACCTTGGGCAATGGACCATCCTTCGAGGTGTCAACCCGGGCGTCCCAGATGTCGTTCTTGGTGATCCGCAGATACAGCGCACCATCCTTTTCCCACACAATGCCGTACAAATCACCATTGCCGATGATGAGGCTTTCATTTTGTCCTGACGCCATCTTCGATAACTCAATCCGGGCATCCTGCAAAGCGCGGGGATAGGGGATTCCCCCGGCGGGTTGAGAAGCCAGTCCGCCCGATGGGTTGCCGGCAACGGCCCAGATGCCTGCAAGGGCGAGTGCAATCGGTAGGAATGGGCTTCTCCTCGCCCTCGTAGCATCGAACGTGAGTTCGATCATTATGCCGGGGTCAGTGTTCCCAGCACCGCGGCCGTACGCCCTCAGGCCTCTCGACGCGGCACGATGTCGCTGCGCGATCCCGGTGAATGGATTGGTTATTCTCATGGCTTCTCCAGGAGCACGGCGTCGAGGCCGAAGTAATACTTCTCGCCGGTCGAGGCGGGGTTAGCACCAATGACCTCGGCCCGCAGGATGAACTTCCCGTCCTTGGGCTCGTGAACACCGAGGTTGATCGGCCCCTTGGGGGCCGGTTTCTCGGCGTAGCCGTCGAAGGTCGCCTTAGCAGCCTTCCCATTGACGCTAAAGCGGAGCATCCCGTAATCCGAAGCCCGCGTGGCGTAGAGCCCCACCTTTCTTGCCCCCGGCTCTTTCGCCGGGACCGCCAGCTCTACGAAGTCCCCCACTTTTTGCGCCCTGACGAAGAGTTGGGCATCGCCGCTCCAGCCGTTTCCTATGGAGGTCAGATCCTGCGCCTCAGCCACAATACCTGGCGTCTGGTCAACGATCTTGAGAGACTCACACTCCTGCGCGCCGGCGAGTTTCATCGGAGGGCGTTTAGGTTCGCGCAGGCGCTCGGCGAGGTCCGGAAGCTTCGGGAACGGAGCGTGCGGCTCGGTTTGATACCAGTAGGCGACCGAGGCAATATCGTCCGACAGCTTCTTGTACTTGCCGTTGGTCCCCCAGCCCAGCGCCTGGATGGTGACCTTTAGATCTTGCGCGAAGTTGATCGGGTCCTGAATGTGCCAGCGGTAAAGGCTCCAGAAGCTGGGCGGGGCGTCGTTCTCCGAGGCGGGGAGCACAGTGCCGGAGTAGGGCGTGGTGTAGGGTTTGGCGAAGCCGTAGCTGCCCAAAAAGTAATCTTCGGTGCCGGTGCCGCAAATGGTCGGGAACTGGTCGTCGCCGTCCATGTAGAACTTGATCTCCCCCTCGCCGAACCATCCCTTCTCCATCTGGGTCCACGCCAGGAAGGTGCCCACATAGCGGCCCCGACCCGCCACGCCGTCCAGAATCACATACGGGTTCCGCTCTGCCGTCGAAGCACGACGATACTGGGCGTGGAAGGTGCCGGCTGCGGAGGGAACCTCGGTCTCAACGTAAGTGATTTGGTAGGCCACGAGCTCGACATCCTTGCCGGTCTCATTGGACAGCGTGATCCGGGCATGGGTCCGGAACGGCATGGGCCAATAGCAGTTCAGCGCATTGGCAGGATTGACGACAACCGGCAGGGAGTTGATCTGGGCGAACCGGCCGTGGCCGACGGCGAAGAAGTCCGGCGCCGGCGTCTCCACCGATGGCGTGTCCTCGCCATCCCAGTAGAACCTGATGACGAGACCGCGGTTCAGCCCTTCGACCATCCAGATGTGCTGGATGATTCCCGGCCCGCCAACGTCCATGAGAACCGCCGTCTCATGGGCATTGAGCCGGATGAAGGGCCGGACCTTCCAGCCCTGGCCAAGGTCGTCCGCCGCCCGGGCGGATGCCGCGGGCTTGGGCTCGGTCGGATTAGGGACGGCCATGCCGCCCTTGCCCTTCTCCCCGGTTGGGTTCTCAGCCGAGATGGACCGAGTGCGCCCTTGTCCGAGGAGCGGTAAGGTGCCCAAACCTGGCTGGAGCCCGATGAATTGCTCCTGGCCGGAGTCGTTTGCGGCGAAGGCTGGATATTGGGGCAGCAAGACGTGTGAAATGCCTGCCAGCAGGGCTGCGATCAGCTTGGTCCGGAAGTAGTATGGGACATTGTGTTTCATAGAGTTTGGCGGCTGAGTAGCGTTAGATGGTTTCTGAGATCGGCTCATGCTGACTGTATGGCTTCGCTTGGCCCAGGCATTGGTTTTGCGCACGGCCATGATCATCGGCAAACAAGTTCAGCGATCATACTCTGGCCAGGATCCAGTTTCAGGTAAGAACAGGGCTGCATCAAGCTTCGATATTGGGTCCCCTACCAGGGGGGCGCATCTTGATACCACCACCACGCCTTCAGCAAGGCTCCCTCTCCTCCTCTG
>CAIWJG010000513.1 GCA_903912925.1 uncultured Verrucomicrobia subdivision 3 bacterium | reverse complement strand
AGCCGCTTTTCCCAGGGTAGCTCGCGGCTCGCAACCCTGGGCTTCGGGGCGGAATCCCTTTGGGATTCAGCTCTGGAATTTCCGAAAGGCATTGGGGCTATGCCCTGCTTGTGCCGCCGACGGTGATTGCGGAACTCGCGTTCTTCGCCTCGCTGAAGGAGGCGCCGCAGCACGAGATCGCCAATGTTGCTTTGGAAAGTGTGGCTTCGTCCCAGGCTTTGCAATTAAGGAGTAGCAGCAGCAGCATCCTGTCCTCGCCGGCCAGAGCCCGGGCTGGCTGGTGCGGACCCTCCTCAATTCGCCCCCGGTTTCGATCATACGGGTGTCATTTCGTGCCGGCGGTCAGGTGGTGGAGTTGAAACTGATCTTCACCGAGTGTCTGCCGGCAGAGATCAACCAGATGTTCGTGGTGGGTAAACAGAAAGATCTGAGTGCGTCGGGATAGCTCAGCGAGCTGCGGCAGGATTGCCTGGGCGCGTTCGTTGTCCCAGGTGATCAGCAGGTCGTCCAGGATGAGTGGCATCGGCTCATGCGCTTCCAGGTAGCGATCGAGCGCCGCCAGCCGCAGCGCCAGGTAAAGCTGATCCCGGGAACCATCGCTCAGGCCTGCCACGGGAACCTTGGACTGGTCCGGTCGCACGCCCACCAGCACCGGAAGATCGTCGGCGTTGAAGTCTGCGTCCAGGCCAATGAACGCGCCCCGCGTGGTGGACTGGAACACCGCGCCAGACTTTTGGAGCAGCGGCCCCTGATTCTCCTTGCGGAATCGCTCAATATGGCTCTGCAAGCGACTAGTGGCCAGCCGCAGACGCAGGTAAGACGCCGCGTCCTGCTTCAGCGTGGCCGCACAGGACTCCGCCTGCTGGCGAAAATCCGCCGCGGCGTCGCCCGCTTGCTCCAAAGTCTGCTTTTCTTTACGAAGTTGGAATAAGGCCTCGTTCATCGCCTTGAGCGCGGCTTCCTTTTCGTCCCGGTCGGTTTGCGCCTGGTTTTTTCGTTGCGCCAGCAGATCAGGGTTTTCGGTGCGCACCCGGGCCGCAAACTCATCCACGCTCCGGCCCCGTGCGAGGCCGCTGAGCGTGCCGCGCAAGGTGTCCATTTGCTTCTGTAGGGCATCGCGCCGTTCGAGGTGGGCCAGCAAAGGCTCCAGTTCCTCGGTCCGCGTTAGGCCCGCCAACTGGATCAGCTCGGTGAGCGCCTGCTCCGATCTTTTGGCCTGCCCTTGGGCCTCTTCCAACTCACCGGCATGGTCTCTGATCTGTTCGTCCAGTTGATCATATCGGTTTTGCGATTGCCGGGCTTGCTTGAGCTTATTCCAAAGCGCCGCTTCGCGGGCCTCGGTCGTCTCGCCTGCCAACCCCAGGCCGGCGGCTTTCTCGCCGACGGCTTTTTCGTATTGCGCAATCGCCTGCGCCGTTACTTCAGCTTGTCCGGAAGTTTCCCGCCAGGCATCGAATTGGGTGAGCAGTGCTTTCCGTTCCTGCAACAGTTTCAGGCCGATCGCCGCCGAAGCGCCTGCGGGCAAGTCCACCTGCGCGCATTGCGCCTGCCACTTCCCGGTCGCCTCCGCCAGGGCCTTTTCCAACCCGGCGCGGCTTCGTTCCTGCCCGGCCAGCTCGCGTTCGAGCTCCTGGATCTGTTTGTTCATCCGCTTGCGCTGCCCCGCCTCCTGCTCACCGTCGCGGACACATTTCAGCGCGGCGGCATACAGCAAGGAAAACTCCTTCGCTTCCGGTTGGCCTAGAACCGCGGCTAGCCGCTGCTTGGCCTGTTGCACTTGATTGCCTTTCCGTTCCAGCACTTCCTCCGCGGCCCTGAGCTTCTCCAGGCGGATTAGGCACTCGGCCCACAGGTTCCTCCACTCCTCCATCTCAAGGGGCGAACGCGGAGCGATCCCGCAGGCCGACCACTCGGCTTGCCAGGCGTTTTGGCACTGTTGCAAGTCGCCTTGGAGTTTCAGAGTTTCCTGGCCGGCGCCGCTGATCTGCGTTTCGCATTCCTTCAGTTGCGCTCGTTTTTGTTCCGCTTGCGCCACCGCGTCTGCTTGCAGGCGCAGTTTGTCCGCGAGCGCATCCGCCTTGACGATTGTCCGCGGAAACGCCTCCTCCAAAGGTGTCCCCGCAACCAACTCTTCCCTGGTGCCGCCGCCTTTCCATTCCGCGAGCACCAACTTCCAGCCGTGGTCGCGGTGCGCTCTGGCCTGACCTAGCGCCGCTTCGGTCGGCAATTCCCCCTGCCGTTGCAGTCCCGTCAGCTCAGTTTCGATGGTTTCGACCCGCTTCCTGCCCTCCGTTACTTCCTCCTGCTGGTCCGCAAGCTTGCGGTTGATGGTTTCCATCTGCTCATGATAGCGGCGGATGGTGGCGAGAGCTGGGACAGGCAGCCGGGCCGTCGCCTCCAAGTCAGCCGGAGCGCCAGCCAATCGGCGATGTTGACTCGTCGTTTCCCGGGTCAGGCGTCTTACTTCGGTTTCGCTCGTGGCCAGCGTCCGGTCGGCATCCGTGGCCTCGGCGGCCACCGCCAGCGCATCGCGAATCCCCTGCAAGTCGGTTTCGGGCAAAGACTGCAACTCCAACTTCAAGTCGCCGGTTTGTTGCTTGAGTGCCGCAACCTCCCTGGTGTGATTGCTCTGTCCCTCCAACCCAGCGTGGAGTGCCTCCGCTGCCTGCTCGCAGGCCAACTGCGCCGCCGTGCCAATCCGGCGGTCAGCCAGCGTGGCAAAATCGCCCGTGAGCTGAAGGCTCTGCATGCCGGCGCGGATGTTCGGTTCCAGTCCGGCCAGCCTAACCCGGTAACCGGCCAGCGCCTGCTTGTGCCCTTTGTACACGCCCAGATCTTGATGAAACTGGTCAACCACATCCGCCTCCGCCAATACGACCGGGTTCGTCTGGCAATCGGCCAACTGGGCCTTGAGCTTGCCGACCTGTGCGGTAAGGCGCTGGACTTCGCCCTGCGCCTGGCTCACGGCTTTGCGTGCGACGCTCGCCCGGGCAACAAAATCCGTGGCCAGGGCGGGCAAGGGTGGAATCTGGGCAAACTTTTGCTCCTCTTCGCCCAATCGGCCTACCGTGGGCAACGCGTCCTCGCAGCGTTCTATCCACCCCAACTCTAACTGCAACGTGGCGATTTCGGCTTCGAGTTGGGTCTTTTCATTCCCGGCCTTGGCCAGCGCCTGCTCGATTTTGTCCCAGGTTTCCGAGCTGACCATGGCCTCCCGGCTCTGTCGGAGCAGCTCTTTGTAGCGATTGGCCGCCGGGCGGATGGAGACGTTGGCGGTGGCACGACCCTTGAAGAGCCGCTCCGCTTCCTGTTGCAGCGCCTCCACCACTTTTTGCACAGGGGTTCCACCCAGGCTGGCCGAGAAGAGCGCGGCGCCGATGTCGCCCTCACCCCGGAGCAGTTGCTGCGCCCCCTCGTGCAGTTCCCGCGTGCCCAGACCAAACATCGCCGAGAAGTAGGCCTGGTCCACGCTGCCGAGAAAGGGAAACAGGGCGTTGTCCGGTAACTGCGTTCCCTCCGCGTCCAGCAACGTGTTTTTGTTGCCCTTGCGCCGCTGAAACACCAGCCGCATACCGGCCCGATTGCCAATCTCACCCTTGATCCGGAGTTCGCTATACTCGTGCAGAAAGTTATCGGCGGACTGTGCGGGAATGCCAAAGAGCAGATCACGAGTGGCCCGCAGCAACGAACTCTTGCCCGCCTCGTTGGCGCCGTAAATTACATGCAGGTCCAGCGGCTTGTCCCGGAACTCGAGGTCCAGGTTGCTGAACGGGCCAAAGGCCGGGATTTGCAGTCGTTGAAATCTCATTGGACCTGCCCTCCTTTGGTTCCAAGTGCCTCCAGGATGATGGCCCGGACATCCTTCAGCACCTCGGCACGCTGTTCCCCGCTCCATTCCGCTTCCAATTCCGCGCGGATTTCTGCTGGCAGCACTTCGAGCATATCCCGGATGTCCTCCGGCAATGGTTGCCCGTCCTCTGGCGCCCGGTCCAATCCCTCCACGACGATCTTGGTTAGCGCGTCCCGTTGGGCCAGCAGGGCCACGTTATAGACCGGGGTGGTCCTGATCTTGACCTGTTCGAGCCACACGGCTTCCGCGCCCTGATCCTGGGCGCGGGCCAGCATTTCCGCGCGCCAGCGGTGACCCTCCCGGTGAAGCGACCCGTGCAGGATGGTACTGCCGCTCAGGATAATCCGGACGGCAACCAACCGGCCCTCCGCCTCGGCCACCGCCTGCTCCATCGCGGCGCTCACCCGGGCCAGAGCTTCGCTTTCATGGTCGCTGCCAACCAGGTCAACCTTGAGTTCCTGCCACCGCACCACATCCAGCGAGCGCCATTCGGCAGCTTCCACTTCGAGGGAATCATTCACGGTGACCAAGCGGCAGCCTCGGGGCCCGGTTTCCTTGATGTGGCGCCCCTGGCAGTTGCCCGCGAACACGATCCAGGGATCCTGGCTGATCACTTCCGGCTGGTGAATGTGCCCAAGCGCCCAATAGCCGTAACCCTTATTCTGTAAGTCCGCCACTGCGCACGGAGCGTAAGTGTCGTGCCCCTCCCTCCCGGTGAGGCTGGTGTGCAACAATCCCAGGTTGAACTTGCCGGACACCGCCGGAGGATAGTCTAGAACGAGGTTCTCCGGGACGGCCCGGTGCGGGAATCCGCGACCGTGGATAACCACAGGGTGGCCTGGCACTTCCTTGGACTCGGCTGTCCGGGTGGAGAAGACCTGTACATTCTCTGGCAGACTTAGCTTCTTGGAAATCACCGACGCCGCGTCATGGTTGCCGGCGATGAGGTAAACCGGGATTTGCTTCTCGTTGAGCCGAACCATTTGCCCACGGAAAAAGAGGCCGGTGTTGTAGTCCTTCCAGTCGCCGTCATAAACATCCCCGGCAATCGCCAGGAAGGCAACCTGCTCGTCGATGGCCAGTTGGACCAGCTTCTCAAAAGCTCGGCGCGTGGCGCCGCGAAGCGAAGCCACGGGCGCCCCCTCGTGGGCTTCCAATCCCTGGAGCGGGCTGTCGAGATGAGGATCAGCGGCATGGATGAATCGTAACATGGTGTGCGAGGGTCAGGTATTCGCTTGGGTTGCTCTAGTTCGCGCCAACGCTGAACGCATGTCGGTCAGCGAGCGGACAATGTCATTTCTAACGAGCTCCGAATCGACCCGGAGCACGGCGCAAGGGGCGCCCTGATCGCCAGCGGCATAGGTTTGAGCGGTCGTCCGCAGGGCAGCCACCACACGTTGTTCAAGGGTTTCACTCATGTAGCTTTGACCGATTACAGCCGCGCTTGGGCCAGGCGCACGGCGTCGTGGAGTTTCTGCTCCAACAGTTTCTTCGGCGGCAGCTCGGTCAGGTATTCGCCCACGCGGATGCCGCGCTTGGCCAGTTCAAACAATTCGATGCGCTCATCCGATTTCTCGGCGCACAGGATCAGACCCAGCGGTTCGTCTTCGCCTGGCCGCATCTCGTGCTTCTTCAGCCAGCGCAGGTAAAACTCCATCTGGCCCACGTCAGCGGGCGCAAACTTGCCCAACTTCAAATCAATCACTACCAGCCGGCGCAGCCGTCGATGGTAGAACAACAGATCGAGGTAGAAATCTTCACCGTCCACGGTGATGCCAGCAGTTCTCATTATGGCCCTGT
>CAIWJG010000512.1 GCA_903912925.1 uncultured Verrucomicrobia subdivision 3 bacterium | reverse complement strand
ATTATCTGCCTGGCTGATTGACTCAAGTAGGCCCCACAGGTTGTGGTTCGCGGCTGCATTTGTCACACAGTTACCGCTATGCCTTGGGGCCACTTGAGTCAATCAGCCAGGCAGGAAAGATTATGAAGCCTGTAATGAACGTGATTATCCTCGCTATCTCTTTGGCAGCACTGTCCGCCACTGCCCAAGTACCCGACCTGATCAGCCACCAAGGCAAGGTCACCGTCGTCGGCACAGACTACACCGGCACCGACCGGTTCAAGTTCGCCCTCGTGGATGCCACGGGTGCCAATGCCTTCTGGAGCCCCGGCGGCTCGCAACAGCTCACCCCCGGCCGGCAGATCACCAGCGTAGGCTACGCGATAGTGGCCGGCAGTTATGCCGAAACCGACCCGGCATCCACCGCCAGCATGGCCAGTGGCCTCACCAGCGGGCACCGAACAATTGGAACACCGTTTCCGGTCGCCTCACAGGGCACCCCCTTCAACCTCAACTCGCTCTCTGATTCATGAATACTCGACTTTCCTTGCTCGCAAAAGACCTGTCACGGGTCGCCCTACTCGGCGCGCTCCTGTGCTTCGCCGCCGCACCGACCTGGGCCGCCAATTGCGTCCGGCCGCCGCGCGACGTGGGCGATAACCTGGAATTCTTCGGGATTTACGCCGCGCTCGACAGCTACTCCGACAACTACTGCGCTAAGAAGACCGATGCGGGCTGGCTGTCCATTCAGCAGATGCTCGACAACCTGCCGCGCTTCTCCGGCCCGGAGGATGGCACCGGCACCAATCTGTGGAATCCCCCCACCCCCACCACGGGTCCCCTCTCCAACTGCGTGGCCTACGCCCTGTCCCACCACGGCCTCTGCAACGAGACGCAATACCCGCTTCGCCAGGTGCGCCTGGTCACGGCCAAGCTCGGCGATGGCCCGGCGCCGGAAGCCGACACCGACACCTACCAGTTCCCCGGCACCAACGGCGCGGCCCTGACCTTCGAGTTGACCCCCGACAGCGCCCAGTTCGGCCACACCGTGACGCGCCCCGGCGACGCCATCCTGACGCTGCTCGCGCCGGACGGCACCTCCGTGGTGAAACGCGCCCGGAGTTTGTTGCCGGTCCAGTTCACCGCCACGTTGCCCGCCGACGGCACTTACTCGGTGCGCGTCAGCCAGCGGGCCGGCTCGGCGCGGAGTTTCCAGGGAGATTACCGCCTGATCATCCACCAGGCCGGCGGGGTGCTGCCGGGCGCGGTGACGAACCTGGCGGATGTCGAGACATGCCGCCTGCGGACGGCCATTGACAGCGTGCTCAACGGCCCGCCGCAGGACGTGATGTCCGTCTTGACCGGCAAACCCACCAAGATTTTTCCGGCCCCTCTCCCTAACGCGACGGGCCTCATTAGTTGTCTCAAATTAGGCTCCACGCCCTTTTTGCTCAATGTGGGCTTGAACGGCGTGGTGCATCCGGATTTCCTCCTCTACGGAGGGGGCACGCTCAGCCTGCCGGATGCCGACGCCACGGTGCAAATCTGGTGCAAAGCCGTTGGCTACAAGGGCAACCCGCCCGTCTTTACGTTCATGGTGCCGGATGGCTTCTGGCCGCCGGAATTGGGGGGAATAGGTTATCTGGCATCAACCAACAGCACCAT
>CAIWJG010000511.1 GCA_903912925.1 uncultured Verrucomicrobia subdivision 3 bacterium | reverse complement strand
TGTGGGGGATCCAACAGCGCCCGCTCCCGCGTCTGGAAATACCGGTTGGCCACCCGGCTTTCTGAGCCTTACCAACTGAGCGTTACAGTCTGTCACTACCCGCCGGGCGCCTCCAAGTGGAATCCGATCGAACATCGCCTCTTCTCTCAGTTGACCAAGCACTGGGCTGGTAAACCCCTGGAAACCTATGAAACGGTTCTCAATTACATCCGCACGACCAGAACCGCCACCGGACTGCGAGTTCAGGCCAAGCTAACATCCAAACATTATGAAAAGGGCCAGACCGTCTCGGACGCGCAAATGAGTCAAATTAACCTCCGCAGACACACAACGCTGCCCGATTGGAATTACACGATCAGCCCACGGACAATGTAAAGTTATTGTTGCGCCATTCCTAAGCATGGCAGAACAAAAGTTCAGCCGCTAGTCGGCTATTCTGTTGTCAGCCGAACAGGGGACACACAGAAGGGGTGAAATGATGAAACCAAGTGGAGACTCAGCCCTCGATCGAGCAGTGGCGGCGGCCGTAATTGCGACAAATCGGCGGCAATGAGCTTCCTGGCGCCTTGGTGAGCGTCAAGAACTCCTGCATGACGCGAAGAACCATCTGCGCCCGGGTGTTGACGTGCAACTTCTGAAACACGCGGTTTAGGTGCGAATGTATCGTGTGCTCGGAAACGCGCAGGTTGCTCGCAATCGTCGCCTCGGTGTAGTTGTCAAAAATGTTGCGTACAATCTCCAACTGGCGCCCGGATAGCTTCAAGGAGTGCGCGATTTCAGCCCATGCAACGTCGCTGAGCAGCACCGCACCAACAGGCGGCCCGGGTGGTTGAATGAGACGGACGGCGCTTCGTTTGGGTGATGGAAACTTGGACTGCATATTCCAGTATTCAGGAGAACCTTATTGAGCGTGGTTGGATGGCCAGGTGGTATTGCGCCAGCCTGACGAACTCCGTCCAGCTTGGTTTTCGCAGCTTACGATGGCTGGTTCTTGCCCTTGCTGGGCTGTTCGCCTCACTTTCCCTTCTTTGTTTTGTAATAGACCGGTCCATAATAGACCGGTCCATAATAGACTGTCCATACATGCCGCTACCGCTACCTCGACCCCGTCGGCTGACCAAGTTCGCTTGGTGGCTTATCCCTCGTTCATTGTGCAAGATTCTGATTGTGAGTCTGCGGGGGCGACGGAATGACACCTGATGGGGATACAAGCCAGAAAAAACGTACCCCCCCCTCACAGAATCCGCCCTGAATTCCGCTTTCGATCCCAAGGTTGATATTACAGAGTTCCCTAACATTCCCGTCCCAGTTTTCGTGTGGTGATTCGCAGTAATGAATTCGCCCGACCGCCTGTATTTGAACGGATGTGCTTATACTTGTCAACCCTGAAACAGGCAAAATCAGGACAAGCTTGGTGAGGCGCATCCTCTTGTCCGCCACCCTAGCGGTAAAGGGTGTAACGGGGTCGCCCATTATGCTGAGGTGTAAGTTATGCGCAGTTCCGTAGAAAAATACCTTGGACGCGAATCGATTGCTGAAGGCAACTCCGCATAATTGCTAACGGGCTAGGATTTGGAACTGCGCGAGTTCGGGCCAACCGAGTGGCCTGGACTTCGTCCGCCTTGCATCTCAAGCCCCGGGATCGGTTCCTGCAGTGGCCGGCGCGGCAGGTGTGCGAGCGCCGGCACATGATTGCGCAGAACATCCGTTTTCTAGTGCTGCCGGCGACGAGGCGGTGGCCCAACCTGGCTTCGCGAGTGTTGAAACTGGTTTGCGAGCGCTTAGCCGGCGACTGGCAAGCGCAGTTCGGCCACCCGGTGCTCTTGGTGGAGACGTTTGTGGATCCGAACCGATTTCGGGGCACGTGTTACAAAGCTGCGGGCTGGGAAACGCCGGGCCAGACGCCAGGCTTTGAGCGCTGCGGACAGGATTTCTATCTCGATACCCAGCATCCCAAGGAGTTGTGGGTACGGCCACTGGGAGCCAAAGCGCCGCCGTCTTTGTGCCCGAGCCAAGGACTGACGGTGGGAATATCGACGCCAGATTCGATGCCCCTGGTTGCGAACCAGAGTCAAGGTGGTTTACGGATGGAAAGGTGCTACGGGCGGGCAGATGCGAAGGGTGGTCCTTAGTGGGTCTAACGGGACTAGATCGGGGAGCGGTAGGGGAATGGGGAATGAAGAAAGAGAAGCTCGCAGGCAGGCTATGAAGAGTAGGTGGCGCAGATCGTGATGGGTGATGCGTGACATGCCAACAATCTTTGCTGCTCTATCCATAGAGATTTGGCATTCTTTCGCCTTCACCACGCAGTCTTCCGGTTCATCGTTCGGGTAGGACCTCACTAAAGGGCATCTTCCCGCTGGCGACGCTCGGCTGGTTTTCTGACTTCTTCCGTTCATCCTTTTCCAGATCAGCCAGCCGCAGCTTGGCCACGGTAACAGGCGGTCTTGAGGGTTTTAATAATCAACTGGTTTTACCCTGATCCTCGCCTAATTTCCTCATCCCCTCAAAGAAAGTGAAGTGGGATGCAATTATTTGCATGTTTGGGGTTGACTATTACCTATAGAAAAGCTATATGTCATCCCCATGTCAGC
>CAIWJG010000510.1 GCA_903912925.1 uncultured Verrucomicrobia subdivision 3 bacterium | reverse complement strand
ATCCAACATGGAACATCCAACATCCAACATCCAACTCAGGACACCCATTCCCCCTCACCCTACCCTCTCCCCAGAGGAGAGGGAGAAGTATCTGCCGCGCTATGACCAATTGTGACGCTTTGACATTCGCAGCGACGGTCCAGGCACCCTCTCCTTTGGGGAGAGGGTAGGGTGAGGGGGAATGGGGCTCACGTCGTTTCCACGGGCTCAGCATCGCGCCGCCAAGCCACCCCGCGACTCTCTTGGTTTCAGCTCCTATTGCCGCGGTGTCACACTTGTCTGCTTGGTGGGCACAAGCTTGCGGCTGGGATAGCCTGCCACCGTTTCGCCTCGCTGCCGCAAGGACTCGGCGAGGGCATACTTGAAGTCCTCTGGGGCGGTAGCGAAAGCTGCCTTGAGCGCAGTCACTGCGCCCGGCGACGGAAGGCGGGTGAGCGCGCATCGCGCATCTTCTCGGAGTTCCTGATCGGCCAGCAGCGCCGCCATCGGCTTCACCGCTCCCGCGCTGCCAATCTCCGAAAGCATCCAGACCACCTCGCGGCGGACGCGGGAGGGCCCTGAACCCAGCACTAGAATCAGTTCTCGCTCCACAGCCTGGCATTCCTCGCCGGCCCCGGGGCGGCCCGCATGGCGCACCACCAGGTACAGTGCGCGCTTGCCCTTGCGTGCCAACTCGAAGTTCCCATCCCCCATGAGCGCCGCCAGCGGCTTCACGACCGCCGCCCCGTAGGGTCCCGCGCTTTGCCATGCCGCGCCGCTGATGGCGTCGTCGGGGCTGTTGATGCGCTCGATCAGGCTTTGGATGTCAGCGTCAGAGTACATAGGGGTATCGTTGTGGCCGGCTCAGCAGCCGATTGGCGGGTTCATCTCCCACGACCTCCTGCTTCACGCCGTCCCAGGTGAGCTTGCGGCCCAGGATGTAAGAGAGGTTCCCCAGGTTGCACAGGGTGGCGGTGCGGTGCCCGATCTCGATATCCACCGCCGGACGCAGGTGTCCTTCGCGGATGGACTTAAACCAGTCCGCCTTGTGGTTCATGTTGAAGTCTTCGTATTCGTCGGTGCGGTAAACCTCCTGTCCGCCAGGCGGGAGCTTGAAGTTCGTCGCCTCGGGATTGGCGGGCTTGTAGCCGCCCTCCCACTCCAGGATGAGGCGGCCGTTGTCGCCCCAGAACACATTACCGAACTCAGTCTGCCCGACCTTGTTGCCCGGTTGGCCCCACTCCAAGGTCCAATCGGGGTCCTTGAACTGATAGACGACGTCCATGTCAATCGGGCAGTCCCACAAGCCCTTCGTCGGCGCCCGGCCTTTAGCCTCGACCGTGAATGAAACCTGCTGATCCGCGTTCATGCACCAGAGGACGGTGCTGAATTGATGGGCGCCCCGATCCCGGATTTGCCCGCCACCCGATTCCAGCAGCCAGCGGAAGGTGCCTGGCTGGTAACGCTTATTGTGGGGCCGCCAGGGCAATGGTCCGAGCCACAGGTCCCAGTCCAGGCCTTCGGGCGGCGGACTGTCGGGCACCGGCTTATCATCCGCCGGAGTGGCATAATGCCAGCACGAGACGCGCTGGACCTTGCCCACGATGCCGTTGCGAATGGCCCGGCAGGTGTACCAGCCACCTTTGGCAGTGCGCGCCTGCGCGCCGACTTGCACGGCCACCTTGTTGGCGCGCGCAGCCGCGACCATCGCCTGCCCCTCGCGGACGGTGACCGAGGCTGGCTTCTCCACATAGACATGCTTGCCGCTCTCACAGGCATGCACGGTCTGGACCGCGTGCCAATGATCGGGCGTGGCGATCAGCACGGCATCAATGTCTTTGCGCTCGAGGATATAGCGGTAGTCGCGATAAGGGATCACGCTAGCCCCGCCGGTCTTGGCGTTCTCGACGGCGGCCTCCAGCCGATTGTCGTCCGCATCACAAACAGCAGCCACGCGGACTTTCCCGTCCTTCTGGAAACGCAGCATGTTGGCCACATGAGTCATGCCCATGCCGCCCACGCCGATGTGGGCGACAACGAAGCGGCCATTCGCCCCCGGCTGCGAGGCCCGACCCAGAACACCTGACGGTGCCAGAGTAACCGCCCCCGCAACCAGTGCGCTGCGCTGAAGGAATGCCCGGCGTGTGACCCGTTGAGTATGGCTCATGATCTTCAAAGCTACGTTCGCCGCGCGAACTTGAAGAGCTTATAGCGGCTGGCTGAGGGTTTGGCTACAGGAATCGGGGCTTCCGGGGCCGAGCCGACGGACATGCGAATGTCCAATGCCGCTAGGAAGCACCGCGGAGATCCGAAACCCGAGACCCGAAATCCGAAAGCACCGCGCGCAACTTCTGTGGGCAACTTCTGTGGGCAACTTCTGTGTGGACCACTGCCCACCCTTCCGCCAGCAATTCTCATTATGCGATGGCGATGGCAGCCCAAATCCGAAACCCGAAATCCGAAACCCGAAGGAAATCCGAGATCCGAAGGCCGATTCCGCCAGCTCACCCTTTAACGCAGAGGCGCAGAGATTCGCAGAGGTTCGCAGAGAGT
>CAIWJG010000509.1 GCA_903912925.1 uncultured Verrucomicrobia subdivision 3 bacterium | reverse complement strand
ACTCTCTGCGTCTCTGCGTTAAATCTTCGCCGCCTGCGAGCAAAGCGGGATAAAGTAGTGCAAAGGTGCAGAGACGCAAGGGGTTCGGCGGTTGGGTACCATCACCCGCTGGGTGAGTTATGCCTCCCGGTTTTTCCATCGTCATCTCCCTTTCCCTTGCGTCTTTGCCTCTTGGCGTCTTTGCGTTAACTGCTGCTTTTAGGTTCATCTGTGGCCATCTGCGGTTGCTTCCCGCTTTTCGTGGAACGGCTGGTTCTGGCGATAGAGCTGGAGCAGCTCCCGGTTCCGCGCGGCGACCCGTTCCAAATGCAAGGTGCTGGCGAGGGCCGCCGCCCGGTCGGCGGTGGCAATGGCCGCGAGGAAATCGCCCGCCTCGGCCTGCGCGGCACCGAGGGTGCCGATGAGCAACGGTTGGGCGTATTGGGTTAGCTCGCAAGCCCGGGTTGCCAGGCGCACGGCTTCCGGGCCATTCCGAGCCGCGGCGTCCGGACAGGTAGCCAGCAGCCAGGCCAGGTTATTCAGGACGCCCACTTGGTTGGGTAGGGAATTCAGGGAGGCCTGGTAGAGCCGGACAGCATCCGCATATCTTCCCTGGCCATCAAAAGCGCCGGCCAGGCTGCTCAGGGCCTCGGGATTACCTGGCTGGAGGCGGACGGCTTCCTGGAACTGACTGAGCGCTGCGTCCATTTGGCCTTTCATGCTCAGGATGACGCCAAGGTTGTAATGGGCCTGGGCGTAGTCCGGTTTCAGGCGGAGGGTCTCCTGGAGCTGTTGGATCGCCGCGTCGGTTTGGCCCTTCGCCGCGAGGGCGTTGCCGAGGTTGAGGTGAGCCTCGACGTGCCCAGGGTTCAGGCGGAGGACCTCCTGGAATTGGCGGATCGCTGCGTCGGTTTGGCCTTGCCGGGCAAGGGCGAGGCCGAGGTTGTTGCGGGCGTCAGCCTTGTCGGGTTTGAGGCGGAGGGTCTCCTGGAATTGGCGGATGGCGTCGTCGGCGTGGCCTTGCTTGGCGAGGGCGTTGCCGAGGTTGTAGTGGGCGTCGGCATGATTCGGTCGCAGTTGGATGGCTTTCTCAAATTGGCGGATGGCCTCGTCGGTCTGGCCTTTGTCGTCGAGGGCAACGCCCAGGTTGCTGTAAACGTCGGCATGATTAGGTTTTAGCCGAGCGGCTTCCTGGAAGTGGCTGAGCGCCGGGTCTAGTTGGCCTTTATGGTGGAGGGCGATGCCGAGGTTGATATGGGCGAACCAATTATCTTCGGTGACCGCGAGCGCCTGCCGGAAGAGGGTCTCGCTTTCCCTCCAGCAGCCAATTTGCTGGCGGGCGAGCACCAGGCAGAACAGGACTGCCATACCGCCCGCGGTCCATAACGCCAGCGCCTGATACGGCCAGCGTCGGGTTAACTCGCCAGCGCCCCAGACTGCGAGCACCAGCAGCCCAATCGATGGAAGATAAGTATAGCGGTCCGCCATTGCCTGTGCGCCCACCTGCACGAGCCCAATCACCGGGACCAGCGTCCCGACAAACCACAGCCACCCTACCAGCAACCAGGGAGATCGCCGCCGCTGCACCCAAACCAGCACCGAAAGACCCAGGAGCGCCCCCCCCGCGAGCATCACCAGCCCCAGCGGCCAGTGCCCAGGGTGCGGATAGTAAACCGCCAGGTCCATGGGCCAGAAAAGCTTCCCCAGATAGCGGCCATAGGAAATCAGGGCGTTGCCGGCGCGGGCTTCCAGGGACAGGCTCTCAACCGCCGTCATGGCGCCGCGCTGCACGATCATGGTGACAAAGCTGCCCAAGGCTGCGAGGATGAAGAACGGGAGCTTTTCGAGGAGGAGGGAAGCGTGAGGCGTGAAACGTGAAGCGTGAAACGTGAAACGTGAAACGTGCTGCGTGTCGGGGGCCTCGGGATTCTGCATTCTGCATTCTGCATTCTGCATTCTCCCCAGCGGCCAGTAATCCAGCAGCAGCATTACGAACGGCCAGGTCACCAGCATCGGCTTGGACATGAGGCCCAAAGCGAAAAAGCAGAGGGAGAGGAGGTAGAAGATAGAAGATGGGACTCGAACATCGAACATCGAACATCCAACATCGAACGCCGAACCTGGCACTACGGCCTGCGCCGTGCCTTCCGGCTTCGGGCTTCGGGTTTCGGATTTCGGATGTCCTTCGGGTTTCGGGTTTCGGGTTTCGGATTTCTGCCTCCGCCTCCGCCTCCCCCTGCCTTGCGCGTAGCGGGCGTAAGCGATTAAGGAAAGCAGGCCGAAGAACCCGCTGAGCAGATCCTTGCGTTCGGCCACCCAGGCGACCGATTCGACCCGCAACGGATGTAGAGCGAACAACGCCGCCACCGCCAGGCTCCGCCACGTCGCGCCGGTCATCAGTTGCAGCAGCGCGAAGACCAGCGCGGCGTTGAGCGCGTGCAGCAGCACGCTGGTCAGATGATGTCCCCAGGGCTTCAGACCGAACAATTGGCAGTCCAACATGTGGGACCAGACTGTTAGGGGGTGCCAATTGCAACACACCGTGTTCGCACAAGCCCATTTTACACTCTCCCAGTTCAGCCCGCCCTGGACGTGAATGTTCGCAGTGACATACTCCGGATCATCGAGGTTGACGAAGTCGTGGCCCGTCACCGGCCAGTAGAGGGCAAGCGTCACCAGGGCCAACAACCCGGCGATCATCCAAATCTGGAAACGCTGTTTGGGCATAACTCAGCGAACTGCGGGTTTTAACCACGGATGGACACAGATGGACACAGATTTTATGGAAGCAGAACCCGAAAGGACTTTGGCCACAGATTGCACAGATTTCACAGAAGCAGAAGCAGAAGCAGTAGGAATTCCTATCTGTGTAATCTGTGCAATCTGTGGCTTAACAACGGTTTTCATCTGTGGCCATCTGCGGTTGCTTCCCGCTTTTCATGGAACGGCTGACCCTGGCGATAAAGTTGGATCAACTCCCGGTTCCTGGCAGCGACGTCGTCCAGGTGTAACGAGGTGGCGATGGCCGCCGCCCGCTCGGCGGTGGCGATGGCCGCCGGGAAGTCCCCCGCCTCGGCCTGAGCGGCGGCGAGGGTGCCGACCAGCAGTGGCTTGCCGTAATCGGTTAACTCGCACGCCCGTGTCGCCAGGCGCACGGCTTCCGGGCCGTTCCGGAAGGCGGCGTCCGGGCAGGAGGCCAGCAGCCAGGCGAGGTTATTCAGGGCACCCTCGTGATTGGGTTGGGCCTTCAGGGCAGCCTGGTAGAATCGGATGGCTTCCGCGTAATTCCCCTGGCTGTCGAAGGTGCCTGCCAGAGCGCCGAGAGCTTCGGGATATGCCGGACGCAGGCGAATGGCCTCTTCCAGGAACCGTTTGCCTTCGTCCAGGCGTCCGGTATCAACGAGGTTGGCTCCGACGCCGTAGAGCGCCTGGACATTGGTCGGGTCGAGCGCCAGCGCGTGGCCGAACAAAGTGCCGGTGTCCTTCCAGGTAGGGAGTTGCTCGCGGGTGCGCCAGGCCAGCGTAGCCAGGAGGGCAAGGGATAACAGGACTGCGACAATGCCCTTCCCAACAAATTCTGCCCCAAGCCAGACCAGGGCGATCATGATTCCCAACAGGGGAAGGTAGGTGTAGCGGTCGGCAAAGGCCTGGCTGCCGACCTGGACGATGCCAATCACCGGCACCAGCATCCCCACAAACCAGAGCCAGCCCATGAGAGCGTAAGGGAATCGGTGGCGTCCACGCCAGACCACGGCGGTCAGGAGGACCAGGACCACCGCCGCCCCGGTGACAAGCCAGGCTCCCCACTTGTCAGGATGCAGGTAAATGGGTGAGAGGTTAACGGGCCAGAACGATTTGGCCAGGTATTGGACATAGGCTACCACTGCGTTGGCAAGGCGGGTGTCGAGCGGCAGCATCTCTAATGGAGTCACCGCCCCCCCCTTTTTCTGGGCCAGGAAAGTGACAACGCACGATGCGGCGGAGAGGGCGAAGAAGGGGAGCTTTTCAAGGACAAGGGGGAGGAGAGAGGGGGGTGAAACGTGAAACGTGAAACGTGATGCGTGCCGCCCGTTCTCCCTAGCACTGCGGAGGGTGGACGTGCCGGTGGCCTTTGCATTCTTCATTCTGCATTCTTCATTCTGCATTCTCCCCAGTGGCCAGTAGTCCAGCAGCAGCAGCACGAAGGGCAAGGTGACGAGCATGGGTTTGCTCATCAGGCCGAGGGCGAAGAACAAAAGGGATAGAAGATAGAAGATAGGAGATGGGACTCGAACATCGAACATCGAACATCCAACATCGAACGCCGAACCTGGCACTGCGGCCCGCGCCGCGCCTTCCGGCTTCGGCCTTCGAATTTCGGGCTTCGGATTTCCTTCGGCCTTCGGATTTCGGGCTTCGGATTTCTCCCCCTCGCCTTCCGTGTAGCGCGCGTACGCCCAGAGCGTCAGCATGAAGAAGAAAGCGCTCAGGACGTCTTTCCGCTCAGCGATCCATGCCACCGACTCGACATGCAGCGGGTGCAGCGCGAACAAAGCGGCCACCAATGCGCTGCGCCAGAGGGCGCCGGTCAGGCGCTTTAGCGCGACAAACAGCAGGCCGGCGTTGACGCTGTGGAGCAAGAGGCTGGTCAGGTGGTGCCCGCTGGGATTCAACCCGTAAAGCTGGCAGTCCAGCATATGCGAGAGCCAGGCCAACGGGTGCCAGTTGCTCGAGTAACTGTGGGTGAACGACCAGAGGAAACCGCTCCAGGTGAGTCCGCTGCGGACATGATCATTCTTCGAGACGTAGGTCAGGTCGTCCCAATTCAGGAAAGCGAAGTGCCGCGCCGGCCAGAACGCGGCCAGGGTGAAGGCAGCCAGAAGCGAACAAACCAGCAGTGTGCGCCAAGTGTCTTTGATGCGGTCCGTCAAGCGCCGCCATCTTGCCCATTCCTGCCCCGGACGACAACCGTCAAACGCAGCAGGTACCTTTAGCCACGGATGGAGCCCATCAACCAGGGGGGGCGCTTCTTGTTACTACCACCATGAGTTCGGTGGAACTCCCTCTCCTCCTTTGGATGTTGGATGTTGGATGTTGTGATCAATAATCTGTTAGGCGAGGATCAGGGAACCATCACCCCTGTTGACGGTGGCACGTGATCTGCTACAACATAGGCGCCATGGGCACTTTCACGATCGGGATCCTCAGCGACGTTCACTACGCCGGCGCCGCTGAACAGGCCCGCGGCCATGACTATGAGCTGCGGGCCATCCCCAATCCCGCCGTCCGCAAGCTTGCTCATCTCTATCGCCATTACCTTTGGCAGCGCCACCCGATGCGCAACAACCACCTCCTCGACCAGTTCCTCGAACGCGGTGCCGACTTCGACTACGTCCTCGCCAACGGCGATTACTCCTGCAATACGGCCTTCGTCGGCCTGAGCGACGACGCCTCCTGCAAGAGCGTCCTGGAATGTGTGGGCAAGCTCCGCCAGCGATTCGGCGCCAACCTCCGCGTCAATTACGGCGACCATGAACTGGGCAAGATCCCCATGTTTGCCAAGACTGGCGGCCTGCGCCTCGCCAGTTGGCATCGGGGCCAGGAGGAAGTGGGATTGGACTCCTTCTGGCGGCTCGAAATCGGCCGCTACGTCCTGTTGGGGCTGGTATCTACCCTCGTCGCCCTGCCCGTTTACGAGGCCGACATGCTGCCGGCTGAGCGGCCCGAATGGGAACGCCTGCGCACCGAACACATGGCTGAGATTCGCCGCGCCTTCGAGGCCTTGCAGCCCGGCCAGCGCGTCCTGCTCTTCTGCCATGACCCGACCGCTCTCCCCTTCCTGTGGCGCGAGGAAAGCATCCGTGCCAAGCTGTCGCAGATCGAACAGACCACGATCGGCCACTTGCACTCCAACCTCATCCTGTGGGAAAGCCGCATCCTGTCCGGCATGCCGCCCATCCGCTTCCTCGGTTACACCGGCAAACGCCTCAGCACCGCCCTGAGCGAGGCTCGCTACTGGCGCCCATTCCATGTCCGCCTCTGCCCCGCTCTGGCCGGCATCGAGCTTCTGAAGGACGGAGGCTATTGCACGCTTGAACTCGACCCGGAAGCCCGCCAACCCGCGCGCTTCCGCTTCCACCCCCTCCGCCGCTCCCGAGACCGAAGGCCATAGCAGACTCAAGTTGCTGCCGCTACTGCAATTACCCGCGGAATCGGTTGCGATCCCATATTCGGCCCCAATCCCCGCCCGATCAAGTGGCTTACTACGTTAGCGCTAGCCGCCCATCAGCCAATAGGGCGTGCCGATGTCGCTGCCACGGCCGTAGCGTGGCGCGGCTTTGAACGAGAAGGTGAAGGCGACCGTGTAGTCGTTCGGGTTGCCGCCGCCGCCGTTGCGCAGCCGCACGGACAAGGCTGCGGTCCAACTCCGCATGTCCCGATAGATCGTGTAAGCCTGGTCCTGCATGGTCCCGGTTTGTGCTTCAAAGCGCTGGGACGCCCGAAGCCCCCAGTTCTCGTTAAGCCGCAGCAGAATGGTGCTGATGAAAAGGTTGTTGCCCTGGCCGAGTGCCGTGGGCGAGCTGCTATAATCGTTGCGCAGATAGAACTGTCCAAGTGTCCAGCTCCAAGTGTCGGCGGGATGGAGGGTCACCGCCGTCAACGACATGCGGCAGAGGCCGTCCGTAATCTCATAGCGGGTAAGGGATTCAATCGTCAGCCACGACCGCGGCTTGAACGTCAGGTCCGAATAGATGTCCGAGAAAGGGGTCTGATTGGTGTTGGGATTCACGTACCAATCGGTGTAAACATTCCAATCCACCAGGTTGACTACTTGTCCCTCTCGCTTGGTCTGGAATTTGTTGCGCAGCCCGAAGCGGAAGACGTTCTCACCCTCGATCGAGTCGATCGAGTTGTAGTCCGGCATGGTGATCGGCAGCAGGCGCAAGCTGGGCATTTGATAATCGAATTGGGGCACCAGATTGGTGCCATAAACATTGGGGTTGGGGATGTAAGCGTAGTTGACGGACGGCTCGAGGATGTGACGCAGACCGTCCACCTGGAAAAAGTCGTTCTGTGCTTCCGGCCAAAGCCGCGAGGCCTTGGTTGACACCTCGGCCCCGGTGTCGAACACCCAGCGACTCACGTCGTCGGTGGTCGCTCCGGGACCAGTGGTGGCGCCGTAGTAAGTGTAGCGTCCGCCCACGCGCGGGGTGACATTCAGCCAGTCGAAAAAGGTATAGGGCAGGAGCAGTTTCTGGTAGGTGTCCATTCTCGGAGCCTCGTAATCCAGCCCGGCGTACACGCCGTTGGTCTGCCCATACGCGTGCCGGTAGTACCCGGCTGAAGTCACGCTCTCGTAATAAACCGGCGTCTCCCATAATTGCTGCCGCTGGCCGTTTAACTGGACTTCCGGCAGCCGTTCGATCGTGTCCAGGAAACTGTTCACCTGCGGCTGCACGTAGGTATCCACGCTGAAGTTCTGCCAGAACCGGTTCACCTCGAAGTACGTCGCCGGCTGTACGTCCGCGCGGTAGTCGCCTTCAAAGAATTCCCGGACGATGTTCGTGTCGGTCTGGTACTGCACGAGCGCCTTGACGCTCAAGTTGGTGGCCGGATTAGACTGGTAACCGAAATAAACCCGCTGCCGATTCTTGTCCATGTTCGGATCGCCCCCGTCCGCGCTCGGATCCTGATCGTACATGTAATAGTATTTTAGGGTCCCGTCGCCCCAGCGGCCCAAGTGATAGTTCAGATCCGGCCCGAGCCCCGCCCCGCGCCGCCCGCGGTAATCCACTTTTGCTGTGCTTTCGAGCGCATCACCCATGTAGAAATGATAGTTGCCCAGCAGGAACGGCCCCCAGCTTGTGCGATAACCTGGCATGAAGTTGAAGTTGTTGGCGTGTGGCCCAATGTTGCGCGAGTAATAGGGATAATAGAAGACCGGGACACCTCCGACGTAGAGCGTCGCGTGGCGCGCCTCTAATTTATCGCCCGGAATGATCTTGAGGTATTTCGCGCGGACCTTGAAGGCCGGCTCGGACACATCGTCGGTGGTGATCATACCGTTGGTGGCGATTAACACCCGGTTTGTGAAGTCGCCGTGCAGTCCTTCACCCTCCGCGAAGACCGGCGTCCGGCCGGTGCGGAACTGCTCCGCTTCTATCATCTTGGTCTTAAAATTGTAGCGGATATGCTCGCCCGCCCACATCTGCTCCTCGCTCTGGACATGGACGTTACCGTCGGCGATGACTTCGCCGGATTGCTGGTTCACGCTGACCTGGTCAGCGGTTAGGAAAGCGCTGCCATAGCGGACCAGCACGCCGTTGGTGCCTCGGCCCTGGCCGGTCTGGAAATCGAACTCCGCCCAGCCGTTTTCGTCAAGCGCCTCGATCACCCACCCCGGACGTTGCTGCGCCCGGAGCGCCGCGGGAAGGGCCAGGACGCAGAGGGCCAGCGTGATCATGGAACGCAGTCGTATCATTTGGCGCTGAGAGCTAACCAAAACCCGCCGGTGCTGCCAAGCGGCATTTACGCGGACCTATTATCGGCTATGGCCGGGTGGCCTTGCCGCCGGCCAGCCAGGCGCCGGTTTCCGCCCCGGCGTAACTCGTTAGCCGCGGAGAACTGCGTCAGGCAGACCCCTGATGGCACGTGTCCTGCGGGCACTCGCTTAAGAAAAAGCTTATGGCCGCAAGAATCCGAATGTTGAAGCTGCTGCAGGAAATGCGAGGCTTTGCCGAGATCGCCACGCGGCGTCCCTCACCTCAGTCGCCCGCGTTGATACTCATGCAAATGCGCTCGCATGTTATCCAGGCCGCGCTGCCCAAGCGAAAGCTCAGGGTCCAGATGGACGTGCAGGACCGCCTCAATATTTCGTACCCGGTGAAGATCAGTTACGTGAAGCAGGCCCCTGCTCCGGGGGCAACCCTTCCGGCCTCCTGACTCCACCCAACGAACCGGGCTCTTTGGACACTCCCTCTCCCGCATTGCCTTGAATTGAGGCAATGCCCGCAGGGGAACTCGTTCCCAAGGCGGTTTTCCTCGGCGCACCCCCACATTTTGCGCTTTGAAGTTTCCGCCTCAGACGTAAAGTAGGGGCATGAGTTTGCAGCCCGTTGGACAATTCCCTGCTTATCGGCCTCGGCGGTTGCGCCAGTCTCCTGTCCTGCGCGCATTGGTGCGGGAAACGCAGTTGAGCGCGGCCCAGTTGGTCCTGCCATTATTTGCCCGTGCGGGCCGGAAATTGCGCCGCCCGATCGCCGCCATGCCCGGCGTGTTTCAGCTTTCCCCGGATGAGCTGCTGGTCGAAGCGACCCGCGCGCACGGCCTCGGGGTACCGGCAGTATTACTGTTCGGCATTCCGGACCGAAAAGACGCCAAGGCTTCGGGCGCCTACGCCAACAACGGCATTGTCCAACAGGCCGTGCGGCTGCTGAAAAAGGAGTTGCCCGAACTGCTGGTGATCACGGATGTCTGCCTGTGCGAATACATGGAGCACGGCCATTGCGGCATTGTGCTGAGCGACAAGGCCGGGGCCAGGATTCTGAACGATCCCACGCTCAAGCTGCTGGCCCGCACCGCCGCCAGCCACGTCCAGGCCGGCGCGGACATGGTCGCGCCTAGTGATATGATGGATGGCCGCGTGCTGGCGATTCGGACCGAACTCGACCGGCTTGGCTTCGTGGAAACGCCTATCATGTCGTATGCCGCCAAGTTTGCCTCCGCCTTTTACGGCCCCTTCCGCGAGGTGGCGGAATCCGCCCCGAAGTTTGGCGACCGGCGCAGTTACCAGATGGATGCGGCCAACGCATCTGAGGCCCTGCGCGAGGTCGCGCTCGACATCCAGGAAGGCGCGGACATCGTTATGGTCAAGCCCGCGCTCGCTTATCTCGACATCCTCTACCGGGTGAAGACCGAGTTCGGCTATCCGACCGCCGCCTACGCCGTCAGCGGTGAGTACTCGATGGTGAAAGCCGCCGGGGCCAACGGGTGGATTGACGAGCGTGCCGTGACTATGGAAAGCCTCCTGGCCATGCGCCGTGCGGGCGCGGACATTCTGATCACTTACGCGGCTGCCGAAGTGGCCCGCTGGCTGAAAGAGAAATAGCCTACTTGCTCGCTATCATCAGAGCGTAGAAGAGCCCGCCGACAATCAACAAGCCAACCACGGCAGCCACGATCCAGAAGATCTTGCTGCCCTTGTCAGTCTTCTTCGAAAACCCCGCGCTCTTGGTGTCGAACCCGCCGGCGCGAGAGCCTTGCTCCAACTCAGTGAGGCTGACGCCGCGCTGCATCACCATCGTCTGATCAATCTGCTTCTTGGCGGGGCCGCCGGGAGCATCGGTTTCCAAGCGCATCTCGATCTGGCCCAGGCGCAGGATCTGGCCGGACTTAATGACCTTTTCGGTGACCTTCTCGCCGTTGATAAAGGTGCCGTTGGTCGAATTCAGATCCCGAACCAGCACCTCGTTCCCTTGCAGCACAACCTCGCAATGGTGACTGGAGACGGATGGCTCGGTAATTTGGAAGGTGTTGTCATCAACCCGGCCGATGGTGGTTTTCTCCACCTTCAACTCCTGGGTGCGTCCGGTCATTCCCACGCTGAGGACAACGAGTTTTGCCATAGCTTAGTTAAGTGATGCGATTATTGCCGCCGCCCGGTTCATGTCAACCGCAAACGTGCGACGTGAATCGTGAAACGTGAAACGTGAAGACAACCGCGGCAGGGGCTTCGGATGCTTTGTTCACGTTTCACGCCTCAAGCCTCACCCCTTCTCAATCATCGCCCGGAACCGGGCGAACAGACCCGTGGAGTCGTGCGGCCCGGGGGAAGCCTCCGGGTGATACTGCACGCAGAAGATCGGTTTGGTCTTGTGGCGCATGCCCTCGACGGTCTGATCGTTGAGGTTGATGCGATCCACCGCCACATCTGCTGGCAGCGTGGCCGGGTCCACTGCGAAGCCGTGATTCTGCGACGTAATCTCCACCCGGCCCGATTCCAGATCCTTGACGGGCTGGTTGCCGCCCCGGTGGCCAAACTTCAGCTTGAAGGTCTTCCCGCCAAACGCCTGCCCAAGAATCTGGTGGCCGAGGCAAATTCCAAAGATGGGCACACCCGATTTCGTGAGATCGCTCACCGCCTGCACGGCGTAGCCGAGAGCCGCCGGATCGCCCGGGCCGTTGGAGAGGAAGATGCCCGCCGGCTTGTAAGCCAGCGCCTCCGCGGCCGTGGCGGTTGCTGGCACCACCTGCACCTTGAACCCATGCTGCCGGAGCCGGCGCAGAATGTTGTACTTCATCCCGTAATCGTAGGCCACAATCGGGATGTCCGCCGGCGGCAGTGGATCCCGCACCTCCCGCACTTCCGCCGGACCGGAGCCGTGCACCACGTTGAAGTTCGCGCTGTGCTCATCTTTCGGATCCCAGGCAAACGCTTGCTTGTGCGTGACCTCTTTGACGTAGTCCACGCCCATCAACCCCGGCCATTCCTTGGCGCGCTTGATCGCTTCAGCGTCGCCGATGCCTTCCGTCGAAATAAAGCCGTTGAGCGCCCCCCGCACACGCAGCTTCCGGGTCAGCGCCCGCGTGTCAATTCCCTGAATGCCGGGAATAGTGTTCTGCTCCAGGTACTCGGACAGGGAAGATTCCGCCCGCCAGTTGCTCACGACCGGCGACAGTTCGCGGATGACGAACCCGGCCACGTGCGGCTGCCAGGATTCAACATCGTGCCGGTTGACCCCGTAGTTGCCGATGAGAGGGTAGGTCATCGTGACGATTTGCCCTTTGTAGGACGGGTCGGTCAGGATCTCCTGGTAGCCCGTCATCGAGGTGTTGAAACAGACCTCGCCGCAGGCTGAGGCGCAGGCGCCAAAGCCGGTGCCGTGGAACAACGAACCATCTTCGAGGGCCAGTATCGCTTTCATTCAGAGTCAGCAGCAGCGGTCAGGCCTTTGCGAGTTCGGCTTGTTCAGCCCACGCCTTCCGGCCGCCCACAATCGTGGCCGCCGCTTTGCCGCGGAGCGGCCAGCCGTAAAAGGGGCTGTTCGTGGCTTTGCTCACGCTGTCGCACCTGTGGAACACCCATTCGCGGTCCGGATCAAAGACGGTCACGTCGGCGTCCGCGCCGACGCTCAGCGTGCCCTTTGGCAGATGCAAGAGCCGGGCCGGTCCCACGGTGAACTTCGCAATCACATCGGCCAGGCCCAGCCGCTTGCTGTGATAAAGCTGCATCAGCGAAAGCGCCAGTTCGGTTTCCAGGCCCGTGATGCCGAATGGCGCATAATCGAACTCCACTTCCTTCTCGTAGTCGCAATGCGGCGCATGGTCGCTGCACAGAATCTCCAGCGTGCCATCTACCAGTCCTTCCAGGACCGCCTCGCGGTCGCTCGCCGAGCCGAGGGGAGGATTCATCTTCAAATTAGTGTCATACGCCGGCCAGGACGGCAGATCGCCGCGGCCAGCGGAATAACCGAAAACGCCCTTGCCGTCCGCCTTAAAGAATTTGTCGCTCCCGGCTACCGCCGCGTCCGTGAGCGTAAAATGATGGGGGCACGCCTCGCCGGACACCAGCAACCCGCGCTTCTTCGCCTCGCGCAGCAAGCGCACGCTGCCCGCCGCGCTGATATGCTGGCAATGCACGTGCGCCCCGGTCGTCTCGGCCAGCAGGATGTTCCGCGCTACGATCATCTCTTCGCCCGCCGACGGCCAGCCGCGCAGACCCAGCACCGTGCTCCAATAGCCCTCGTGCATCACCCCGTCGATCACCAGCGAGTAATCCTGGCAGTGGTCCATTACCGGCAGATCGAACATCTTCGCGTACTCCATCGCCCGGCGCATCATGTCGTTGTTCTGCGCGCAGTGACCGTCGTCGGTAATCGCCACCACACCGGCCTTCTTGAGCGACCCGATGGACGCCAATTCCTCGCCGGCGAGGTTCTTTGTGATGGCTCCCGCGACAAAGAGGTTTACGACGCCCTGGTCCCTTGCCCGTTCGTGAATCAGCGCCACCGTTCCGGCGTTATCAATCGCCGGCGTCGTGTTGGGCATGCAAACCACCGAGGTGAATCCTCCGCGCGCGGCCGCCGCAGTGCCGGTGGCGATCGTCTCCTTGGCCACCTGACCCGGCTCACGCAAATGGACGTGCAAGTCAATCAACCCCGGGCAAACCACCTGCCCGCGGACGTCCATCCGCTCCGTGTCGGCCGGCGCCTTGGCCGCCGCATCCGGCCCGACGGCGGCAATCTTCCCCTCGCAAATCAGCACATCCGCAGTGCCGTCGAAGCAGTTGGCGGGATCTACGACCCGACCGCCGGTGAGAAGCAGTGAATTCATCTGCCCGCAGAATATACGCTCCCCCTGTGAGTTCAAGCTCCGACCCGTCCGCGGCGCGGCCCGTCCGGGCATTGACATTCTACCTGCCGGCATTACTATTTGGCCGCAGCGAGCTGCGGGTGTAGCTCAATGGTAGAGCTCCAGCCTTCCAAGCTGGCCACGTGGGTTCGATTCCCATCACCCGCTCCATTCAAATTGTAGCCAATGGAATCAATGGTTTAATGCATATCTACCGGTGGGAATGGAGCGCCCTACAACACTCCCCTACAACAAGTGCAAGGTTGTTTAACCTTGTTCACACTCCCGGCTTTGATGCCCTCCCGGCGCTCACTACTGAACAGGTGCCCACAAGCCCCTAGCTCACACCGGACCATGTCAGGGTAGCGGACGCCTCCTGAAAGCTCGCCACAGCCCGCGCCCGGCACTCTGGCGGCGGTTCTGGCGCGCCGTGGGCATCTTCGCGAGGCGTGCGCCGTCGCCTTCTGGCGCTGGCGTGTTCGCCGGGACGCTAACGCTTACAAGGCGGTTGTAGTTACAGGTGAGGGCGTTTCTCTCTCGCTCGGGAAGCCTAGCCGTGGTAACGGGAGCCTGTGCGCGTGCGCGCGCGCGCGTGATGAAGCTGGCCGGGCAAGAATGCTTTTTCTGGCCAGCCAGGACCCTCCAGCGCGAGCGGGGAGCGGCGGTTTTGGGGGTGGCGGCGGGGTGGCTCAGCGCGTCAATATGGCCGCCTTCTCTTTCCGATGAGCCTTTTTGCAGGAGGTTTCTCGATGCCAAAAATGGCCAAGAAAGGCTTTGACTTCTTTGCGGAATGGGTGTTGGATCGAGGCGGAACTTAGCGAGGGCGGGTTCATTCGGACAGAAGAACGCGCGTGCGTCGGGCTCGCGCCCTTTCTTATGGAGTTGCTTAATACCCCCCCCCGCTTACAGCGGCTGTATCAAAAATAATGAGCAATCGTATGAAAACTTTAGTCGTCTGCCTTGTCATAGTTGCATCTGCGTTAGGGGTTCTGTTTGGGGGCCTTTACTCCGTCGAACGCGGCCGTTCGCAGAAGCTCTCGCTGCAATTGCTAGAGGCGAAGCAAGCGACCGTCCGGCGCGAGCAAGCGATTGAGCAAAGAGACAAAATCACCGAAATGCTTCAGGACAAGGTGGAGCAACTGACCGCCGTGCTGACCAATTCCACGGCGCAGATTCGGGCTATCAGTGCTCGCTTAGAGGATGCCGAGCGAGCCTTAGCGGATAAAGAGGCTGAACAACGCCAGAAGGAGACTGAGCGCCAGAAGCTCGCAGAGGTGCCCGCGCCAGCCGTGACAGTGGCATCGGGGGCAGGCGGAGCAGAGTTGCGCACCTTCGTATTTCCAAGCGTGTTAGACCGCAACGGCGGGGTGCTGGGAAAGAACATGACTTTCATTCAACGCTTCGGCAGGAAACTGGTATTCCGGCCCGTCGTGGGGACAGGATCAATCGCTGTGGACGTGGACACGATTCATCCGGCGATTCTCTCGTACTTGAACATAGATGTTGAAACGGCCAAGGCAGAGCAGTTGCGAACTGACGCCGCTTGGCGCACACAACAGGCATCGGATTATCAAAGGTCTCTCGATCGGCAAAAGCTACAGCAAGAGCGGTGGGAAGCCGAAGAACGGATGAGGGTTGAAAGGGACAAAGCCAACGCCGAAATTGCCAAACTCAATGCGGAAGAAGCTGCCAAGCGAGATTACGCCGACAATGAACGCATGAAAGCACAAGCCGCCGTGAGGATGGCCGATGCTGCAATGAGTGGCGCGTTAGCGCCTGTGAACATTAATCAAAACATTAATCAAAACGTGAATCAGAATCTGATCCGAAACCCTTATCGACGTTGGTAGCCCTTGCGGCCCTGCCGACCAATCGGCCTATGCGGGGGCGGGTAGTGGTCATATCCTGCTCAGATTCAATTCTGCGGCGCCGTGGCTAGCCGGTCTATCCAGTCGAGGGCCTCGGCTCGCCCGTCCTGCCCCTTGTGACCGGTCGGGGGTGTCATCCTCTGGGGGCGGGTGCTCCCGGCTCGCTGTAGGCCACAGGAACGCACGCTACAGGGGCTTAACGGGTGCTCCCGCTCGCGATGGTGTGGCCCTTTCCCGCCTTGGTGTGCGACCATGAGGCCGCTCTGTTTTGGCCTTTACCCCTGTGCAAGACGTGCAAGACGTGCAAGACGGCTTCATTTCTGGTCGAGTTGCACGAGTTGCACGAGTTGCACAGGGGTTCACGTCACTTTCTGGCCTTGGTGTAGGTCCGGGTGACGTGGCCTCCGGTTTCAGGCTTGGACTCGTGGCCGGCCAGTTCGCCTTCCGCTTCCATCCGGGTGAGTAAGGCGTGGGCTTCATCCGCGCCGGCCTCGATCCGTGCCCGATAAACGTCGCTCGCCCGGATGCCGCTGGGGGTGTCCGCCAGTAATGCCAGGACCTCATCCAACTTTGCCCGCCGCGCTGCCGTCCGTCCGCCGGCCAGGATCTGAAGCTGCTCGTTGGCGAACCAGTCAGCCAGGGCGATTCCGCTTTCCGCCGTGTCCGCTAGCAGCATCTGGTCGCCCGCTTCTGCCCCGTGAAGGCCGGCGTGTAGGCAGACGGCAATCCGCCACGCCTGCTCATTCCACCGGGCCGCGTAGGTCGTTACGTCCCTCAATTCAGCCAGGCGCTGGGTCACAATTCGATTGTGATGTTCCTTCATCACCTGCCGGGCTTCCGGCGTGGGTTCAATGGTGAAGGGTTCGGGGGCCATGCGGAAGGTGTGAATCAGTTTGCCTATCAGCATCGCCCAAGCGCTCGCAGTGGCTGCCGGGATGCCTTCCGCGTCGTCCAGGATGGGCCGGGGCTGGGCGCGGGTATGGCAGACCAGCAAACGGGGAATCAAGCCGCCGTCGGTAAGGCTCCGCTCTGCCAGCAAGGTGTCCACCTTGTCGGGCTGCGTAAGCCAGAGGGCCGCAAGGCAAGGCCGCTGAAGCAAGACGGGGTCGCGTCCCTGACGATCAACCCGGCAGTAATCCCCACTGAAGGCTTTCAAATAGATGCCTTCATCCGTGCGATCCAGCTTGGAATAACGCCCCAGCAAATTGTTCACGATGCTGCCGGCGTCCGGGGATAGGCTGGCAAGCTGCTCCTGGTTGTGCCCCAGCATCACGGCGAGGCGTTCCGTGGTTATGTCCTCGCAACATAGGGCTGGGGTCTGGCAAAGGGCCTTGGCGACCACCAGGTCCGCCTTGGCCTTTTCCAGCTCATCACGCAGGGATGCCCGCTCGATTGCGTCTTTGGCCTTACCTGCTGTCCCGGTGAGCTGCTTGATGCAAGATTCCAGAATTGCGACGTCCGTTTCCACCTTCGGGGCGGTGTCGGTCAGCCATCGTTTCACCATGTTCCGCTCAAACTCGTGAAAGGGCCGGGCCGCATGGCGGAAGGTCTCGCTCTTTCCGCTCCCGGATTCCGCGCTTGCCATGAGGTAGAGGTTTCCCCTCGTGACACGATCCGGGCCAGACTTTACTTGCAAGCCCGCTCCGATGGACGCGGACAGGATGCCCAAGACGCAACACCCCGCCAGAGTTTCGGGTGTCCGCTCCGTGCGGGCGATTGCCATTGCCATGTCCGCCGCTACCAGCGGAAGGTGCTCAAGCGGGAAGGGCTTCATATCCTCAGCAGCATCGGCACCAGGATGCCCGTCGGGGCCGATGCCCGCGCAACTTTCAACCATCTGCTGAATTGTTGGTCTCACTGGTAAGCCTCCTGATTTCGGTTCCACCTTGGGCAGAGAGTGTGCCAGCGGTCCAGCATCTCGAACCGCGTGCGGAGGACGGGCAGGTCCGCGAGGCGGACGGCGGGCGGATTCGGGCACAGATAAAGGAGCTTTTGGAAGCCTCGCTTCTCTGGTCGCCAGCATCCCGGCAACCGGGTCAATCGAACCGCTGATAGGCAGGCAGGGTCAGCGCCCAACACCTTCAGCGGACGCTTGAGCGGTGCGATGATGCGGTCGAAGTCGGCCTTGCTGGTCGCATCGAGCCGTATCAGAGCGTGAATACTCCGTGAACCGCTGGTGTAGATGGCCGAAACTCGAACCGGCAACTGAACGATGAACGCCAGCCAGAGGTCAGCGGGTGCGAGGTCAGATTCGAGCACTCCGTAGCGCCAGCTTGTGATTGCTTGGTGATTCCGGCAAGAGAAGTGCGGCTTCCCTGTTATCTTGTCCTTTTCTCCGGTGTCGTGCCATTCACCATCTATTGGGTTGGCCAAATACCAGCATCCCAAGCCATGCTGCCCCCCCTCGCGGATGTCGGCGGGGACCCGGCAGTCCATCGGGTGAGTGATGGTGACGGTGTGCATCGCGGTCTTGCTGTCCATCTTGTCGAATAGATGAACCCTCTCACCATCGCGGTATAGGTGAGCCAGGAACGAAAAGGCATTCATGCACTCCGGTCGTTTGGCTGATCTTTCCCAAAGCCAATGCCGCCAACTGGTAGGTTGTTGGATGGCGCCGGCAACCGCTGCGAGCTTGGCGGGGTTGAACGTAATCGAGGATAGCGGTACGGGTGCCCGACGGTAGGACTTGAACGCCGGCCTGCCCGATGGCGCCCAGGTGCCAGCGTAGGCTTTTGCGACGGTCGTTCTGATTTCACTCGCTGGGGTTGGCGGGCGGGTGATGTTGGCCGCAAGTCGGCGCTCGGCTTCGTCGGCTGTCTGGCCGGCAATCCGGCAGCGGTTGGCCTCGGCCATGAGCCATGAGTGAACGCCGGTACCAGCGGCAGGGCAGGGCGAAAGCTCAATTGACTTTGCGATGATTAGGGGGGATGCTGTTTTCACGAAATTCCTTCTTGGCCGGTCGTCGCTTCCTACGGCGCCGGCCATTTTGCTGCCGTTGGCGTTTGGGATCTCATGCTTCTCTCCCCTGCTCCTCACTTTCCATCTGAGCGCGGATGAAGGCCCCCACGCTTGCCAAGTCGATCAAACGGATGCCTGACTTCTGCCCGCGCACACGAAGGAGGACGCCCTTGATCTTGCCGTCGGCCAGCAGGCTGTAGAGGCTGCCCCGTTTGATCCCGTAAAGTTTCTGCACGTCCGCGACGCGGCCAAATTCTGGCGTTGAGCCGGCGAGGTTGCCCCTTTCAACCGGGGCAGTGGTTGCTGTCGAAACCAATTTTCTTGTACACATGTCCTCACCGTATCAGGTAGGACATAGCAGGTTTGACCGATGCAAAACGAGCAGCGCGGGGCTGTCTTGGCGTCACGAGCGAGCAGAGCGTCACGTTTTACGGGCCAGCGCCGAGCAAAACGGGGTGCAACGTTGTCAAGGGGCTTCTAGCGGGCTTTCTTTGGGGGTCCTGCGGCTGCGCGGCGTTTGGCCTCGTAGCCGGCCCGGCCGGCGCGTCGCTTTATCTCGTGGACTTCGCCCGCCCACCAGCGTCGGTAGCCTCTCGCGTGGGCCAGCCAGCTAGGTTTGTCGAAACCCTTTGTCCGAAGCTCCTGGAAGGTGTCATCCACCCGTCGGTCTTCTTGGTCTTGCGACCAGTGGGGTGAATATCCCCAAAGATAATACGAGTCGCGCAGGTAGCGACGTAAGCGGGGTTGGGCGTCCGCCGTGTCGCGTGCCTCCACGATCCGGCGATAAAAGTCTTTGAGTGTTGCTGGCCATCGGGGCGGCGCGGGGATCAGCGCAAGGGGTTCCGTCGCTTCATGGTAGGGACACGAGGAAATCTCCGAATTGCTCGCACTTAGCAATTCCAGCGCCTCCCTCACAGCCTCCGCGCGCGGCGTCCCTGAAGAAAGCATCTGGACGGCTAGGCTTGCCAGCATCGTGCTCATTCCAGTGGGATCATACTTGCCTCCGTTGGAGAGGATGAATTGGAAGAACAGGTCCCCGCGCGTCAGTTTGTTTCCCGGGTTGTCCTTCAGCCCCATAGCTGCGGCGCACTCCGCAAATAGGACACGAGCTTCATGGACGGCGCGGCGTTGCGATGCTCCGGGGTACCGATCGAGCTTGGACGGGTCCTCCTTGCAAAGATCCAATTCGCGTTTGTACCAAGCGGTTGCCATTATGCGTGCGGCCAGTTGGGCTAAGTCCCGCACGGTCGGTTCGAGGGACGGCGCGCCCCCCTCGGGATCTGCGTGTTGCTTTCTCATGTCTTGGTCACGTCGGGCAATTTGTCCAGCGCAGCCCGCTTGGTTTCGGTTTCAATGTGAGTGTAGTTGCGGCTAATGGCTGCGCTCTCGTGGCCGACAATGTCCCGCGTCACTACATCACTTACGCCCGCATTCTTTAGCAGACTGGTGGCGGTGTGGCGTAGAGCATGGAATGAGATGGGGCTGAGTTGCCGCCGTGCGCTGCGTCCTTCCTTGCCTTCCTTCTTCTGGTGGTCCCCCCGGGACTGCACCAGTCCGGCGCTCGCCATGATCTCGAAAAACTGATTCGAGAGCCAGCTTATGGTCTTGCCTTGGAAGGACGGGCAAAGCGGCGCTTGCGGGTCATCGCCAGCGGGCAGGGTTTCAATGTGGCGCAGGAGCGGCTTGGCAAGCGGCAGGATTTGCACGCGCCCTGTCTTTTGCGTACGGATGGTCAACTCCTGTTGCTGCAAGTCGAGGTTGGCCCAGGTGAGGGATTGGATGTCCCCCAAGCGCAGCCCGGTGTAGATGCCGATCACGACAGCGGTTTTCCAGTCGTCGTTACAGATGGCCAGCAGCTTCTTTAATTCGGCCAGGGTGAAGGCGCGGCGCTCGTGGCGGCCTTCCGTGCTCAGGTTGTCCACTAGCCGGGCCGGGTTGGTCTCGAATACCCGTTGCTTGACGGCCCTTTCCAGAGCCACGCGGACAACCTTCAAATGGGTGTTCACCGTGGAAGGGGCAACGCGGCTTTGCAGGTGGTCGCGGTACCGCTCCACATCATCGGCAGTGAGCGCCGACAGGTTGCGACTGGCCTTGCCGTCCAGGAACTCAAGGAAGTTGTCCACGATGCCCTGATACCGGATGAACGTGCCTTCACTTTGTTCGGACTCAAACGCCTTGATCCACGACGTGAAGTGCTCGCGCACAGTCTTGCGCTCAATGGGAGCGCCGGACTCTGCCATGATCTCGCCGACTACTTTCTCGATGACACGACGCGCCCGTTCCTCTGTGATGTTTCCGGTACGCGCCTGGTCCTCGATGCTCTGAACCTTCGCGCAGATGCGCTCGGCTTCCCGCTTGCTGCGGGTGAGTGTGGATTTGGTCCGCCGCTTGCCGTTGCGGTCGGTGTAGTAGCAAAGCCAGTTCGGGCTGGCCGGAGTCTTGTGAACAGTAGCCATAAGCGCTACAACAATAGCCTACAACGTTTAAGGTTGTCAAGCCCGTTCCAAATAGGCTGTTTTAGGCCAGTTATCAGAGATTACGCCTGAAAACTCGCCACGTGGGTTCGATTCCCATCACCCGCTCCATTCAAATTGTAGCCAATGGAATCAAGGATTTGTGAGAATCATCTAGCAGCCTGTCGGACTTAGGCGAAAGTATTTTTCAGCAGGATTGAACGAATGGCGAGGGTCATTGTCAATCAATTATGGCCGCACGTTTCGTCACGCTTGATTACGATACCCCCTTGCTGT
>CAIWJG010000508.1 GCA_903912925.1 uncultured Verrucomicrobia subdivision 3 bacterium | reverse complement strand
CAGGCAAGATGTGCAACAGGAGTCGTCGAACGAACTCTTCGCAGGCAATCGTCATGCGCTTGTGCTTGGCGCCGTCGGCGTAGTCTTTGTAGTCGAAAGTGACGGTGCGGGTCGACGCATCGAGTGCGGCGATCCGGCGATTCGTGATCCCGATGCGGTGGGTGTAGCGCGCGAGATAGGCCAGCACCGTCTCGGGTCCGGCAAATGGGCGCTTGGCGTAGACGACAAACTGCTTCGTGGCCGTGGCCTGGAGGAGCGTGGCAAACGCCGTTGCAGTGGCGTGGGTCGCTTGTTGGCCATGGAACTCCAGTTTTCCGTCCAGATGGAGCTGCCGAAGTCCGGCGCAGAACTTGCCGCGGAACATGGCCGAGAGCGCAAAGACTGGAAAGAGCCAGTGCGGCGCCGTGCCAGCCCAGGTACCGTCCTCGCGCAGTCCACCGCCGGTGACGATGGCATGAACATGAAAATGCGGACCCAAGGTCTGGCTCCAAGTGTGGAGGACCATCGAGATCCCCAACTGCGCTTGCAACTCGTGCCGGCCAAACTCCAGGAGGGTGGCAGAGGCGGAAGCGAACAGTAGATCGTAGCAGGCGGACTGATTTTGCTGGATCAGCGGGTTGAGGACGTGGGGCAACGTGAACACCACGTGAAAGTACGGGATGGGCAAGAGCGAGTCGGCCTGGGTCTGCATCCAAGCGTAGCCATTGGCACCCTGGCAGGTGGGACAGTGCCGGTTGCGGCAGGAATGCGGCACGAATCGCTGCGTGCTGCAATTGCTGCACTCAAAGAGATGGCCGCCGAGTTCCGGGGTGCGGCAGGCCAGGATCGCTCGCAACACTCGCCACTGCTGCGGTGGCAGTTGATGCTTACGCGTGTAGTCGGGCAGACCGACGCGAAGCACATCCGCCACCGTGAAAACGGGCGAGGCGGGCAAATCGCCCGCCCGAGGTGACATGGCCGTCGCCTCAGGCGGATGGTTTGATCAGCGGATTGACGTCAATCGCTTCCAGCAGGCCCTTCAACTCAGCGATGATCTCGCGGCGCACGTGGAGATAGCGGGAAGTGGTGGCGAGATTGCTGTGGCCGAGCAGGCGTTGGATCACCGGTAGTGGTACGCCTGCTTCCAAGAGGTGAGTCGCGAACGAGTGACGCAGGGAATGAATCCCACCATTGTGCGACAGCCCGGCCAGCTTTACCGCCCGATCAAAGGCCAACATCGCCGAACAGGTGGTCAAGTGACGATCAGGCCAAAATCCAGAAGGAAACATCCAGCCGCCCGCCGGCCGATAGACGCGATAATAGCCGCGCAGTTGTTCGAGCAACCGCGGCGAAAGGACCGTGTAGCGCTGCTTGTTTCCTTTCCCCTCCTCGATTCGAATCTGTCCTCTTTCGCTCAGGATATGTTCCGGTCGCAACCGCACCACCTCGCTCACGCGCAGACCGGCGGCATAGGTCGTCATCAGCATCGTGCGATGTTTGAGGTTGAGGCCGTCAACCTGCAGCAGCCGGCCGACCTGCTCCGGGCTGTAAACGCGTGGCCGCAGGACCGGCTTCTTCATGCGCGGCAGTGCGGTCTCAATCGCGTCGGTCGGACGTTGCAGTACGTGTCGGTAGAAAAAGCGCAGCGCGCTGACCGCGAGGCACAGGGTGCTGGCACCGTTCTTCTTTTCCCGCAGCAGATGCAAGAGGTAGGTGCGCAGCTCTGCGTCGGTGATCTGATCCGGGGACCGATGGTAGTGTCGGGCCAGCCGGTAAACGTAGCCGATATAGGAATCTTTCGTATTGCGGGACAGGCCGCGAACTTCCATCTCATCGATGAGTTTTTGACGGAGGATATTCATAGCACCCTCCACTCTGGGCCGGCGGCGCGGTGTTCACCACCGCGTTGTCGGCCCTTTGCTTAGCAGCGAAGGGCCCGTGTCCGCGGTCGGCCTGCTCACCGTATTCTATTTACGGTTACGCCTATCGCCCTCCGGGCTCCGCGAAGCGGTTTCGTTCATTTGCTATAGAGAGGCGTGCCATAGCCATAAAGCTCCACGCAACCCGGCACCGGGATGGTCTTCCAATTGCCATCGTCAAAGTCGGGCGACTCGAAGCCGACGGGGCTTTTCCCGGGATGATT
>CAIWJG010000507.1 GCA_903912925.1 uncultured Verrucomicrobia subdivision 3 bacterium | reverse complement strand
GTGGAATGGGAAGGGGGAGAGAAAGTTCAGAACCTCGTTATGTCCGTTGCTGTCACTACGGGAACGAACTGCGATAAGGGGCATACCTTGAGCATGTCGCGCCGCGTGGCCAAGGCCCTGAGCACCAAAGGCCGCGTGGTTTTTGAACCGGAGAGGGCGGAACTCTGCAGCCGTCTCGCTTTGCCTTGTGTTTGTCCGACGCGGCGGCTTAAGCTGGGAGCGGCAATGGCATCACCAGTCAAATATCCAGCAGCCCAAGAGGGCGACGACGTGTTGCTCCGTCTCCGCGAGGATTACGAACAGGCCGTGCTCGACCTGTTTGAGGCCGACCAGGAGGCCAAAGAGGTTCGGCCCGCGCTGGAGGTGGTCGGCCATACCTCTAACTTTCTCAACAATATGCGGCTGCCGGTTCACCGCTGGTTCCGTTACAGCGCCGGCTTTTCGGCGGAGTGGGTGAAATGGTTGCTGGCCGAAAGAGATGGCAACGAACTCCGGGTCCTCGACCCGTTTGTCGGTTCAGGAACGACTTGTCTGGCGTGCGACGAAATGGGCGTCCCGTCCCACGGCATCGAGGCGCATCCGTTCGTGCATCGGGTGGCACAAGCCAAGTTGAGTTATACCACCGACCCGGAGCGGTTCATTTCCAAAGCGGAGAGGGCATTCGGCTTTGCCCGGGAAGCGGCGGCGCAAACGGAGCATTACCCGGAAATCATCGGGAAGTGCTACGGGCTTGAGACGCTCGGTTATCTGGACCGGTTCCGCCAGGGCGTCGAGGTCGAGCAGGACGGTTCACCGGAAGCCCGGCTGCTCTGGATGGCGCTCGTGTCATCGTTGCGCGTGGTTTCGGAAGCGGGCACAGCGCCGTGGCAATACGTATTGCCGGGCCGGCGCAAGACCGTGCCCCCAGCCCCTGAAATTACGTTGCACAAGGCGGTGCAAATGATTGCTGCCGACATCCGCTTCATGGCACGCCGGGCCAAGCCGCTAGCGAAGTTGCGCGTGGATGACGCGCGCAAGTGTGCGACCGTGCCGGACGGTTGGGCCACGCTAGTCATTACCTCCCCGCCCTACGCCAATAATTACGACTACGCCGACGCGACGCGTTTGGAGATGGCGTTCATGGGTGAGATTCGCGGCTGGGGCGACCTTCAGGAAGCGGTGAGACGACACCTGGTGCGCGCCTGTTCCCAGCACGTGCCGCCCAATTCGGTGAATCTGGATGAAGTGCTGGCATCTCCGGAGCTTGCGCCTATCCGGGACGAGATTGTGCCAATATGCCGCGAGCTTTCGTCGGTGCGGCTGGAGCGTGGCGGCAAGAAGACCTACAACAACATGATCGCCTGCTACTTCCTCGACCTGGCGCAAACGTGGCGGGCGCTCCGGCGGGTTTGCGCCTCGCCGTCGGAAGTTTGCTTCGTCATTGGCGACTCTGCGCCCTACGGCGTTTACGTGCCGGTCATCGAATGGTTCGGAAAACTGGCCCTGGCCGCTGGATTCGACTCGTGGTCGTTCGAGAAACTGCGTGACCGGAATATCAAATGGAAGAACCGCAAACATCGTGTGCCGCTTTGCGAAGGGCATCTATGGGTCCGCGGATAGGAAGGAATCGTCATGGCCGAATCACTCGCTCACCGGTGGGGACAGATCATCGGGGACGGCTTTGAAATGTTCGTCCGCAACGTTCTCGGCGAAGTCGCGCAGAGACACGGCCTCTACCTCGATTTCAAACGGCCGCGCAAAACCAGAGGCGGTCAGGGCAAAGTGACCTGGCAGGACGGCTACGGCAATAAGCACGACCTCGACTACGTTTTAGAGCGCGGCGGAACGGAGGAGACGCTTGGCGTCCCGATCGCTTTCGTCGAATCGGCGTGGCGGCGATACACCAAGCACTCGAAGAACAAGGTTCAGGAAATCGAAGCGGCGGTGATGCCGATTGCCCTGACGTTCTCGCGTCATCAGCCGTTCTGCGGCGCTGTGCTTGCAGGCGAGTTCACGCGCAACGCGCTGCATCAGTTGGAATCGAAAGGCTTCGGTGTCCTGCACATTCCCTACGCCTCCATTCTGGCCGCGTTTCGGGAACTCGGCATTGACGCTTCCTCGGAGGACGGCGCAGGCGGCACAACCGAGGAGCAGTTTCGGGAGAAGATTACGAAATGGGAATCCCTACCCCAGCCGCAAGCGACCAACCGCCTGCTGGCGAAACTTTACGCGCTCCACCAGCGCGAGATTGTGGATTTCAAGCAACGCCTTGAAGCCGCGCTCACCCGTCTGGTGGCTTCCATTCGGCTAACCGTCCTGCGTGAGCATTCGGTGGAATGTCCCGACGTTGAAAGCGCGATTGCCTATTTGGTCGAGGAGGAGAAGTCGTATCGGCTGCGCGAAGACGGCGAGCACCGGGAGGCGTTTGAAGTTCAGGTTCGATTCAACACGAGTGCGAGAATTGAAGCCACTTTCCCCAAGCGTGCTGAGGCCATTGCGTTTCTCCGAAGTTTCGCCTGAGCAGTTTTCTGAGGTCCTCGACGACTTGGGGCTTCAATGCGAGGACGCGACCAGGCTCGCCGAGGCAAAAGTTCAGGCCCGCTACCGAGCCGCATTTCACACCGCTGGCCGCTGCCGCGTTCAAAAGGGATCGCTTGAAATCGGTCGGCTTCCTTCGAGTGAGGGATTCGATGTGGTATCGGTCAGAGCTGAATCCTGGGGGCCGGCGATTGCATCTGCTGGCAAGCCGTCCGCTTGGCTGGTTTGCGTCCGCCCCTTGCGCCCTCGCCGACTTTCCGCGAAGGCGTGAATGTCCTTCTCGCCTGAACGGAGGAAATCCAGAAAGTCCACGCCCATGTATTTGCAGGTTTGGCAGAGGCTCAGCAGAATCAGGTAGCCCTCAATCCCTTTCTGAGTCGAGGACCCTTCCATGACATCACGGAGCGCAGCGAAGGCTTTGATTGCATGCTCCGCATTATTGTTGTTCCACGGAATTCCATCATGTTCGAGGAACGTGAAAAGCTTGCCGCGGTTCTTCTCGAAACGCTCCCTGCACTTCAACGCCACTTCACTCAGAATATCCATTCTCTCGATCTGCCTGTAGAAGCGCTCTACGGACTTGAGATGCTTCCTCAAGAAGTGCTTCTTCAATCCATACCGGTCCACGCTCTCAACCATAGGCTTTAGTACTTCAGCGAATCCCATCACGATGCGTTTCAGTTCCACATCAAAGGGCCGGTCGAGCACCTCCTGATTCAAGTCCCGCATGAGGTGGATGAGGCATCTCTGCTGCGGGCAAGCAAATGAATCATAGACAGCATAGAAATCAGACACCAGAACTCCCTTGAACTTGGACAACGTCGCATGGGCAATCTCTCCCTCACGTGAATCTGAGTAGAGGTAGGCTACCTCTTGAAGATTGGTGAACACCCAAACGTATCCGGTCTTGCCTCTGGCGTTAGCTCTAGTCTCGTCGACATGCACAAGCCCACCTTGATTAATTCTGTCAATGATCAACTCCAGTGTCTTTCCATAAAAGTCGGCAGCTCTTGCTTTGAGCCGGGGCATTGTGCTTTGCGCCAGATTGTAGCCGAAGATTCTGTTCAGACTTCGTTTGATAGTGCGCTGAGGGATTACAAGCTCAATAGTTTGATAAAGAATATATGCGACAAGATTTCGTCCAAACTTTGCGTGCCACCAAAAAGCGTTTGGCATTCCATATCGCCTATGGCAATTCTTACACGAGTGGTAATGATACCGATACTCAATTATCCATCTCTTGAGGCTATTCCGGCCAAAGAACAGGTCATATAGAATCTTAGCGGTTACCCCGACATTTCGGTAACCTTCAGAGCCGCATCTGGGGCACAGTGCGTCTTCGCTGCAAACGACTACTTTGTTGATCCGCTCCGAGTGCTTATGTCGCACAGCTTTCGCTATTGCGATCTTCCTAATGTATCGACTCGAACGCACGTAAACCTTATCGCGCTGGTAGTCCCATTGAGCCGCCTTGTTGATTTCCTCGAATGCAGAGATCGGACTCTTGAACTTCGGCCACATCGTTTCCAGGGTCTTAATTGAGTCAACCGAGACAACCTCGTTGCCTTTGGTCATCGAGCCGACCGGGTTGGACGACAGTCCAACTTGCAGAATGGCGTAGGCGACCATCTCCAGCGCTTCGCAATCCTCCGAGTTGTAGGTGATCAGCCGTCGTTGAAGAGTTGGGTCGGCTGAGCGCTCCCAGTTACTACGCCAAATGATGCTTTTTGATCCGGACGATTCAGGCTCGGCCCACTTAAATCCCAGAAAGTGGGCAATGTCCTTCAGACCGTTCGACGGCGAAGGAAAGTAGATCTGAGAGAAGATGACCGACAGAACGTTGATTGTTGAACCAATCACTCTGGAGACTGCTGAACCTTCATCCGGTTTAGCGTGACGTTCGCAAAGCTCTTTGAGGAAGGTATTCTCGAAGCTTCCGTAGTGCAGGAGCACCGGCTGCTCGACGGTTTCGAGGATGGCAAGGAATTCTCGCCAAATCTTCCCCTCGTCCGCCACGGTGTCCGCCCACAGGCTGTGCTGGACGGCGGATTCGCCGTTGCCGATGCGCAGGCCGATGAGGTAGTAGAAATCGCGGTCGGGCAGGCCTTCGACATCCAGATAGACGGGCGTGCCTTCGATCTTCAGTTCCGGGCTGCCGACGATGTGGATCTTCTTCTCACGAATCGCCAGCGCCTTGAGCGAGTGGTGATACTTCTCCTTTTTGTCGCGCAGCTTCTTGGGGCGGCGACGTGGCCGGAACGTGTAGGAGAGTTGCGTGATGGTGAAGATGCCTTTGCTGCGGAGTTCCTGACGTTCCTTCCCGCTCATGCGGGCCAGCAGGCTGAGGTCGTCCTTCTCAACCGCGATCTTGCGGCAGCGCGCCTGGAATTCGCACTCGGAGCAGTGCCGGTTCAGGACGAGGTCGGACGGCGCGGTGTTGGAAAGCAGTGCGGCGAGTTTCTGGATGCGCTTGCGCACTTGCGTGGCCAGGACTGAGGTCTTCACCTTGAGCGTGGCGTGGTCGTCGCCGTGGACGATCTTGCCGAGGCCGACCTCTCGTCCGAGCATTTGGGACAGAACCAGTGCATCGAATGCTAACAGCAACCGGTCATCCTTGGTGAGCTTGTTGCGGAAGACGAAACGGATGGGGATAAACTGGGCTGGCTTGCCCCGGCCTTCCGACGGCACGCGTTCGACGGCGTGAAGGCGGGACTCCAAGAGTTGTTCTGAGCCCGGAGCGCCGAGCCCGCGCGCTTCTTCGTTCGGCCCAGGCTTGCGGACATCTGTCCCCTCTCCCCGCATCGCGGGGAGAGGGCCGGGAGAGGGGTGCGTCGTGGGAGGTTCATGGTCGGTGAGCATGGCGTCAGCGCCAAGGGAACTGTCCATGAGCCTGTCAGGTGTTCTGGCCAGGAGGTCCACGGCCAAGCGCCATTTGGCGGCCTTGAGATTCTCGGTGGCAGGCGGCGCGAAGACGCGCTCGGTTTCCGGCACGGCTTCCTGCAATGCCTTGACCGCTTCGCGCCTGTAGGATTCATCTTGGCCGCGAACCCATTCGGCATATTCGTTGCCCGAGCCGATTTCGCCAACTGTCCGGAGGTGGCATTTGGTTGCGCACTTGAGGAAGGCATCAAAGCTTGGGGAAGTGATTCTCATGTTGGAACATACTCCCGAATTTGAGCTTGCGCACATGAGATTCTGACTCGCAGATATGGCTGCTCCCGCTCTTGCGCCCGATGATCCGATCAGCGCTTGCTTCACCTCGGAAACGGCAGTTCAAACCACCAAATACACCAAACACACGAGGAATGAACGGCTTGCCAAAGCCGAGGCTTGGCGGCTTGCACGACAACAGCACGGGCGGTGCAGGAATTGCACGGCAGGTTCTTCTTCGACGCCAAGCCGGGCGGGCTCCAGACCCAACGGTCGCTGGAAACCCCTCTGGTTCAGGCGGTTGCCGGATTCGTCATCGCTCTGGCACCCGCGATGCTAAAGCGGTATGCTGAAAAGAGAATGAAAACGCTGAATCCTTTTAATGCGCCAGGTTCGCCGCAAGCAGAGCGGCAGCGAGCACGCCGGGGGCGGTTCAAGATCGTCGTGTGGACCATTGTCGCAGCGAACCTGGTGTTGTTTGCGGGGATGCTGATCCAGGGTTGCCAGCGGGAACCGGCCACAACCGAGACCCGGGACGGCAATCCGGTCGAGACGGCGTCGTCCGACACGAGCGGGACGGCTGCGGCGCAACCGATGTCAGGGACGAATGCGCCGGTTACACCGCCATTCGAGTCCCCGGCGGCGAATCCCGCAGTCGCGGCGGCGGTGCCGCATGCCGCGCCGGAGCAGGCCCAACCCGGTGCCAGGCAGTATGTGGTCGTCAAGCGCGACTCGTTCTACAAGATCGCCAAGGCGCACAGGGTATCGATGAAGGCGCTGGCAGACGCAAACCCGGGCGTTGATAGCGCGAAGCTAAAAGTCGGCCAGGTGCTGCAGGTTCCGGCCGGCGCCGAACCGGCGGCCGCGACTCCCGCCGCCTCGCCAGTGCGCGCGAGTACCAAAGCGAGCCCGTCCACCAGTCGCTACGTGGTAAAACGCGGGGATACGCTGGACCGGATCGCGCGGGCGCACAGGACCACGGTGCGGGCTATCAAGGCGGCCAACGGCTTGACCAGTGAGCGCATTGTTGTGGGTCGCAGCCTGAAGATGCCTGGGGCCAAGGCGCATGGAGCTTCTTCCGGCACGAAGGCAGGGTCGGTGACAAAGTCTGCTTAAGTCATTGTAGGAGACGACGTAAGGAGTCTCTGATCGCTTGGCCTGCGGCCCAAACCTGCGCGTGCTCGGAACCCGCTGATTAGAGACTCCTTACGTCGTCTCCTACAGCTTCAGGTTTGAGCGCGGAGCGGGGCGTTGACTTGACTGGGCCAGTCGTCTTAGACTGGCGTCATGGCAGAAGCGGACCATAGTGGCGCCCGGCAGCGGTTCCTGGAATTTCTGGCGCGAAAGCACTTGCGTCTTACCGGACCACGCCGCGCCATCATCGAGTCGGTCTTTGGCACGGAGAAGCATTTCACCGCCGAGGATTTGCTCAAATGGGCACGGCGCCGGGACAAGTCCGTCTCGCGGGCGACGGTGTATCGCACGCTGCCGCTGCTGACCGAGAGCGGCCTGGTACGGGAGATGGACTTCGGCCAGGACCACAAGTTCTACGATCCCAACTACGCGGAGCACCCGCACCACAACCACATTATCTGCCAGGATTGCGGGAAGATCGTCGAGTTCGAGAGCCAGAAGATCGCGCAGCTCGAGAACGAAATCAGCCGCCGGTTGGGCTTCTCGGCAAACGCTCATCGCCTGCAGATCACGGCGACCTGCGAGGAGTTTCGGAAGTTGGGCGTTTGCTCGAAGAAGGAGGCGTGAGCAGCCGCTCAGTGCCTTGGCTTGGGCGAGCCGGGTTTTGGCTGCGGAGGTTGCCTGATTTCCGCATCGAAGGTTCCCGCGGCAAAGCTCTTGTCCGCATCGGGCAGGCAAATATAGATCTTGCCGGGCATGTGGCCGTTGGTCGCTTGGCCGAACGTGACTTTGAGCAAGTAGCCGTTGCTGATGACTTGGGTGACGAGTTGTTGCTGTTCGTCCTTCCAGCGCCACCCAACGTGCGGGGCGTTTGTCTGGTTCGGGGGAATCTCGACCGTTTTGCCGCTCAATTCCTTGCCCCGGGGCGAAACCAGGTCAACACCGAATCCCAGATCGTAGGGCGGAACGGTGCCTTGGCCAAGCAACAGCAACCCTCCCAGCAGGCCCGCCCGGTCGCAGACGAAAGCGCTGCCGTGAATCTTCCCGGCGACGGGCGTCTCCGGAAAGACCGCATTCGTCAGCTCCAGCGTCCAGGCTATTTTTGCGGGCACAGGATGTGGGGTGTCGAGCGGCACCGGAGCGACTGGCTGTGACGCGAGGGCGTTGGTGGCGGGCGGGGCCGGGGCGCCAGAGGATTTGAATATCCGGTCCCGGAAGAAGAACACAGCGGCACCGGCAGCGCAGAGCAGCACGAGCAGCCCAAGGACCGACGGGAGCGAGGACCGACGGGCAGAACATTGCAGCGGGCCCAATTGCGGGGCGGCGGCGGAGGTGGGACGCGGTTTGGCGACCTGGGAAGCCGCGAGAATGAACTTGTTGTTGCCGGACTCGGGCGCGTGGGGCACGACGATCTTCTGGAAGCAGGTCGGGCACTCGATCTGCCCGCCGCCCGTGCTGGAGTCGGCGGTAATATGCTGACCGCAGACCGGACACGCAAATTTGAATTCGCTCATCGCGTCGGCCCCCACGATTCCACACCGGGCCGCCGGGGACAATGCTTATCTTACATCCAAAGAAAGGCTAAAGACTAAAGGCTAAAGGCTGAATGCTGAAGTCAAACCCATGCTCGATCCGCAATTCAGCCTTCAGCCTTTAGCCTTCAGCCTTTAGCCTTTCCTTCTACGCTGCTTCGGCGCACATTCGAGGGGAGCGCAGCGCATGAAACAAACCACACCAGTATCGCGGAGCGGACGCTTCGCCGGCGGCCCGGCGGCGGACGTGGCGGAGTTTACCGAATCCATTTCGTTCGACCGGCGGCTCTGGCGGCAGGACATTGCGGGGTCAATGGCCCACGCGACGATGCTGCGGCAGGCGGGACTTCTGACCCAACGTGAGCTGCGGGCGATCCTCCGGGGGCTGGACGCTATCGGGAGGGAAATCAAAGCGGGCAAGTTCACGTGGCAGTCGGAACTGGAAGATGTTCACATGAACATCGAAGCCGCCCTGACGCGGCGCGTGCCGGCAGGGGCCAAGCTGCATACGGGCCGCTCGCGCAACGACCAGGTGGCGCTGGACATGCGCCTGTGGCTGCGGGATCAACTCGTGGAACTGCTGGGGGAGACCCGGCTCTTGCAGCGCGCGCTGGTGCAGTTGGGCGAGCGCGAGCAAGGGGTGATTATCCCGGGATACACTCATATGCAGCGGGCACAGCCGGTTTATCTGGCGCATCACCTGCTCGCTTACGTGGAGATGCTGGCGCGTGATTCCCAGCGGCTCCAGGAGTGCCTGGCGCGGGTGAACGTCTGCCCCCTCGGCAGCGGCGCGCTCGCGGGCTCGACGCTGCCGCTCAACCGCGAACTGGTGGCCGACCTGCTCGGGTTTGTGGATGCGCGAGGCTGTCCGCAGGTGACGCAGAACTCCATGGACGCCGTGAGCGACCGGGATTTCGCGGTGGAGTTTTGCAGCAGCGCGGCGCTGCTGGGGGTGCACCTCTCGCGGCTGGCGGAGGACCTGGTCCTCTGGTCGAGCACCGAGTTCAACTTCATCCGGATCGCGGACGCCTATACCACCGGCTCATCGCTGATGCCGCAGAAGAAGAATCCCGACGTGGCGGAGCTGATCCGGGGCAAGAGCGGGCGGATGATCGGCAACCTGGTGGCGCTGCTGACGCTGCTCAAGGGCCTGCCAATGACCTACAACCGCGACTTGCAGGAGGACAAAGAGCGGCTATTCGACAGCGCGGATACGGTGCGGGCCACGGTGCGGCTCTGCGCCGCGATGCTCGATCACACCCAGGTGAACCGGGAATCGTGCCGGGCGGCGGCCAGCGACCCGGCCCTGCTCGCTACCGATTTGGCGGATTACCTCGTCCGCAAAGGCTTGCCCTTCCGGCAGGCGCACCACGCGGTGGGAGCCCTGGTGGCGTTGGCCGAACGGCTGGGCAAACCGCTAGACCAACTCAGCCTCGCCGAGCTGAGGTCCGTCGAGGGAAAGTTCGCTGCCGATGCGCTGAGGGTGTTTGACCTCGGGCAAGCCATGGCCCGGCGTGAACTCACGGGTGCGCCGGGAACCAGGGAAGTCGGGAAGCAATTGGCGAGGTGGAAGAAGCTGACCGCCTGAGATGTGAAGACGTGAAACGTGAAGACGTGAAACGTGAAGACGCAGAACGTGGAGATGACTCTTCACGTTTCACGCCTCACGTTTCACATTTGTTGAAGGACGTATCGCGCTCCTTCTACCTCACCCTGCGTGTGCTGCCGAGCCGGGTTCGCGCGCCCATTGGGCTGGCCTATTTGCTGGCGCGAACCACGGACACCATCGCCGACACGGAGTTGGTGGCGCCAGAGCAGCGGCTGGAGGCGCTGCGGGCGCTGCGCGAGCGCATCCAGGGCCGGGGTGAGACGCCGTTGGATTTTGGGGCCCTGGCGCGGGAGCAGGGTGTGCGGGCGGAAGCCCTGATCCTGGAGAATTGCGAGGCGAGCCTGGCAGTGCTGCGCAGCCTGCCTGCCGCCGATGCGCAACTCGTGCGGGAGGTGCTCGACACGATCACCAGCGGCCAGGAACTGGACCTGCGGCGCTTTGCCGGCGCTTCCGTCCGGTCGCTCGTGGCGTTGCGCACAGATGAGGAAATGGATGACTACACCTACCGCGTGGCCGGCTGCGTGGGGGAGTTTTGGACCAAGATGTGCCGCGCACACCTCTTTCCGCGGGCGCCGGTGGATGACGCATTTCTGCTGGCCAATGGGGTGCGGTTCGGCAAAGGGCTGCAACTGGTAAATATCCTGCGCGATGTGGCGGCGGACTTGCGCAACGGACGCTGCTATTTGCCCGCGGACCGACTGGCAAGCGCCAGCCTGAAACCCGAGGACCTGCTGCAACCGGCAAACGAGCCGCGGCTGCGGCCGCTCTACCAGGCGTATCTGGATCGTGCCGAAGCCCACCTGCTGGCGGGTTGGGCCTACACGAACGCCCTGCCGCGCCGCTGCGTGCGGGTGCGGTTGGCCTGCGCGTGGCCGATCCTCATTGGCCGGGAGACGCTGAACCGCTTGCGCGGCGGCAACGCGCTCGACCCGGAGCGGCGAATCAAAGTCAGCCGGCGCGAGGTCCGGCAGCTCATACTGCGGTCCGTCCTGCTTTATCCCTGGCCGGGGGCGTGGGAAAGAATGGTGACGGGCGGGAAAGCTGTTGCGTCGCCTGCCGTTTTGGCGTAATAAAGCCCCCATGCAGATTTCAAAATCCTTCCTGCTCATTTGCACGATGTCTTGCACTGCCCTGCTCCCGTTGCGTGCGGCCGAGCCCGCGGCCCAACCCTCGGCTGCGCCCGCGGCCCTGCCGGCCGCCGATTCGGAGAGCATTGCCAAGGCGCGTGAAGCCCTGCGGCTGAAGATGAAAGAACTGGATGCCCAGCCACCGGCGTCAACCACTGCGCCGGCGCGCGCCCCCGCTCGCGCCGCCGCTCGCGCCGCCGCTGCCGCGCCAGCGGCGACGAAGCCCGCAGAAGCCCTGCCAAAGCCGGCGGCAAGCAAGCCAGAGGTGAAGCCGGCCGCGGAAAAGGCGCCGAAGAGCCCCGCCGCCGTCAAAGCCGTATCGCCCTTCCAACCGATCCAAGCTCCACCTCCTACCGTCTCAGCGGACAAGCAGCAACGCCTGGCGGAGCTGCTCCGCAAATACAAGGCGGAGGAGTTCACTCCCGAGGAATATCACCAGCAGCGCAGCAAGATCCTGAGTGAGC
>CAIWJG010000506.1 GCA_903912925.1 uncultured Verrucomicrobia subdivision 3 bacterium | reverse complement strand
GGCTTTAGCCGGCGAGGGCCAGGATTGGCAAGCCAACGGGCAGGGCGGTGGCGCGCCAGACCGGCTAAAGCCGGGACACCGAACCGGGAACTCGCGAATGCGCCCGCCCCAGCGCGCCGCGAGGTTCCCTCCTTATGTGACTGATTTAACCCCTCTAACTTATGTAACTTCTTTCCCTCCTGTTTGGCACCCATCACCCCTACGACAATCTCCACGTTGTGCTCGCGAAAGCGGTCCAGGCGCAGACGCTGCTTGGCCGGATAGAATTTCCCATCGGCCCGGACTTCGGCGTATCCGTGGCTGACAGCCCACTCGGCCACATCCGTGTGAAAGCCCTTGCGATTCTTGACCACGGGCGCCAGCAACACCAGGTCGCCCCGCTCGTGTAGCTCAAGACGCAACCGCCGCCCCAGTTCATCCCGGGTCTGGGCCTCCACGGGGATTTGGCACTCCGGGCAAAACTGAGTCCCCAACCGCGCGAACAGCAGCCGAATGAAATGATGGACTTCCGTGACCGTGGCGACGGTGCTTTTGCCGCCGCCCCGGCTGGTCCGCTGCTCGATGCTCACCGTTGGCGGGATGCCGGTGATCAGGTCCACGTCGGGCCGCGACAACTGCTCCACGAACTGCCGCGCATAGACATTCATCGAGTCGAGAAATCGGCGCTGCCCCTCGGCGAACAGGAGGTCAAACGCCAGCGTGCTCTTGCCCGACCCGCTCACGCCGGTCACGACGACAAACTGCCCCCGCGGCACCGTGAGCGACACATTCTTCAGATTGTGCTCCCGCGCCCCGTGGATCGCGATGGCCTGCTCCGGCTCCGCGCTCAGTTCTTGATCATCCAACACGGCTATTCCTTAGCACACAAACGGGGGTCGAAAAAGGTTTAACCTAAAAACAGCAGTTGAACAACAAAGAAACAAAGACACAAAGGCTGAAAGACACGGAAGGCACTGAGGTTTAGCTTGCTCAAGAACCTTCACCCAGCAGGTGAATCCAAATCAGCCTCCGTTTCCTGCTTCCCGCCCGATCTTTGTTTCTTCGTTGCTTCGTTGTTCATTTCTTAACCGCCGAATTTAGGTTCAGCGTTTCAGTATTTCAGCTTTTCAGCTTTTCCCTGTTCAGCTTTGCCCTGCAATGCTTATACTGCGCGGGACTTTGTGAGTCAGCAGCCGGACCCGTGAGGGCGAGTCTGGCGAAGCGGTTGGCCTGTTTAGACTATGAGCGAATCATACATTCAGAACCTGTTTGCGGAGCGGATTGGCGGCAGCCAATACGGGAAATCGCAGGCGATCTACAAGTTCGAGAAGATCAAACGCGCCAAGCGCGCCGCCATGACGGCGAATCCCGGCGCGGAGATCATTGACCTCGGCGTCGGCGAGCCCGACGAAATGGCGTTCCCCGAGGTGGTGGACAAACTGTGCGTTGAGGCCCGCAAGCCCGAGAACCGCGGTTACGCAGACAACGGCGACGCGGTCCTGAAAGCCGCGGCGGCCCGTTACCTTGAACGCGTATGCGGCGTCCCGGGGATCAACCCGGAGACGGAAGTCGTTCACTCGATCGGCAGCAAGGCGGCACTATCGATCCTGCCGGCGGCTCTCATCAACCCGGGTGATTATGTGCTGATGACCGTGCCCGGCTACCCGGTCTTCGGCACCCACGCCAAATACCTCGGCGGACGGGTCCACAACCTGCCGCTGACCGAGGCAAATCGGTTTCTGCCCGACCTGGGATCCGTGCCCGCAGACGTGCTGAAGCAAGCCAAGGTGCTGGTGCTCAATTATCCGAACAACCCCACGGGCGCGAGCGCGACGCCGGAGTTCTTTGCCGCGGTCGTCGCCTTCGCGAAAAAGCACAACCTGGTCGTCATCCACGATGCGGCCTACGCGGCGCTGGTGTTCGAAGGCCGGCCCCTGAGCTTTCTCGCAACGCCCGGCGCGAAAGAGGTGGGCATCGAACTGCACTCCGCCAGCAAATCATTCAATATGACAGGCTGGCGCTGCGGCTTTGTCGTGGGTAACGAACTGCTGGTGCGGGCCTACGGGGATGTGAAGGACAACACCGACTCAGGCCAGTTCCTCGCGATTCAGCACGCCACGGCCCACGGCCTCGATCACCCGGAAATCACGGAGAAGATTGCGGCGAAGTATTCGCGGCGTATGGACGCGCTGGTTGCCGTGCTGACCAAGGCCGGCTTCAACGCTCGCAAACCAAGAGGCTCCTTCTTCCTCTATGTGAAAGCGCCGAAGGCGGCGGTGAGCAAGAGCGGCGTGCGGATTGAGTTCCGCACTGCCGAAGAGATCTCGCAATGGCTGATCACCGAGAAGTTGATCTCCACAGTGCCTTGGGACGATGTGGGCGCCTACCTGCGGTTTAGCGTAACCTTTGCCGCGCCCACCGTGCCGGATGAAGCTCGGATCGTAGGCACCATCGCTGACCGGCTCAGCGATGTGCGCTTTGAGTTCTGAAGCTCGATAATGGTGGGCGGGCGAGGGAGTTTCGACATATCGCCACTATCAGTTGATCGGGAGTCATCCTCCCCCTCACCCCAACCCTCGGGGATAGGGGGCTCCGAAGTCCGTCGCTTGGCATTTTCATTACGCGCCAGACTTGCGCAAGCCCTGACGACCGTTCTCCATCTCCCTCAGGGAGCCCCCACCCAGCATCCCCATCTCCTCCGTAATGAGCCGCCCACCCACAGCCCTGACTACATGCTTAGTACCTCCGTAGTACCTCCGTTATACGTCCGTTGTACCTCCGTAGTACCTCTGTATGACTTACGGATATACTACGGAGGTACTACGGACGTATAACGGAGGTACTACGGAGGTATGCTCTATGTGCTGTGGTAAGAGCATGGCTAGCATAGTCGCGACGGACGAATTTGTTGGCCTCCTCCAGGTTCGTGAACTTAAGGGCGGCGGAATCCCAGAGCAGCTTGTAAAGCGTCAGGTTCTCTCGGGGTTGGACGTTATACGTGGCGGACGTGTCCGGGGGCGAGCAGAGCACGGTGACAAGCTGGGGCATGGACATTGGCGTCACATCCGTGCCGGAGCCCGGGAGCATGTTGGAAGGCGCCTTGGCGGCGCTATTCCTGGGCGGCGCCATCGGTTTCTACCGCCTCAAAGGCGGATAGCCGAGCCAACTGATAGGGGCAGGGATGAGGGATTAACCTCACCCCTCCCTCCAAACTGGACGGGCGGATTTCCCGCATCCAGCTTTCCAGTCAGTGGGGTCTCCGCGAGATGCCTGCCACTCTTGGCACGCACAAGGAT
>CAIWJG010000505.1 GCA_903912925.1 uncultured Verrucomicrobia subdivision 3 bacterium | reverse complement strand
CGGGGTGAGGGGGAACTGAGCCCACGCCGTTTCCTCAGTGCCAGCAGTTCTGAGCAGGATACCCTCCAGACCGGATTCCAATTCCTAGCGGCATTGGACAAGAATGTCCGCACTCCGAAAAGCTAAGATGTGCCCTTCATCGCGTGTCAGGAGACTTTAGCCTTTAGCCTTCAGCCTTTAGCCTTTAGCATCCCCACGTGTTTCGTCCTTGCATTGACCTGCACGAGGGCAAAGTGAAGCAAATCGTTGGCGGCACGCTTGGCGGCGATCCGCGACGGTTGCAGACGAACTTTGTTTCTGATCGGCCCGCCGCCTGGTACGCCGAGCTGTATCACGGCGACGACTTGCAGGGCGGGCACGTCATCATGCTCGGCCCGGGCAATGAATCGGCAGCGCGGGCGGCGCTGCAAGCTTACCCCGGTGGCCTGCAGATCGGCGGCGGGGTCAATCTCGACAACGCGCGCGGCTGGCTGGAAGCCGGCGCCTCGCACATAATCGTCACCTCCTGGGTCTTTCGTGGCGGTCAGGTGGATTGGGAACGGCTCTCGCAACTCGTCGGGGCCATTGGCAAGGAGCGGCTGGTTCTGGACCTAAGCTGCCGCCGGAGGGGCGACGCCTACTTCGTGGTGACCGACCGCTGGCAGAAGTTCACCGACCTGGCCGTCAGCCACGAAAGCCTGGAGAAGCTGGCTGCCTGGTGCGCAGAGTTCCTGATTCATGCCGTTGACGTTGAAGGGCAGTGCCGCGGCATTGACCAGGAGCTGGTCTCCCACCTGGGATTGTGGTCGCCGATTCCGACCACCTATGCGGGCGGCGCAAGCTCGCTTGATGACCTGGAAACCGTCACGCGCTTAGGGCAGGGGAGGATTGATCTGACCATCGGGTCGGCCTTGGACATTTTCGGCGGCAGCGGGGTGCGCTATAAGGATGCGGTGGCCTTCAACCGCCGATCGGGATAGCGTATGAACCCTCGGCGCTGGCTTCATAATCATTCGTTGAGGCTGCTGGCGATTCGCGACACGCCGGAGGCCATCGCCGGCGGTGTGGCCATCGGCATTTTCTTCGGGTTCACCCCCCTCTTTGGCCTGAAGACGGCCCTGACCATCCTGTTCGCCTGGCTCACGCGCAGCAATATCATCGCGGCGGTAATTGCCAGCGCAGCGCACGACATCATGCTGCCCCTGATGCCGGTCATCTTTCGCTGGGAGTACGAGGTGGGGTATTGGCTCCTAAGCCATCCGCATCACCTGCCACCCTCGTTGACGAAGATGAAGTGGGAAGGCATCTCCCTGCGCGGCTGGATTGCCTTTCTGCTTGGGGTGGGCAAGCCCTTGCTGTTCGGCGGGTTTGTCTGTGCGGCGCCTTTTGCCGTGCTCTCCTACGCGTTCACGCGGCGCCTGGTGGCGCGGCACCAACAGAAGCGGCACGCGCAGGAACTCCTGGACCCCGCTAATCCGAGCTGAGCCAGCGCTATCGAGGCTTACTGCCAAGACCGCGGGATAGACGACACCGAGCAACCCCTCACCCCAGCCCTCTCCCCTTCGGAAGGGGAGAGGGAGTAGCCTCGGCAGCTTTGGGTGTAGTGTATGCTGCGGACTCCTCAGTAATTGCCGCGTTCAATCCAAGCCAGCGGGAAGCAGGCGAAGCTGATCTTCTCGTACGGGTTCTTGCTGCCGCATTCGTAAAGGCAGCCGACGGACTTGTCGGGCAGCACGGTCAGGCAGGAGTAGGCGGTCGGGCCTTCGTGCAGCGTTCGGGAGACTGGCCACGTCTTGCCATCGTCCCGGCTGACGCGCACCGTCAGGTCTCGCCGGCGCGGGCTGGCGGGGTTGGAGAAGAGCAGGCGCCCGGGTTCCTGCCCATCCGGCCAGTTGTAACGCAGCAGGCTGGCCTGGCACCGAGCCTCGACCAGTTCCGGCGGAAACTCCGGGGCCGTCCACGTCTGCGCCCCGTCGTGGCTAATGGACTGCGCGCGGAGGTTGGCTTTCGCCGTGTTGCGCATGTTGAGCAGCAAGCCGCCTTCGCCGTCGGCCAGTTCAATTACCTGGCTTTCGTCCATCTGCGGGCGGATCCAGCCGCCGAGCTTCCAGGTCTGGCCGTGGTCGTCGCTGTAGATCACGTGCGAGCCGGTTTCGGTGGCGGGCCTGTCTGGGTCGCTGCCGGCGACTTTGCACGAATGGTCGCAAGGAACCACCAGCCGGCCCCGGTGCGGCCCATGCTGGATTTGTATTCCCACGCCCGGCCCTGTCGCATACCAACGCCAGGAGGGGTCTTTGGCCGAGGCGGTGATGTCCACGGGTGGCGTCCAGGTCTTGCCGTCATCCGTGCTTCGGGAGAGCCAGACCGTCCGCGTGCCGCCGGGCTGACCTTTCATGATCCGGGCTTCCTCGGTATCGCCGGGATTATGCGTCAGCAGGAGCCAGAGGGTGCCGGTGGTCTCATCCACCACGGGGCAGGGGTTGCCGCACGTGTTCGGGCCGTCATCCCACACCACCTGCGGCTCGCTCCAAGTCTTGCCGCCATCGGTCGAGCGCTTGAGCAGCAGGTCAATATTGCCCGTATCCGAGGCGCTGTTCTTGCGTCCCTCGCAAAAGGCCAGCAGCGTCGCCTTGCTGGTGACGATCAGCGCCGGGATGCGATAGGTGTGGTAGCCGCCCTGGCCAGAGACGAACACATCCGTCCGTTGTGGCGGGGCGGACGCGCTTGCAAGATTGACGACAAATCCCATAAGTAACGCTGCCGCTATAAGGTTCGCTCGCAGGGTGTAGCCGCCGACGTCAGTCGGCGCATTCTCTCGACTGCGAAGATAGCGCCGACTGACGTCGGCGGTTGGTTGAGCGTGGGGTGTTCCGGTTAAGCTCTCGTTCATGCTCCTCATCTCGTCACCTCAATTGAATCCACCACCAGCAAACCATCCGTTGCGGTCAGCACGACGGCGTGGGGGCCGTCCTTCAGGCGCAGGCTCTTCCAGACCGGACCCGAAGGCGTGAGCTGCTCGGCGTGGAAGTTAAGGTCTGCCAGCACGCGGTCGTCCACCTTCACCTGCGCCTTGCCGAACTGCGGGCCGCGCGGACTCCACAGGGTAAACTGGCGGCCTTCCACGTTCCATTTAACGCGCGCGCCCCGTGCCTTCGCGAGCGCGGCGAGACCGTAACGGAATTCGGGCCCGCGCAATTCCTGCCAGTCATCCCGGTTCCCGCCCGTGCCGAGGATAGCCTCGCTGAAGAGGAAATTGAGCACCGCCGGCTGCGGCTTCCCTTGAATGGCGAACCGCTCCACCACGAGATGGCTGTGCGGCTCGACGGCGATTCCCAGCACGGTCGGAGTGCGCCCGCCCCCGGGCGCAGCAGCTTCCGATCCTTCGATTACGCTTGGAGGTCCTGCGACGCCACTGCTTGCCAACTTTGCTGCGCTCGAGGACGGGCGCACTCCGCTACGCCGTGACGCGAGTTCCCCCGTCCAGACCGCCCGGCCGTCCAGTGACAGACTGGTTGCCCCACTGGGCTTGTGGTCCACTACCACCGAGAGAAGGGCAGGGTTAGAGCTGGGGCGGGGAGGGCTCGTCCCCATGCTTTCAACCTTAGGCAGGAGTTCTCGGGGACGAGCCGTCCCCGCCCCTGCTGTACTTGAGTCCGTCGCGCCCGACGCCTGCCCTGTTTCTTGGCCGGAAGCCAGCACAGTCTGCTCGCCCGACTGGCCGAAGCGAATCACCTTCCAGTGCCCCTCGCTCAGTTCTATGGCGTTGCAGCGGCTTAGGGCCAGCGGATGCAGCGTCGCGTCCGATTGTGGCGAATTCGGCCCCAGCACACCGTCATAATCCAGCAGCAACCGCGCCGTGCCCCGCAAGCGCAGCCGCGCCTCCAGCCGAAAGCCAGCGAACGCGCGCTGCAGTAACGTCAGACTCGGCCCTTGATGACCCGACATCACGAATCCGCTTTTCCGCAGCGGCTGATCCCACCGCCGGGCGGCGACGTTCACGGTGCCCATCCCCTTCGGGTCGCGGCTGTGAAAGGACACTTGCAGGATGCCTTTCGCATCCACCCACCCGGAGAACGTCTGCCCCCACATGCCGTAATACTCGTTCTCGATGTCCTCCGAGTGCCACAGCGAGCCGTTCTGGAACAGCTCCCACGCGCCGGGTTCCGCCGCGTGCTCCAGCGGGGCGCGGAAGAGCGCGTTGTAATCCCGGTTCAGCGCCACCGACGTCGCCGGCGCATACACGAAGCCGCGATGCACGAACGCCGGGTAATACTCCAGCAACGGCGGATGAAACCCATCCCCCTCGACGGTCCGCAGCAGGATGCGCTCGCCGTAGGGACCTTCCGGTTTGGCCGCCGTCATGCCGAACAGCGCCCAACTGCTCGGCGCGTGATCCATCATGGCGACGATCATCCAATCGTGCTTCCGGCGCACGAGCGTGGCCGCGTAGGTGCGCTGGTATCGGCCGAGCAGCAGCGGCAATTCCCGATTGAGCGTGAGGGGTTGCGGCGCGCGGTGAAACGGCCCTTCCGGCTTCTCCGCCCACGCGTAGCCCAGGCCGCCGAGCAGCGACCAATTCGGCTCCACCCAATCATACACCATGTGGTAGCGGCCATCCGCATAGACGATGCTGACGTCCGGCGTCGAGCCGCCGTGATCGAAAAGCTCCTGGCTGCCCTCCAGCACCACGCCCAGGTTCGACCAGGATTGCCCGTGATCGGTCGAGCGCAGCAGCACGCAACGGCACGGTTTCCCAGCGTAGCCCACGGGATAGTCGCCGACATAGATGTACCAGTTGCCGCTGACGGGGTCCGCGAAGAAGAAGCTGTTCACCGGCCACTCGTAGGGCGCTGCGCCGCGGTGCAGGGGATTCTGCGGCGCATGAACAAACGCGTCGAACGACGGCCCGCCATAGACCGGATTCTGCAGCCACAGCCCGGCGTGGCGGGAGTCAGCGTAATCCACGCTGCCCGCGACCAAATCAAACGCCGACAGCGCAGTCAGCAGCGCGCAGCCCACCCACCGAACCATCGCAGCCCATTTCATGCCGGACGAATTAGCACTTGCCGGCCCAGAACACAATGACACGTTGATGCAGGAACTGCCTCCACCGGAAGGGCGAACGTGCTCCCCTCCCACCATCCGGTCTATGCGGGGTGTATTACCGTATTCGGGTGAAATAGGGAGGGGGCGGTGGGGGGCCGGTGGTCAATTCCTGGGTTTGGTGCTTTGTCTCGATTTGCCAGAGAGAGGAAGTGAGTCGAGGGTGAGGAGCAAGTCCAACGGATTCCCAATGGATGCTTGCCGCCGCATCCGGCCAGAAGTAAATTGCCGTCATGAGCAAAGCTGAGATACTCGCGGAGTTGCCAAGACTGGCACCGGAAGACCGCGCGGAAATCCAGGCCAAGCTGGAAGAGCTTGCCGGAGACGGATGGCTCGATGCCAATGATCCTCTCACGGACGAGCAGAAAGCCCTGCTGGAGGCGCGCCTGGAGGACTTAGAAGAACATCCCGAGCAGTCCATCCCTTGGTCCAAAGCTAAGACACAACTCAAGACCCGTTTCGGCGTGTGACCTGGCGGCTCGACTCATGTCGCTAATGACCTGATGACGGTTTTCGCCGTCATCCACGCCGCCCGCCACGATCGCGAATGGAAACGCCGGCTATGAAGCCCGTCCGCCGCTGCTGCCGGAGTGCGCCGGATGCCGTGGGCCACGGGCGAAGTTACCACGCAGGAAGAGCCCCTCAACCCACCTTTTCCTTTAGCGTTTAGCCTTGCCACAAGAATGAGCCGGTTGCAGCCATCGTGTTACGGCTCTACTGACGTTTTGGTTCCTGGTCCAGGAGGTCAGCTACGCCTTTCGGAATTGCCTATTGCGCCCTAGTACGGCCACACTAACGAATCCATGATAAAAGTGCTCTACTGGCTGGTACGGCTGCTCTATCGGTACCGGGCTTACAACGCGCCGCCGCTCGACATGCGCGGCCCGGTGCTGCTTTTGCCCAACCATGTCTCCTGGTGGGACTGGCTGCTGGTCGGCGTATGCCTCGACGACGACTGGCACTTCGTCACCTCCAGCACCACGGCTGAAATCAGTTGGTTCCACAGGTTTGTTATGGTCAACCGGCGCACCTTTCCGGTGGACATGAACTCGCCCTTCGCGGTCAAGCACATGGCGGAGTTTCTCCAAAAGGGCGGCCGGCTGGTGCTTTTTCCTGAGGGCCGCATGTCCTGCACCGGCTCGTTGATGAAGCTCTTTGACGGCACCGGCTTCCTGATCTTCAAGACTAAGCCCAAGGTCATCACCGCGTATATTCGCGGCGCGCAGCGGTTGCCCTACTCGCGCAGCCCGGGCCGGACCGAGTGGTTCCCGCGCTTGTCGGTGCATTTCAGCGACGTGCTGGTGCCGCCACAGCTCCACCACATCAGCGCCACGGAAGACCGCGGCCGGCTCACTGACTGGGTGCATGACCAGATGGTTCGGCAACGCTTCGAGACCGAGCTGGCATTTGGCTCGGCCACGGTGCCGGAGTCCATTGTGGCCGCCGCGCGGAAGCAGCCCGGATACGTCATCATGCAGGACGCCAGCCAGCAGGAGGTCACCTATCGGCGTCTGTTGACGGGCGCGGAATTGCTGGCGGAACAGTGGCGGAAGCGCCTCGGGGCGGACGAGCAGCGCGTGGGCGTGCTGCTGCCCAACGTCAACGCCATGCCGGTCACGACCCTCAGCCTGTGGACGGCGGGCAAGGTTCCCGCAATCTTGAATTACACCAGCGGGACCGCCACCTTGCTGTCCTGCGCCAAGCTGGCCGGGCTCAAACACGTCATCACGTCGAAGGTCTTTGTCGAGCGCGCCAAGCTGGACGTGGGGCCACTCCGGGAGGCCGGGATCGAACCGTTGTTCCTCGAAGACGTTCGCCCCGCGATCTCGGGCATGCAGCGCATCCTTGCGCTCTTGCGCCAGTATCTCAAGCCCGGCCTGTCCACCAGTGACCATCAAGTGTCAGCGGACGCTACCGCCGTCATTCTCTTTACCAGCGGCTCCGAGGGTGATCCCAAAGGCGTCGAACTCACGCACCGTAACCTCCGAGCTAATGTGGAGCAGATGCAGTCGGTGATCGACATAATGGACACCGACCGTTTCTTCAATTCCTTGCCGCTGTTCCATAGCTTCGGATTGACCGTCGGTCTGCTGCTGCCGCTGACGCGGGGTGTGTTTGTCCAGTTGTATGTCTCCCCGCTGCATTACCGCATCGTGCCGTCCGCCTTCTACAACCTGAACTGCACGGTATTCTTCGGCACCAATACCTTTCTCAACGGCTATGGCCGCAAGGCCAATCCCTTTGATTTCCGCACGCTGCGCTACCTGTTTGCCGGCGCGGAGAAGGTGCAGGACGCCACCGCGACCCTCTGGATGCGCAAGTTCGGCGTGCGGATACTGGAGGGTTACGGCGTTACCGAATGCAGCCCGTGCTTGAGCGCCAACTTGCCGATGCGACCGAATTACGGCTCTACCGGACAATTCCTGCCGGGCATCCAACACCGGCTCGAACCCGTCGAGGGTATCAAAGAGGGGGGCCGGCTGTTTGTGCGCGGACCCAATGTCATGCGCGGCTACTTGAACGAGGAAGCCAACGCCAAGTTCCAGGCCCTCGACGGCTGGTACGATACCGGCGACATCGTGAAGCTGGATGCCGAGGGCTACATCTTCATTCTGGGCCGGCTGAAACGCTTTGCGAAAGTCAGCGGCGAGATGGTCAGTCTGGCGGCGGTCGAGGAGGCCCTGGTCAATGCGTTCCCGAAATATGGCTTGAGGTTTGCCGTGGCTTTGGTCGCCCGCCCGGATGAGGCCAGAGGCGAGCGGCTGATCGCCGTGACTAACGAACCGCGGCTGACCATGGAAGAAATCCGCGGGGCTGTCCATGCCCGCGGTTTAAGTAATCTATCTGTGCCGCGGGAAATCAAGGTGCTGCACGACCTGCCACGCCTCAGCACGGGTAAGATTGACCACCGCGGGCTGGAGAAGATGGTGTGAAGCGAGCGGTCAGGTAGCAGCCTTGAAATCCGAAGACCGAAGGCCGAAACCCGAAAGAAGGCCGAAAGGATCTCAACATCCAACATCCAACATCCAATGGCGGT
>CAIWJG010000504.1 GCA_903912925.1 uncultured Verrucomicrobia subdivision 3 bacterium | reverse complement strand
GGGCCAGAGGCCCGGCTAACCGTCAGACCGGAGGTCTGACCCACGATTCGACCTGAATAGTTACAATGAAACATAGATACCTGATTTTCGTATTCTGTTCACTGCTGCTCTCCGCCGCGGTGCTTCGCGGCCAGGCGCCTAACGAGGCCACGCTTTACCGCGACGAGTTCGGCATCCCACACGTCTATGCGCCGACGCTCGAAGCCGCCGCTTTTGCGGTTGGCTACGCCCAGGCCGAAGACCGGCTGGAGGAGCTGCTGAAGAACTACCGCCGCGCCAATGGCACGATGTCGGAGGTCTTCGGCCCCAGCAACTACCGCACCGACTTCGTTATGCGCCTGTTCCGCCAGGAGGAGATCAGCCGCGAGAAATACGGCCAGCTCAGCCCGAAATCGCGCGCGGTGATCGAGGCCTATCAGGCGGGGGTTAAGCAGTTCATGAAAGAACACCCCGAGCAGGTGCCAAGCTGGGCCCAGGAAATCCATCCCTGGGACGTGGTGGCCCTGGGGCGCTACATCATCTGGGGCTGGGTGCTGGAGGATGCGGGCGGGGAGCTCATACGCGCGGGCATTGTGCCTGATGCCTTTGGCTATCACGGCTCGAATGAAGTCCTCCTTGGCCCGGGCCGCACCGCGCGGAAGGTGCCCATTGCCGTGATTGACCCCCACCTAAGCTGGTATGGCGAATTCCGCTTCTACCAGATCCGGATATACGCCGGGGATTTCAACGTGTCGGGCGTGGCCGTGTTAGGCACGCCGCTGCCCAGCCTCGGCCACAGCCGTTATTGTTCCATCGCCATGACCACGGGCGGGCCCGACACGTCGGACGTTTTTGTGGAGGACATGAACCCGGATAACCCGCGGCAATACCGCTACGACAACCAATGGCGGGATTTGCAGGTGCGCAAGGTGAAGATCGGGGTGAAGAAGGGAGATCAGGTGGAGTGGAAGGAACAGGAAGTGGAATACAGCCACCACGGGCCGATCGTCGCGCACAAGAAAGACAAGGCTTACGCGATGGCCATATCGTATGCCGAAGAGGTAGGGCTGACTGATCAGATCTATGAGACGATGACGGCCCGTAATCTCGATGAGATGAAACAGGCTCTCGGCCACTTGCAGCTCATGGGGCAGAACGTCATGGTCTCAACCGTGCAAGGCGACATCTACTACGTCCGCAATGGCCGTGTCCCCATACGCGCCCCGGGCATCGACCCTAGCCGGCCGATCCGGGGATGCTATTCCACTAATGAATGGCGCGGCATCCACCCGCTCAGCGATTTGGTTCAGATCGAGAACCCGCCGCAGGGCTACATGCACAACTGTAACGTCACCCCCTTCGGCATGATGAAGGACAGCCCGCTGACGCCGGAGAAATATGCCGCACATCCTTACCTCTACAATGCCACCCGCAAGTCCCCACTCCATCAGCGAGCGCAGATGATGACCGAGTTGCTCGATGCCGCCCACGACGTTAGCGTGGATGCGGCTATAGGGATTGCGTTCAATCCCCAGGTCTATCACGCCGAGCTATGGCAGGAGCGGCTGAAGTCGGCATGGACCAAAGCACCGGAGTCGGTCAGGCCGGCGGATGTCGCAGAGGTTTATGGCCTGGTCGAGAAATGGAACCGCCGCAGTGATGCGGACTCCGAAGGCGCACTGGCGTATTACGCGTTCAAGAAGGGGCTGGATGCGGATATCAGCCGCGCCGTTGAGCCGCCCTCGGATTTGGGCGACCAGGAATTGCTCGCGGGCCTCGACAAGGCCGCCAAATGGCTGAACACGGACTTCGGTTCGCTGCACGTTCCTTATGGAAAATACTTTCGCGTGGGCCGCGAGGGCGGGGACCGGACTTATCCGGTGGGTGGGGGTTCGGTGAGCGACGCGGGCATGGCGACCGTGCGGGCCATTGGCTTTGGCAAGGGCGGGAAGGAATTGGTTGGTCACAGCGGCCAGACCTCGACTCAGATCGTCATCATGACCGATCCGCCTGAGTCCTACACGCTGGTCCCACTCGGCGTCAGCGATCATAAAGACAGCGGCCATTGGGATGACCAGGCGGAGAAGCTGTTCAGCAAGAGCAAGGCCACCCCGACCTATTTCATGAACCGTACGGAGCTGTTGAAGCATCTGACATCAACGAAGGTGCTGAACCCAACGATCCTGGCGCCGGCCACCCGCTAACTGGAGCGTGCATTCGGGGGCGCACGGCCAGTGACAAAGTGGGTGATAAGGGCTCCCATCTGAAGCTGTAGGAGACGACGTAAGGAGTCTCTAATCAGCGTGTTCCGAGCAAGCACAGGTTTGGGCCGCAGGCCAAGCGATCAGAGACTTCTAACGTCCTATCCTACAATGACTTAAGAATCCTTTGTCACTAGCCCTGTCCGGGGGCGCCGAAAGTTCGACTTTCTAGTTGGTTTATTCTGGCCGGCTGGCTATTCTGCAGTTCGAATCTGCAAACGAAAGGCCGGCATTATGGATGTAATATTTAATTGTCCGAAGTGCGAACAGGAGTTGGCCGTCGATAGCACGGGTGCGGGCACTGAGATCAACTGTCCGTCCTGTGGAGAAACTATCGTGATCCCCGCCCTGGAGTCGGTGGTGAACCGGCCCGGCGTGGACAATGCCCCGGGCGCGCCGCGCGTGGAGGTCCATCCGATCAACCCCATCGCCTCCTCCGCCGCCGCGAAAGTGGAAATGCACCTGCGCGTGCCAGTCCACAAGACGCCGACGGAGAGCCTGATCACGAAGCCGCTGGCGCCGCTCGAAGTCACGGCGAAGGGGTTGGATAAGAAGATCCGCGTCAAGACGATCAAGCACACTGATTGCATCGAGGTGGGGCACGACAAGTTTGATGAAGTGGTGACGAACTTCCTGGTCAAGATCGGCGAGTCCAACATGATCAGCATCACCACGCTCACCTACACGACCCTGGATATCGGCACGCAGAAGCTGATGACTGAATTTGGTGTGATGATCGTCTATCGCGGCTAGGCCAAGGGCCTTGGAACCTGCGGCTGAAGGGCCTCTTTGCGGACCACCGGAGTGCGCCCGTCCTCGCCTAACCGCCATTTCCACGGGGTCAGGAGGTCTAAGGCTTACGGACGCCCAGGGATGTAGAGGCTTTCGTAGCCGGGCAGCGTAGGAACCAGCCGGTCGCACGCGAAGCACCACATGTCCCACTGGCCGTCAATGTAATTGCCGTTGCCGGGCAGCGGGCACGCCTGCGTGTAGAGATACCATTTGCCTTCGATCCGATAAAAGGCGGGCGTGGCGACGTGGTAGATCGTGTCGTCGCGATACAGGCCTTCCCACTTGGTCTGCAGCACCGTATCCACGTCCACCTGCTCCCAGCCGGTGGCGGGGTGCCGGCTCACCGCGATGACGGGGCGCCACCGTTTGCCGGCCGAAATACCGCCTTCGATGGAGAGCACGTAGGTGCCGCCGATCTTGGATACCTGGTGCCACTCGTAGTAGGCACCGGGCGTGGACTTGAATATCTGGCCCATGCCGCGCGGGTCCTTTTCGTTGTAGTGCCGCGTCCAGGTCTTCCCGTCGCGCGAGGTCGCCAGCCGGAGGCCGGGAAGGGTGCCGTCTTTGCCGCGGTAGGAGTAATACATGAACCAGTCCCATCGCCGCTCTTTCGCATCCCACTCGCGCAATACCGCCGCCTGCGACGCCATCTCCTCGTGATACGGCGCGGCCGGCTCGGGCGAAAGCACCGGTTGCGTGCCTACGCGCTGGACCGTTGCGGGCGCAATACCGGAGTATCCATCGGCCCCAGCCGGGCAGATGGCCAGTCCGATGCGGTCCTGAACCGAGGCGGTGGTGCCGGAATAGTAGATGTAGTAAGCGTCCTCCTCGGCGAGGTAGAGCACGGCATCGAGCCGGATGCTCCCGGAATCCCATCCCTGTTTCCCGGGACCGAACACCGGGTTATGTTCGTCCTGATGCCACGTGAAGGGATCGGATTTGAGTGCCCACGCCTTGCCGATAAAGCACAAGCTCCGGTTCGTTACCGGCACCCCGGAGTAGAACATGACCAGGCGCGCCGGGTCCTTCGGGTTGGGCAGGATGCACGGCTCCTGCACCTGCTGCGACTCCCAGGCCGAAGCGGTGCGTTTGATGATGACTTCCCCGCGGATTGGCATCCGTGGAGCGGCAGCGTCGGCCGCGAGGACCCGGGAGTCCGAGGCGCACAATAGGAGGACTGCGCCGATGACGAGAAGGGCTGATTTCATGCTGTTATTTGCCAGGCGGGTTCTTAGCGGGCTTGGGGTTTTTCTTCGGGTGCAGGTCGTCTTTCCACTCCTTCACATTTGGGGCCTTCTCGTAGATCTCTTTCATCAGCTCCTCGGTGTCCTGGGCATTGCGGGTCACTTTGGGACGCAGGAAGACCATTAGCTCGACGTCCTTATTGCGCGAGTCCTTCTTGTTGAACAGCCATTTCAGGCCCGGGATGTCGCCAAGAATGGGGGTCTTCCAGAAAATCTCGCTCGACTGTCTCTGGATGATGCCGCCCAGGACGAGCGTCTGCCCGTTCTTGGCGGTAAGGTCGGTGCGGAAATTGCGGGTGTCGAACACGGCGCCATCAAGGACCTTCACGCCCGGAACCACGACCGAGGATTCAGCGTGAATCTTGAGCTCGACATCGCCCGCATTGTTAATGTGCGGGGTGACTTCGAGGATGACGCCGACGTCCTTATACTCGAAGTTTTGGCTTAGCCCAATGGAGCCGCTGTTCTGGCTGGCGGTGAGAATCGGGATTTGTTGCCCAACAAAGAGCCGGCCGGTTTCATTATCCCGGATATTGATCTGCGGCTCGGCCAGGATCCGGGCGTTGGTGGTTTTGTGCAGGAACTGAATGAGGAAGTCCATGCTGACGGTGCCGGCAAACACGCCCGACCGGAGACTGGTCAGCGTTTGGGCGATGGCGTCGGCGTTCGGGGAGTTCACGCCGGTCTTACCGCCAAAGCCCTGCATGTAGCGGGTCGTTGTCTGCGCGAGGAGGGAGTTTTCAAAGTCTTCGGCAGAGTACACCTGGCTGCCGTCGGGCGACCAGCGGACCCCGAGCTTGTCCAGGAAGTCGCTGGCGACTTCAATGAGCCGCGCGTCAATTAATACCTGGTCGCTGGGGGCATCGAGATCCTCGATCAGCTTGAGGACCTGGGGGAAGAAGTGAACATTAGCGGAGATGAGCAAGGCATTGCCGCGCTCATCGGCGACCGCGCGCACCCGGCCGACCAGGTCGCTCACGCTTCGGGCGGCCGTGCGACCGTCGGCAGTGCGCGGGTTGTCCGGCTGGCTATTGAGCCAGGGGTAGTAGCCGTCTTCTTTGCTGGCCCGCTCCAGCTCGAAGGCGGGCTGGCTAGTGGTGCTTACTGGCCTTTGCGGAGTCGTCTGGGGCTGCTGTGGTTGCTGCTGATTGACGGCGCGCAGAGGTGGCGACCCGTTCTTGGCGAACAGAATGTTGATGCTGTTAGCCACCGTGAATGCCTTGGCGAACTTGAGGGTGATTCGCAGCGTGCTTTCGCCTGCTTCCGACGGCTGATCCAGTTGTTTGAGGACGTCTTCCACCACTGCGAGGTTTTCTTTGGAGTTGGAGGTGACGATGATGGCGTTGGCGTAAGACTCGCTGGTGATGCGGACTTTGCCATAAAGCCGGCCCACGTCGCGGTCGGCCTGCGCCTCCGTGTTCTCATAGTAATCCCAGTAGGATCGCTGCTGGGTTTTCTTCAGAAACAGCTCGTTGAGCACGTCTTCGATATCCACTGCGCTGACGTATTTGAGCGAGTAAATCCTGGGGGCCAGGCCGTTGTCACTAACTGGCTCGTCAAGTTCCTTGATCATGTTCTCGATACCTTCCATCTGCGCGGGCGGGGCCTGGACGATGACGCAGTTGCGGCGGCGGTCGGCCACCACGCTCATCTTCTTCGGTCCCTTGGCGGAGGAGCCGGAGGAGGAGGATGAGAAGAAGTAGGGATAGCGGGACGAGGTATCCTGGTCTTTGTTGAGATCCTGCAACTGTTTGGCCACGTCCTGCGCATCGGCGTTTTTGAGCAGGAAGGTGCGTGCGGTCTTCTCCATCGCGTCCTCCGTATCCAGCGCAGTCACGAGCTTCTCGATGGCTTTGAAGTTCGTTTCACTCGAGAGCACGATCAAGGCGTTGGAACGGTCGTTGGCGGCCACCTCGACTGTTTCCCTGGGCGATCGGCCGCCAGTCTTCTGGTAAAGGGGCCCCAGTTCCTTCGCGAGGTCGGCGGCGTTCACATTCTTCAATGGAATTACCCGCAGGGCGACGTCTTCAGGTTTCTCGGTGTCCAGAATCCCGATCAGGCGCAGGACCTCCGGCAGCTTGGATTTCGGGGCGGAGATGATCAGGCGGTTGGACGATTTGTCAGGCCAAAGCTTAACCTGCTGACCGCTGCCGCCTTGGGATGCGCCACTGGAGGGTGGCGGGCTGCTGTCGCCACCGGAAGAACTGCCCCCGCCCGGGAAGGAAGAGCCACCTGGGGAAGAGGGGCCGCCCGGCATGGGACTCATTCCCGGCGGAAACGATGGGCCGCTGCTCGATGGGCGCGAGGGTCTTGAAGGCGCCGCTGCGCCGCCGGCTTGCGCGTTCAGAATGAGGCCGAGCAGATTCGCCAGCTCGTCGGCGTCGGCGTGTTTCAAGGGACGGATCTCGATTATCAGGCCGGAGGCGGGCACATCGAACTCTTTGATGAGGTCGGAAAGCAGCCGCACGTTGTCGTTGTAATCGGTCACGATAAGCTGGTTGGCCCGCTCGTCGGTATCAATCGTCCCTTTATCCGAAAGAACGCCGCGGACTTTTTCCCGAAGCTCCCCAGCCTGGATGTGCGAAAGGGAAAAGATTTTGTACAGGCGCTGCCGGCCTTCGGGAATATCCTTCCGGGAGGTCTCCAGCAACTCGGGATTCATCCGGGGCTCTTTGCCTTCGGGCGTGATGAGGATCGAGTTGCTGGACTCAACCGCGGTGAATCCTTCCAACGCCAGGGCGCGATAGACGAGATTAATGGCCTCTCGCGTGCTGACCTTCTTCGAGCTCATGATAGTTAGTTGACATTGGACTTGCGAATTCTTGACCACGCTCTTCCCAGTCGTTTGCGCCAGCCACTGCACGATCATGTCAATGTTTGCGCCCTGGAAGCTGACCTGGATATCGTCGGTGCCCGCAGTTTTGTTGGTCTTCGATTGGCTGTCTGCGTTGGTCCCGGCAGCGCCCTTGTCGAGGGCGGGCAGCGCGGGAGCTTCGTTAGTGACGGACGGAGTGGATGACGGGGCGGCGGCGTCCGGTTTGACCGCAGGCGCAGTGTTGGTCGCGGCGGGTGCGGTGATCGTAACGTTTTCAGCAGTGGTTTTGTTCTCCGCGCCTGGCTGTGTGCTTTGCGCCGGAGCAGGCGTCGCCAGGAGGCCAGCGAGCAGCAAGCAGATCGGACATAAGAGTGCTTTCATTGGGAGGTTTCCTTTTGTTTGGGCAGGAGTGACTCACCGCCGTAGCCGGAAAAGAGCGTGAGTTCCTTCTTCTGACCGTCGTCTTCCACTAAAACTCGATTAGTGCCAATCCGGAGGAGTTTGAGCCCGCCGAGGCTGTCGCCTTCCTTGACAAGCCCGGTTTGGCCGTTGGAGGCCCGCAGAAACGCTACGTTGCCGGCGATACCCAGCAACGCCATCGGCATCGGCCGCATGATTGGTCCAAGGATTTCGCTGTCGGTGATTCCATAGACGCGGGCCCTGATCGGAAGGGCGAGTTCGGGCGCTGAGGTTGCTCCCGGGCGTCCGGATGGCCCCATGCCCATCGCTGCCATTTCCGGAGGCAGGCCGCTGTGTTGCGTGGTGCGTGGTGCGTGTTGCGTGGTGGGCAGATTGGTTCGGGCTGAATCCGCGCGGGCGACGGATTTGGTTTCATTTGTGCCGGAACGCAGCTCGGTGGAGTTCGTAGTGCTTTTTATCGCGGCGATTGGCGACGGAGGGTTTGTTCCTTTGTACACCAACAAGAAAGGTGGGGCATTGGATCCTGTCTTTCCGGAGTCGCGGCCGGAAGGAGCATTCGTTGCCACGCCGGCGATCTGGACGCCAGGCTGGGCCGTATTCGTGGCGGTTTTCCCCGAGCCCAGAGCCGCGAGAGAAATCGGTCCCGTCCCACCCGCGGGCGCGTTGGTGTCCGGCGGCAACGTCGGCACTGCGGGGATGTTCAAATGCCCCAACGGATTTCTCCCGACGACGAGACGCCCGACCTGAAACAGGAGAAGCGCAGCCAGTGCTACGCAGATGACTCGCAAGACCGGTAGCGAACGCTCAAGCATGCGGTGCCCCCTCTTTGGTCCAGTAGTCGAAATCCAGGATCAAAATGGTCAGGTTCACTTTGAGCTGGCCCGGCCTCATGTCAGGCGTCAGTTGAACCGAATCAATTATCAGTGGAAAACCGATTCCCTCCAATCGGTTTAGCAACCCCATAACCGCCGGGACGGGGCCTGTGCCCTCCAACTGCACCGAGGCCAATTCCTTGCTCGACGGGCGCGCGGGAGACTCGCGGATGGGGCCGACCTGGACCCCGCCACTCATGGCCGCCTTCTGGATGGCCGCGCTGGCCTGCGCAACAACCGAGGTGCGCGAAAGATTCGCGGGATCCAGATGCAGGCTCTCCATCAGCTTCTTCACAACCAGCGCCCGGTCGTCGTAGAGCAGGACTTCCTGTTTCAAACGATCTGCCTGACTCACCAGTTGCGCGTAGTCGGCTCGACACTTGGCGAGATACTTCCAAGCTTGGAATCCGCCGAACAGCAGCAAGTAGATGACGATCACCGCCGCGCCGAAGCGGACGGTGCGTCTTTCGTGATGGGTCAGCGTGCGCATGTGATCAGGGCTGTGCCGCAGGCGGCGGAGAAGGCATCCTTGGACTCTCCGGAGCGGACGGGACCATTGGACCGCCCGGGGCGGACGGCATCATTGGACTCCCTGGTGCGGACATCCGTCTCCCCGTGCCAGGCATCATACCACCGCCGGGTCTGGAGGGCATCATCGGCATCCCGCCCGGGGGACCCATATCCATCGGCGGAAATGCGCCGGGCGGCGGGTCTTTCGGACGGTTCTTCGCCTTTTCGATCTCCTCAGCGGTCGGCCCAATCGAGAGCGACTGCCGGTCGTTGGCGGGCTTCCATTGCGCGGCGATTCGCACCGCCACCTTCTGGCGGTCGGGCGTGGGGGTCTGTTCCTCGACGGCGACGCTGGAGAAGAACCCGGAGTCTATGAGCTTCGATCTAAAGGCAACGACTTGCTGGCCGTCTCGCATGGAGCCGCGCAAAGAAAGGTCTCCGCGACGGTTCATTGAGATAGAATCGAACTTTGTCCCAGGAGGCGCCGCTTTTGCCAGGAGGAACAGCGCATCCAGATAGGGCGGCTGGTCTTGCTTGAGGTAGCGGAGAAAGTCCAGATCGCGATCAATTGCTACCAGCCGGCCGCGGTCGGCCTGGATCGCCTGGAGCCTTCGCGCCAGCCGCCCCTTGAGCCAGGGAGCTTCCAAGTACGGCAGAGTCGCTGCGAGGATCGCCAGCCCCAGCGCCAGGGCGGCCCATTTCCAAGGAGCCGGGCGCGCAAGGGCGACGCTCCCATCGGATGGGTTAGACTGGAGAGTTACCAAGGGAGACTCCTTGCCGTTCGCCGTCGCGGTCCGAAGGCCGAGGATGGCGGCGGACCGCCCTTCGCCCGGGGCCAGATTCAGCAGCTCGCATTGCGTGCCGTTTCCCAACCGCCGCGCCAACCCGGGCACGAAGTTTTTGAGCTGCGCCCCCCAACCACTCAGATAGATGTTCTGGCCGGTCCAGTGGCCGTTGATGGCACCGACCAAAGAGTCCAACGCGGCATCTATTGCTGCTTGGACTCGCGGCCCAGACCCGCCATTGCCCGAGGCATCCTGCGCCAGTCCTGTTTTCAGTTGCTCCGCCTCGTCACGGCTAATCCCGAGCTGGTCGGCGATCGCTCGGGTCACGCTCTCCCCTCCCCACGGGAGGACGCGCACGACCAGGGGCACACCGTTTTCGAAGGGGATCAGCTCGGCAGTATTTCGACCGACATCCAGCAGCGCACAGGAGAGTGGCAGGTGCTGCCACACGTAACGTCGCGCCAGGGCCGCAACCGTGAACACAGGGACCACTCCACATTCAGAAAGGATTTCCCCATACTCTGCAATGATCTCTTTCTTAACGGCGACCACCAGTAGTCGCTGCTTTGCACCGGAGCTGTGGCTTGGAGTGTCCGCGCTGTCAATTTGGCGGTAGCCCCAGGCCAGAGCGTCGGGCGGGAGCGGGAATTCGCTTTCGACTTGCAACGCAAGGATCCTCTTGAGGCTCTCCTTCGGTGTGACCGGAAGAGTCAGTCGCCGCAAGGAGACACCCCGGGCTCCGATCGCACAGTAGGCCCGGAAGCGAGGCTGCCAGACTTCTTTCTTCAGAAAGCCTTGCAGTCGGGCAATCAGTCGCTCCCGGCATGCCTTGGTCAGCCCGCCGCTGGGCGTACGCTCGAGCGCCAATTCCAGCCCCTCTTCGCCCTTGAGCACTTTGAGGGAGCTCTGCCCGATCTCGAGAAATACACACGGCGGATCCATGAAATGGCTTGTGCTCACAGGTCGTCCTCCCGATAGGAGAGAGTAGTGAATTCATTCAGACCGAGACGGACAATCTCCTGAATGCGCTGCCGCGTGCCGGTCCGAGTCACTTTACCCTCGCTGAGGATACGGAAGGTCTCCGAACGAGCGCTTACCCGTGCGGCGACCTGTTTGAAAATGTCCCGCGTCATGCCCGGCACCTTTAGCAGGCAAGCCGTGTTGGGAAAGAACCCGCTGGATGTGCGATACGAGATAATCGCCTGGGACAGGTCCCGGCTCACGCCTGGCAGGCACGCCAGGACCTCGATGCTCGCCGTGTTAATGTTGACCACCCCGGCCAAACCGGCCTCAGTCTGCACCGTTAGATCATCGGCAATCTCCATCAGCAGTTCCTCGCTGATGACCTTGGGCCCTGTGGGGGCAGAAGGCAAGCTATTCGGCGATTGCGCATTAGGAGGCGGGGCTGACTGGTTCTGGCCGGTTGCACCTTCCCTGGACCTTTGGCCAAGCTGATTTTGATTCTGCGCCGCTGTCACGTCCAGGAGATCCGCAACAGTCTTGAATTGGTTCTGGCCGCGATAGGCGACAATCGCCCGGGCAATGTCCGACGTTATGCCCCGGATTCCCGTTAGGGAATGCTCGTCCGCCGACTGTATATTGACCCGGTCGCCCCCGGAGGCCGTGGTGTCTTTGACCGAGGAATCCACCGTCAGCAGCCCGGCCCATCCCGCATCCCAATTGCTGAGCGAACTTGCCTCTCGATCATCGCCCTTGATCGCTGACAGCCTATTCCGGTGGGCGTCCGAACCCAGCAGGAGTTCCCGGGAAACCCCGCGGACCATGAGGATCTCGCGCACGGTCTGAAGCGGACCATTTCTTGGCTGGGAAGGAGGCTGGAGGCGAGCGTAGTATTCCAAATCGGCCCCGCCCGATCCACTCGTGTTATCCGCACGCCGCCACTCCAGGACCGCTTTCACAACGTCCGGCGTCATCCCATAGAGCTTCCCGAGTTCCTCCGCCGAAGCCACGTTGACATTGAGCCGGCTTTCCTCATCGCTGATTCCGTATTGCAGCCCTCCCCCCTCCTCTTCGCGTCCGTGGCGGAATACGCGGAATTGCCCGCGTCCAAAAGCCACATCGCGGAAATGCTCCGGGGCGTCGTAAAGCTGTCCGCTGTGGTGCCGGCCGCTGCGGCTGCGTTCCCGGATGTCCTGGTAGAGAAGCGCCTTGGCTTTTTCAATTCCAGCAACCGCCAGGTAATGCGCTTGAATGCGGTCGCCGTAGTTCTTGACGACGAGCAAGTCCATCCGCGCCGTGTGCAACACCCCAATCACCACGACTGACAGCAACGCCAGACACCAAAGCAAGCCAACCAGGATGGAGCCCCGCCGACGACTGGGTCTGCAAGAGATGCGCTCGCCAGAAGGCCCCGGAACGCAAGCTGTGGCAGGCCATGAAAAACGCAGCATCATTGATTGCTTCCTCCAGTATCCCCCTGCGGAGCGCTTTGTCCGCCAGTATCCGAACTGCTTTCAGCAATCTTTTCCGAAGCGGTGGCGAGGTTCAGCCGGGCCACGGTCTGGAAAACAAACGGCGGTGCGGTGGCGGGCTCTCTCGTCGCGGAGCCGACTACGGCAATGCCCGACGTGGCCGCTGGCTTTGTCTTTGGATTCGAATCGAACCAAAGTGTGATCCGTACCGCTTGGGGCATCCCGGCAAGATTGGAGCGTTCGCGCCGCGAATTCTGCGCTTTGCTGCGTCGGTCTATCTCTCCCCAGTTTTCGTGCCAATCCGACCCATCGTAGTAATCGAATCGGAGGCCGAGGAGTCCCTGGGCGATTTCCTCGCGGTTGCCGCCGGAGAGGGGGGCCAGCGCGAGCGCAGGGTTTCGACGCCGATAGAGGGCAAACTGTCCCGACTCAGGGTCCTTGTCGAGGTAGAGACTGACTTGGCAGTAATCCCCCTCGCGAGGACGGCGCGGGGTGTAGTTGTGGGTGGCGAAGTCCAGGTTATCGGCCTCCATTGTTCCGATCATGCGGTGCATGCCGAGGAATGCGGAATCCTTCGAGAGCGGGCAGGCACAACGCAAGTCCGCCGCCATCAGGGCCAGGGCCACCCGCGCATTCTGGAACACCGTCGCGCGCGGTTCGATCATCTTCTGGCTGGATACCGCCGCGTTCAGGCACAGGTACGCGCTGACCACGATCAGCGCCATCAGTGCGGCGCTGATGACGACCTCGATGAGGGTGAAGGCCCCGCGCGATGTGGATGCTGGCCCGAGTGCTACCGCATCCTCAAATTGTGAGCACGCGGCGCGGGAAACCCGAAGGCCGAAACCCGAAACCCGAAGGAAATCCGAAGACCGAAATCCGAAATCACCAACGCTTTCGACCGTCGAGGAGCCGATCGGCCCACAGTGCCAAGGTCTGCCAAACTGTTCGGCTTCTTCGGATTTCGGTCTTCGGATTTCCTTCGGGTTTCGGGTTTCGGCCTTCGGATTTCGCAGACGCATTACGCTGGAGACCCCGAGCAATCTTGGCTGGAGGAATTGCAACTTCACCTTCCCTCCCTTCTGCGAGAGCCGGGTTCATTTGAGCGTCTCGATCCGCCCCTGGCAGGTTCATCTGGCGGCTGGAATAACAGCGTCCGTAGCTCGTAAATGGACTGCCCTGTCTTCGCATTCTGCACCACGACGTCCACCTCGTGCAGGCCGTCAATCCCGGCCCTGGTGATGGACTGTTTCCAGCGGTAGAGCGAGAGCCCTTCCCCGCATTCACCCTCGGTAGCTCCGTCGCTTAAGTTTCCTTCGGCGCGGAGGGTCTCGACCCGGCCCGCAGCAACGAGGGTGGCGGTGGTTTGCAACTCGGATTCTTTGCTCGAAGTCAGGGCCGTTGTAACTCCCTGGGTCAGGCCGGCCAGTGCGATGCCGAGGATCAGGATGGCGCACATCACTTCCACCAGGGAGAACCCCGAGTTGCGGCAAGGGGCATTCATTCGCGCGCCAGTTCGATAATCCGGACTCGAGCCGTTACCGGGTTGATTCGGAGGGCCAGGCGGAACCCATCCCGGTCCCGCAGCACTATCTCGCTCGCGTCAGCAGTTCCGTCCGGGTAAAACGTAATGGCGTCATTCCGCTGCTCCGCTCGGGCGCTCCCGACCGGAACCGGAGATGGTCCCTGCTGCGCAGCTTCGGTCCTATCGTCGCTGGCGGTATGGATTTCGATGACAATGCGGCTGTCCAATTCTCCTTCGCCTCCGGGGACCTCACGGGCTGACACAAAACGGCCTTCCAGCGCGCGATCCGACGCGCGCCTTTGGATCGAGTAACGGCCCGTCTTCTGGTCGAGCAGAAGTTGGTGGGCCTGATTGACGCTGACTGCGTGGCTGGCCGCCAAACCGCACACACTGATCAATTCCCGACTGGTGGACCGCAGCAGCGCATCCTCGTAAGTCCCTCGCATCTCCGGCAGGATCATGGCCGCCATGACGCCAATGAGGACAATCACCACCATCAGCTCGATCAGGGTGAAGGCGGAGAGATTGGGAGATTTACGATTTACTGCGGAGTCCGCAGCATACACTACACCCAAAGCTGCCGAGGCTTCTCCCTCTCCCCTTGGGATTGGATGTTGGGCGTTCAATGTTGGATGTTGGATGTTTCCGAGGTTCAGAGGGCCGGGGTGAGGGGTTGCTCCGTGTCGTCTATCCCGCGGTCTTGGCAGTAGTTGCTGAGCGGCTCGATGGCTCATCCAATAATCCCCGGTTCAGCTACCAATTGCCGATATCCGCGCCGGGGCCCTCGCCGCCATCCTGGCCATCGGCGCCCCTCGACCACACGTCGAAGGTCGAGGAGTGATGCATCCCGGGAACCCGAAACTGGTATGGGTTTCCCCACGGGTCGGGGCGCAGCACCTTAATGTAAGGGCCGCGCCATTTCTTGTCTTCGCCCGTGGGCGTTTCCAGCAGCACTTTCAGCCCTTCGTCCATCGTCGGGTAACGGTCCATGTGAAGGTTGAACCGTTCCATGGCAGATTCGAGCTGGGCAACATCGCTCTTGGCGGCGCTGACCTTGGCGTCGTGCGTGGTGCCCATGAACTGGGGGATGATCGTGGCGGCGAGGACACCGATGATGATGACCACCACCATGATTTCGAGGAGAGTAAACCCCTCTGGCCGTTTTTGCAGCGAACGTCTTTTCATAACAATCACGACTTTCCCGTCTGATGTAACAACGTAACAAACTCAGGATGCAACCTGTTTACCCAGGCAGCAATTCTCATTATGGCCCTGTCACTACACCGCCCCACCGCCCCACCGCCACTCAATGAATCGCTCGGCTCATCTTGAAGATGGGCAGTAATAATGCAATCACCATGAACCCGACCACCGCGCCAACTACTAAGATCAGAATCGGCGCCAGCAGGGAAATCAACATCTTGGTTTGCGCTCGCATGTGGCGTTCCTCGGTTTCGGCCACCTTGAGCAGCATTTCATCCAACCGGCCGGTTTCCTCGCCGACATCAATCATCTGCACCGCCGTTCCGGGGAAGATCCCTAATTTGCGCAGCGGGGCGGCCAGCGAATCGCCGCCGCGGGTCTCTTCGGCCACCCGGGAAATCTGCTGCGCCAAAATGCGGTTGCCGATGGTGCTCTCGACAATTTTGAGCGAGGGCAGCAATGAGACTCCGCTTTTGACCAGCGTGCCTAGCGTGCGGGCAAACCGGCTCAAGGCAGCCGCGCGGAAGACCCCCCCGACCAACGGCAGCCGCAACTTCATCTTGTCCCACGCATCCGCGCCTTGGGGCAAATGAACATACCGCCACACGCCGGTGACCGCTCCGGCTAACCCGAGGAGGACCCAGATCCAATAGCGGTGGAGGAAACCGCTTACTTTCAGCAGGATCAACGTCGGCAAGGGAAGAATGGGAAGCATGTCCTGCAGCATGCCCATGACTCGGGGCAATACCACCGTCAGCAGCACCGTCACCGTAAAGAAGCCGAAGGCCAGCACGAAGACCGGATAGGCCACCGCCGCCACCACCTCGCCCCGCACCTCGTCCTCATGTTCGAGCAGGTTCGCCAGGTCGGCCATGACTTGTTGGAGAGCGCCGGCCTCTTCACCCACGCGCACCATGCTGACGTAAAGCTTGCTGAACAGTTTGGGATGCTCATCCAGGGCGGCGGAGAGCGACGCCCCTTTCCGAACCGCGTCCGCAATTTTGAGCACCACCTCCCGCAAGGCTGGATTCTCCTCTTGCTCGCCCAAGCCGTTCAAGGCTTGCGGGATGGGAATGGCCGCGCTGAGCAGTGCGCTCATCTCGCGAGTAAATGCGGTGATCTCCTTTCGGCGGATGCGTTTCCCGAAATGCTGCTCCTGGCTCGAAGACCGGTCAACCGCGGCCGTGGGAGCGGCGGCCCCCGGTTCCCCCACGCCCCACGCCCCTCCGGCCCCTTCCCCATTGGATGTTCGGCGTTCAATGTTGGATGTTGGATGTTCTGGTCCCCCCCCGCTCCCCGCCCCTCCGGCCCCTTCCCCCCGTTCGAGGGTGGACGGGAACAGCCCGCGCCCACCCAGAAGCTGGAGGGCGGCTTTACGATCGTCCGCCTCGATCACCCCCTGCACCGGAGCACCGCTCGTCTCGATTGCCTCGTAACGAAACACGCTCATCCCAGCAGGTCTCCCGAAGAAACGCGGAGGATTTCCTCAATCGAAGTGACTCCAGCCGCGGCCTTTTGCAAGGCGTCCTGGTGCATGGTGATCATCGTGCGCTGCGCGGCGGCCTTGAGTTTCGCACTGGACTGCTTTTGGAGAATCATTTCCCGAAGCTCGGTGCCGATGGGCAGCAGCTCGAAGATGCCGATCCGGCCACGATAACCGTTTCCGCGGCATTCCTCACAACCCGCCCCGCGGTAAAACACCCCTTCGATCTTGCGCGCTCCCAGCAACTCCATTCGATCGCGCAATGCCGAGGAGAGTGGGGATTCCACGCGGCACTGGGTACAAATCCTGCGCACCAGCCGTTGCGCCAGCACGCCCTCCAGCGACGAGGAAATGAGGTAAGCCTCCACCCCCATATCCAGCAGCCGCGTCACCGCCCCGGTCGAATCGTTCGTATGCAGCGTGCTGAACACCTGATGCCCCGTCAGCGCCGCCCGGATCGCGATCTCCGCCGTTTCCGAATCCCGGATTTCCCCCACCATCACCACGTCGGGGTCCTGGCGCAGTATGGAACGCAGCCCGTTGGCAAAAGAGAAATTCCGGCTGGGTCGCACCGGGATTTGCGCCACGCCCGGCAGCTCGTATTCGACTGGGTCCTCAATGGTCACGATCTTCTTTTCCGGCGTGTAAATGCGCTGGAGGATGGCATAGAGCGTAGTGGTCTTGCCGCTGCCGGTCGGGCCCGTCGTTAGAAACAGCCCATGCGGCTTTTCCACCAGTCTCGACAGTAACGTGGAGCGTGCCGGATCCAGGCCCAGTTCCTCCACCGTCAGCAGCTTTGCGGTCTTCTCCAGCAACCGCAGCACCATCCCTTCACCGTAGATCGTCGGCAAGGTGCCCACCCGGATATCCACCCGCACGCCGCGATGGTTGATTTGAATATGGCCGTCCTGCGGCATGTACCGTTCGGCGATATTCATATCCGCCATGATCTTGATGCGGCTGACCAGCGCCGCATGAAGCTGTTTGGGCGGCGGCGGTTTCTCCTGCAACAACCCGTCAATCCGGTAGCGCAATTGCAGCGACTGCTCGAAAGGCACCAGATGGATATCACTCGCCCGCTCCCGCAGCGCCGTCGAAATGATCACATTCACCAGGTTGATCACCGTCGGCTCGTTCGCCATCACCTCGATGTCGTGCAGGGTCCGGCCCTCGGTGCTGACGGCCTGCTCCGGGTGGAGATGCTCGATCATCTTCTCAACCGTCATCTGGTAGCACTCCGCCATTTTCTCAAGGATCTCAGCCGCCGGGGCTTCAAATTCCTGCACCTCCAAACCGCTCAGCAGCCGGATATCTTCGATCACCCGTTGGTTGCCGGGATCGGCGGTAGCGACTCGAATCGTGCCGTTGTAGAGGCCGATGGGGAGAATCCGATGCCGCTTTACGAACTCCAGCGGGAGCGCCCGAATCGCCTCGGCGGGCACCTCAAGCTTGCCCAAACTGCCCAATCGGCGTTCCGATGCGCCCTCGCCGAGGACACCCTCGGCATCCTCCACGGCTTGAACCAAACTATCTTTCAAACCTGCGTCGGCCATACTCATTTGTCTATAGTATTAGGGCGTTTGCTAACAAAATCAATCCCTACCAACCTTTCCACCCGGTTTCCCCTAATGAACTGGGGTGACTATTCAGTAGAACGCGGCCTTCCCCCTCACCCTAAGGGGGAATGCAGAAGGAAGAAGGAAGAATG
>CAIWJG010000503.1 GCA_903912925.1 uncultured Verrucomicrobia subdivision 3 bacterium | reverse complement strand
ATGGTTTCTCCTGGGATGCATTCAGTGCGGGAGTAAGTGTAGCAGAGTAAGAGTCGTGGAAGCAAGCGAGGTGTCCGGGAACTATCAGGGGGATGCCACCTGTCAAACACAACGAAACCGTTGCCAGGCGTGATTCTTTGCGCAACGAGGAGTTATACATCGTCCTCAAGGGGAGCGGGATCTTCTATATGGATGGAGATGAGTTCCCGATTCAGGAAGGGAGTCTGATCAGGGTAGCACTGCCCTTCCCCCACATATCTGTGATATATTTTTAATCTCACCAGTGTGCCTTCCAGATATCTCCCTTGGTGGGATAATAAAAGAACGTGCGGTATCTGAAAATATAGCAAGACATTTTGCAAATTTTGGTATAGCATCATCATATGATGATCCATAACCAAGTAAAAACTGTACTCACTCGTCCTGAAGCCATTGAGCATATCCGCTCTATACTTGACGGTAAAAAAGATATTAATAGAACTGGACTTGCTAAAATTTTGTGTGAACACTATGGACTCTATGATTCACGCGGTTTTCCTCAGAAAGATAGTTGCCTTGAGGCTCTGCGTGCACTAGAACGTAACGGGCACCTTGTTTTGCCGGCTCGCTATAACATTTCTGCGCCGTCGAGCCGGAAGCACCGTCCGGAAGCAGTCCCACCCCCGCGGGATATCCCAGGAAAGGTAAGTGAAGTCGGTGGCCTGAAGCTTCTGCTGGTGGTGTCTGACGAGCAGAAACTTCTCTGGAATGCGCTGATGATTCAGGAGCATCCCCAAGGGCCAGGGCCACTTTCAGAGATACGGCTTCAGTATCTGGTAGAATCCGACCATGGCCTTCTTGGGGGAATAGCGTTCAGTCCGGTGGCGCTGATTCTTGAAGACCGCGATACATGGATTGGTTGGAACGTCAGCACTCGTGACACTCACCTCCATAGGGTTATTGCCATGAGTCGCTTCCTGATCCGCCCGCAGGTACAGTGTCATGATTTGGCGCCACACGTGTTGCGGCATGTCATGCTCGTCGTCCCCGACGATTTCGAACGGCGCTATCGCGTGCGGCCATGGCTTGTGGAAAGCTATGCGGAAATCGGCAGTTCTCTTGACCGGGACTTTCTGGCCGCTCAGTGGGCCTTTGTGGGCCGCACGAGAAATCGAGGCGGTATGGGGCGGGCCCGGAAGATGGCCGTAGAGGAAGATATTTACCTTTATCCTTTAGCACCTGATTTTCGCTCACAAATGGGTCTCCCTGCGGATAGTGGCTGCTGTGGCTTGGAGATTGCGGAAGGTCTCTCTGAAGAGAGCTGGGCCGAAAAGGAATTCGCCGGCGCGTTGTTAGGCGACAAGCGGCTGAGTGACCGCCTGGTGGCGTGCGCCGCATCACAGGCAAAACTACCGGATCGCTCCTTCTGCGGAGCGGCCGAAGGGAAGTGGGCCGCAGCAAAGGGATACTATCGTTTCATAGATCATCCCGACGAAGACGCGGTGTCCATGGACAACATTCTTCAGCCTCACCGCGAACGGACCATTCGGCGCATGATGGCCCAAAAGACGGTCCTGTGCCTCCAGGACGGAACCGATCTCAATTATTCGAGTCTGAGCAGTTGCACCGGACTGGGAGTCATTGGCACTAACCAGACCGGTGCTCAAAGCGCGGGATTGCATCTGCACTCGACCCTGGTTGTAACCCCCGATGGCCTGCCACTGGGGGTATTACGTGCCGAGTGCGAGGCTCGTGAGTTAAAATCAGCCGAGGATAAACGCCCCGCATCCAGGATACCCATTGAAGAGAAAAAAACCTTTTCCTGGATTCTTAGCTTGCGTGACTGCAAGGATGTCGCTCGGCGGATGCCTGATACTCATGTCATCAGCGTCACCGATCGGGAGGCTGACATCTATGAAGTGTTCGACGAGCACCGTAAGGACCCATGCCCCAATGT
>CAIWJG010000502.1 GCA_903912925.1 uncultured Verrucomicrobia subdivision 3 bacterium | reverse complement strand
CCTCAGAACGTCCCCCAGAGCGACTGGCGCATTCCTGGGGGCCGTCGGACTGACGCTGCCACCCAAAACGTCTCAGCAGTTCTCATTTTGGCTGGTCTGGGATGTTTGGTGTCCACCCTTCAAGGTATCCGAGGCCTCATGGGATCATCCGCCATTCGTCCCATCCGTCCCATCCGTCCCATCCGTCCCATCCGTCCCATCCGTCCCATCCGTCCCATCCGTCCCATAATGAGAATTGCTGAAAACGTCTTTGGCACACTCGACATTACCCCAATCCCGTGCCAGCCGGTGCCTCCTATTCGACTGAAAGCACGCATCGTCCAAGGCTATCTGGCCCCCTCGATCACCACCGCTCCACCCGCAAAGTCCGGCGGCAGACGCAGAACCCCATCCTTGCCGGGCTTGACCTTCTTGCCGTTGACCCGCGCGCTCTTGATCAGGCCGCTGCCGCTGATCTCCAGGTGTAGTCGTCCCTGCCGGTAGCGCAGGTCCGCCTGGACCGGCGGGCTGCCCGGATACAGCGCCGGGCGGAGGGCCAGTGCGCCGTGCTCGAAGTTCACCCCCAGGTAATGCCGCACCACGAACAGCGCGACCTCGCCAGAGGTCCACGGGAGCAGTCCGCAGGATCGGCTCTGCATCCGGGTGGAGGGAATCTCCTCGAACCACGCTCCAGCCCGGCCACCCGGACAGGTGTTGAGCCACTCCAGCGCGCGGCGGCTGCGATCGTAATTCCCGGCGTCGTGCTGGGCCCGCAGGATGAACGTGGTCGCAAACGGCCAAGGCCCCGGCTGGTCGGGCTGGCCGCTGGTGTGGTAGCGGTCATAACCGCCGTCGGACCAACGCGTGTTCCAAAGTCCCTCCAGGTCGTCGAGCGTGCGGCGGGCCAACTCGGAGCGGGCCGACACAACGCCCAGCGCGATGGGCAAGGCCATCGAGGCGTCCGGCATCAGCCGATGCGCGCGCTCGGTCTTGAGTGGCACATCCGGGAAGAAGCCCGGGAAACCGGCGGTGTCGTCGGCCACGGCACCGGTGACATTGCGGCGTTTGATGAGCCGTCCGTCGTGTACCAATGCCCGGTTGGGATGCGTGAGCATCGCCTGCTGAATCCGGTTGGCCTCCTGCTGCCACCGCGCCACACGATCTTCCGCGCCCAGGGCCGGCGCCAGCTCCGCGGCTTCCCGCAGCGCGAGGATCACATAGGTCTGGTAAGCCAGCTCGTAGGCATCCTCGAACGTGCGCTCCCAGAACTCGCGCCGGTTGTGGACCATGCCCGTGTCGTCGCGGAACTGCGGCTGGAGCGGGCGCTCCACCACCTTGAGGAGCAGCTCGCGATGCTGGCGGACCAGGGAATCATCGCCCGTCCAATCCCGGTAGCAGCGGAGCAAGTGGAACAGCTCCCCCGCCTGGTCAAACTGTTCCAGGTCGGGCTTATCGAAACCCCCGCCGATCATGGTCACCCCGTCCTGGGTGATCATTTTGGTGAGCATGTGTTGGAGAACGTTGTGCGCCGCCTCGAACTGTCCGGCGTGCAGCGCGCCGAGGGCGGTATTGGAGCTGTCCCGAACCCACTGTCCACCGTATTCGAAGATGCCGGCGTCCATCGTGCCATCGGCGCTAATCATGCCCGCCAATCCGAAGCGGGCCTTGTCGAATAGCTCCGGCACCGTGCGGTCCCGGGTCGAGACGGATGATACTGCTGCCCAGGAGCCTGCGGTTTCCTTGAGTGTCGGGGCCATTCTTGATTTGGCAAGTTCCCGGGCTTGGACAACGAACTGGGCGCGGTCGCCCGCCGGCACCTGGACCAGCAGCAGCGTTTCAACCACCGTGCTCGCCCGGGGCGTGAGTGTCACCGGGCCGATCTCCAGCAGGGCGTTGGTCGGGTCAACCGTCACTGGCGTCGCGTCTGCCAACGCCAAAGCCAGCCGCGCCCGGTCTCCTGTTTGCAGCAGCAGATTGCCTTCCGGCTGCACTCCGCTCGGCGGCAGGTGCAAACGCAACCGCACAAACTCCTCGCCCGCCAGGTGCGCGCCTTCCAACTGCACGGTGCGACGGAAGGTTCCTTCGGCCGCCAGGGCGCTGATGCGCTCGGTCACCCGCACCCCGCCCGCCCACCAGACAGCCTCCACCGCCGGGATGCCAGCTTCCACCACCCAGCGAGTATCGGTGCGATGGCCCAGCGCCGTGAAGGGATAGCCGCCGAGCACCACTTCGAGCGCGCTGGAGCCAAAGCCTTCTTTAGGCACGAAGTTGAACGCGCTTTCCTTGCGGGCGCTCTGCTTCGCATCCTGCGCGTCAAACAGCAGCCAGGTGAAGGCGGGCCCAAGGTCCGCACGATCCGCCTGCACGACCATCTGCGCCCGGCCGCTGCGCAGAACAAAATACTCGCGCCCGTGAAAGAACGCGGCCTTGTTCAGCTCCAGGATAGCAGGGTTGACCTCAGCGGCGGCAACGCCAGCGACGATCAGGAGCAAGATAAGTGGATAGCGGGCGCTGCGAAACACGGGGTCATTTCTGCCCCATCCGATTGTCGAAAGCAATCGCTTTCCTGATCCCCCCAAAGCCGGGGGCGCAACTCACATTATCGGAGCGCGGACATTCTTGTCCGCTTCGGGGTCTGCTGAGCCCATGAGTCCCATGAGTCCCATGAGTCCCATGAGTCCCATGAGTCCCATTAGTCCCATTAGTCCCATTAGTCCCATTAGTCCTATTCCCGGCGTGGTGGTTTCGGAAAAATCTAAGCTGCGCACTTGCCGCGGCCTTTTGACCTTTTGGCATTGAATTGCCCCAGTCGCACGGGCAAACTTCAGTCTTATAACACTCGAATGGACCAATCCGATTCCGTCGGCCAGCAAAGCCCTATGAAGAAACCGCTCTCCGTGTTCCTGAACTTCCTGGTCTTGTCGGCAGCCATTGCGCTGGTCGGGTGCGGAGCGCGCGCCCCAAAGGAACAAGTCATCAAGATCGGCGCGATTGTGGAGCTGACGGGCGATATGCCGGCCGTGGGCGCATCCTCCCGCAATGCTGCCGAACTGGCGGTCGCGGCGCTCAACCGCGCCGGGGGCATCACCATCGCGGGCAAGCAATACCGGGTTGAGTTGGTGACGGAAGATAATGGGGCGAAGCCCGACCAGTCGGCCGCGGTGGCCAACAAGCTGATCACCCAGGACGAAGTGATTGCGATCGTCGGCCCGAACGCCAGCCTGGGGGCGATTCCCGCCGCCGAGATTGCCGAGGCCAACCGCACCCTCCTGATTACGCCGTGGTCCACGAACCCCAAAACCACGATGAACACCGCCAATGGTGCGCCCAAGCAATACGTGTTCCGCGCGTGCTTCACCGACCCCTTCGAGGGGCGGGTCCTGGCCGGCTTCATCACCGGGCAGCTCGGGGCCAAGCGGGCGGCCGTCCTCTACGACGTGGCCTCCGAGGCCCCGAAAAGCCAGGCCGAGCTGTTCCGCCAGACCTTCGAGAAACTAGGCGGCAGCGTGGTGGCCTTTGAAACCTACACCACCGGCGACCGCGACTTCTCCGCCCAGTTAACGAAGATCCAAAGTGCCAAGCCAGACGTCATCTTCCTGCCGGCCTACTACAATGACGTCGGCCTGATCGCCCAGCAGGCGCGCCGTCAGGGAATAACTCAGACCCTGATCGGTTCCGATGCCTGGAGCAGCCCCGAACTGGTAAAGATGTCCCAGGGCTCGGTCGAAGGCTCCTATTTTGCCAACCACTACGCGACCGACATTGCCACCCCCACGGCCCGTGAATTCATTGCGGCCTACCAGCAGAAGTACGGCAAGACTCCGGACGATGTCGCGGCCCTCACCTACGATGCGATGGGGCTTTTGTTCCAGGCCCTGAAGACTGCGGCTGCGCCCGAGCGCCAGGCGGTGCGGGATGCGATGGCCGCCATTGCTGGCTATCCCGGAGTCACCGGCGATATCCGCTTTACGCCCGGTTCCGGCGACCCGGTGAAGAGCGCGGTCATCATGCAGGTCAAGAGCGGCCAATTCGCCTGGGTCACGAACGCGGTCCCTTGATCGCGGCCTTGACACTAGCCCGGATATTTCACCCTCCGATGGAAACGCCAACCGTGCGCCGCGTGAGGGCACGCGGCCTACCAGCGCGCACCCCTCCTGTAGGCCGCGTG
>CAIWJG010000501.1 GCA_903912925.1 uncultured Verrucomicrobia subdivision 3 bacterium | reverse complement strand
GGTGGACGCGCGTCTGGCCGGCTTGGGCGAGGCAGACACGGTCGTCCTCTGCCCGGTGGTCCGTGGAGAAATCCTGTATGGACTGGGAAGACTGGCCCCGGGCCAACGGCGGCAGGAGTTGGAAACCAAGGCGGTCGTGCTTTTCGCCCGCATCCCGTGTGAGCCGATGCGGGAATCCGCCGGCGACCACTACGCGAACGTGAAGCTGGCCCGGCAGAAGCAAGGTCTCGCTTTGGACGAGAACGACCTGTGGTTCGCCGCTACGGCGCTGGTCGTCGGGGCCACGCTCGTCAGCCGCGACACGGACTTCCGGCAGATCGCCGGGCTGAACGCCGCAGGCTGGACCGCGTGAACCTTCGCCATAAAGGAGTTAATGAGAATGCCATATCGAGCATTGCATGACGTCGCACTTGACATTCCTTTATGCAGACCGCACAAGCGGACAAGGTGAGAACATGACAATCTCATTAACTGACCCCTTTATGACTACATCGGGCCATGATGTCCGCAATCACGGGAACCGATAGTAAAGCGCGGGTTTAGTCATGAAGCACCGGTCTTATCCAGCTGCGTCCGTCACAACGTGCCACCGTGAAATCAATCCATATATCTCAATCTGCTGACGGAAGTACAAAGCACGTCTTTAAGCTGGAAGATGACTTGCTGCTCGAAGCAGTGTGGATTCCGTTGCATCCTGGAGTCAACCTCTGCTTATCCTGTCAGATAGGATGCGTTAATAAGTGTCTTCACTGCGCCACAGCGGGGCTCCCATATAAACGCGATGCGAGCTGTATCGAAATCCAGCAGCAGGTGCATACTCTGCTCAGCACGCATGGAAACGACGGAGGCAAAGTGCATTTGCTCTTCATGGGGATGGGCGAGCCGATGTTTAACTTCGATAACGTAGTTGGCGCTATCGACGCACTGAATGCCGACGGGACAATACCAAGTTGCGGCAGCGCTATCGTTTCAACTTCCGGTGTTGTTCCGGGGATCAATCGTTTGTCCACACTTGGGAAACGGCCCGCGCTAGCCGTGACGATTGGGGCGGCTCCAGACGTTAAACGAGCCCAAATGATCCCACTTACTAAGGTTTATCCGCTCCAGATGGTAATCGACGCCTGCCAACAGTTTCAGACTAAAACTGGGGATCGGATCACATTCGAAGTGCCCTTAGTTGGCGATTTCAACAGCAGCCCAAAAGATGCGGATAGCATTGCTTCAGTGCTCCGAGGTTTTGATTGTGAAGTCGTTCTCATTCCCTTCAATCCATTTGCATCGACAATACTGCGGGAGCCGACCACTTCCCAAGTGGAGAAATTCAGAGATGTGTTACAAGGCCAAGGTTTCCGAGTAAACATCGTCCCTAGTGCGGGTAGGGATATACAAGCGGGCTGCGGTCAGCTGGTTGCTGGTGCCACGGGTAATGTTGCTCGTGCTAAGAACTAGCAACTGCCACCGAAGTGGTTAGCGGCAGGTGGGGCAGTCGTGATATAACACGACTGCTCTCTTGGCTCTCGATCCACGCTGATTTGCCGTGGAGCCAGATGCGGGCGTCACTGAGGTGTGTTGCACTTGGGGGCTTCTTCGACCCTCGGCGGCGTCTCTCGCCACAGGCCCCATGCTGATCGATCATGCTTGTCGTATTTGGAGTACTCGTCGTACTTGTCGTACCTGTCGTACTTGTTGTACTGCTGGTGGTGTTCCTTGTAGGTCTCCGTATAGTTGCCGGTGAGATAGCGTTCCCCAACTCGCTCCGCGATGATCTGACGGATCTTCGGATTTGCTATTCTATCGGCATGCACATTGATGCCTAGCAGTTCTACTGTTTGATTATCAGCAGTCGGTTCGTTAGTCGTATTCATGATTTCTATGTTGCGCGTTTGAGTTCACCGAGCAAGTATTTCCTCATGTGTGCGTACATGAGTTTGTAGGCGCTACAAAAGGGATCTCGCGCCATGAGGTCGCCGCTATTCGCCGCATTATGCATGCACCCGCCGTGACAGATAGCTGAGAATTCACATTTGGTACATCCAGGAACCGTTGAGGCCGTGCGGTGGCGTAACCGTTCGTGGCAGCTTGAATTTAGTGCGGCTGCCAGTCCGCCGGAATCATTCACGTTGCCGAGATGATATTCCGGCACTCCGTCAAAGCGGCCGCAGGGGTAGACGTCTCCGAGCGGACCGATCGCTACGAAGTTGCCTGCACACGAGACAGAGTGATGACAGCCTATTGGTTCAGACGTTAGGAGATTTCCCAACATTGTTGTGAACGGGTCGATCTCAACTGACTCTGTATCATCAATCCAGGTATCGAATAGCGAATTCATTGCAGTCGCAAATTCGATCGGTGAGACCGCTAGGGATTTATCGGCGCTTCCCGAAATTATAACAGGGATCAGCTTGAAGCCCATCCGCTGAGCTCGAAAGAAGCAGTATATGCCAGGAAGCTGTTTTATGTTGTGCTTATTGACAACGACGATTACTCCACCGCCGGGATAAAATCCAGCTGTATGTTTCGCTAGGTCACGTGTTTTGTGCATGCCGCTAAACACATCGTCAAAGCACCCCCGCCCATCTTTGTACATTCTTGTACGATCATTAAGATCACGCGGGCCGTCCAGACTAAAGCTCAGTGAAAAATCTCTTTGTGTCGCGATGAAATCCAGAAGGCGATCTGTCACCAGCGTCCCGTTTGTCTGGATACTATTGCAAACGGAATGTCCTTTAGCGCGAAACAATTGTGAGTGTTTGTTAACTTCCTCAAAAAAAGTTAATCCAGCGAGCAGGGGTTCGCCGCCGTGCCAAATAAAGTGCACGCTTCGCCCGTTAGCGACTTCAACAACTTGGGTCATCGCTGACGAAAGTGTTCTTGAGGTCATGAAACCGGGCTCGGCGTCGGGCTCGATGTAGCAGTACTTGCAAAGGAGGTTGCATTCGTTCGTTGGCTTGATAATTACCGTAAGCCCACTTTTTCTAGCAGGTTGGGGTTCTGGTCGCAGTTCTGCTTTCACGAAAAGGATTTTGAGCTGAGCGTGGCCCGAAGTCAACAATCTTATGTTGACACAATCTTATGTTGGCCTGTCGTGTAGCATTCAAAAGAGGAAAAGCGTGTGCGATCAAAAGCGGAACGGGTCAAAAGACCGGGCAATGGAGTAGAACGAGGGGTTTGGCCTTGGGGTCTGGGGCATGGCGGCAACGGCTACCTGCGCACGGTGTGCGATTACGTTCATCTCAACCCAGTGCGGGCGCACCTGCTGGGCACGGATGAGCGACTGCTGGCCTACCCGTGGAGCAGCTTTGGCTGGTATCTGGCGGCACCGGAGCATCGGCCCGGCTGGGTGCGGGTTGACCGCTTGTGGGGTGAGCACGGTATTCAGCAGGACTCGCCGGCAGGGCGGCAGGAATTCGAGAGGCATATGGAGGCCCGCCGGCTGGAGGAGGCGGACGAGGAAGAGATCAAGGCGCTGCGGCGCGGCTGGTGCCTGGGCAGCGAGCCGTTCCGACAGAAGATGCTGGAGCTGATGGAGGGCAAGCTCGGGGAAAACCACTCCGGGGAACTGCACCGGGAAACCGCCGAGCAAAAGGCCAACCGCATTATCTGCGAGGAGCTTTCACGGTTGGGCTGGCAGTCAATAGGTGCGCCGTTGGCCAAAAGCCGGTGCTCGACATTCGCCACGACAGGAGTAAGCTTCCTCCATGAGTATGCCGCTTGAAGACGTGGCCCGTGAGGCGATTGAGCTCCCACGACACCAGAGGTTGTCCTTGGCGCGGCTGCTGATTGACTTGGACGATCCGGGTTCGGATGCGGATGTGGAGGCAGCTTGGGATGTTGAGATTCAGGCCCGTGTGCGGGCGGTGCAAGAAGGCCGCGTCGAGGGCAT
>CAIWJG010000500.1 GCA_903912925.1 uncultured Verrucomicrobia subdivision 3 bacterium | reverse complement strand
CCGGCAGCAATTCTTCCAAGTAACTTCTATGGATCCTGTTCTGCTGCAACCAGATACGGGCAAGAGACTGTACCAGAGAATAGCGGGCCTTAGCTTCCGTCTGCCCCAAAAAGTTATTCGGCCCTGCCACGTGCGATAGCACTTGGCCTGCTCATTATGGCCCTGCAACCCGCCGCCGGGTGCCCTCACCCGGCGTCCCCTTCTCCTCCATAATGAGAATTGCTGGGCATCCGGCTGAGGAATGCCCACGGTGTCAGAATTCGGATTCTGGTAAGGTTCAGATGTCCATCTGCAAGCGGTGCCCACCACGCTAGCGGTCGTATTCGCTCCTTTTATCGTCAAATCTTTCGTAAATCGGACGCCCCTTAGCCTACGCCCGTTCAAAAAACGCCAACTGCTGCGTAGCTTCTGCAGGTTCCCGCGCAGCCTGACCCACCGCAAAATTCGTAATCAGCGCTTCCATCATCGGGTGTCGCAAATCCTCGGACGAACCGACGTGGTAGAAGTGCTCTCGCGTTAACATGTGGATTCCCGGGCAGGTCCAGTTCTTCGGGATCATTGCATTCGTCCTAAACTCATTGCTGTGCCATGTTGACAAAATGAACCCGCATGGCAGCCCCTTGAGCAAACGCGCCAAGTCATCCTCATCCGCTTCCGACCACGAGTTGAAGTAGTCAACGTGCCGCCCGGCATAAGGCGGGTCGGCGTAAACGAAATCCCCCAGCCCCACCTCTGCCAGAGTTTCCCGAAAGCCCGTCGCCGCAAAAGTCCAGTCTCGCATCGCCACAACCTCGGCTATCCGTCTAATCTGGTTGGCGATTTTGGTCACATACGCCTGGGCAAACCGCTCCGGCTTGTGGCAGTAAGGCACATTAAATCCCCCCTTACGATTAAACCTCATGACCCCGTTAAAGCACGAGCGATTCAGAAACAAAAAATCCAGCGAGCAGGGATCACGGTTAAACCTCTCCCGCACCTCATAATAATACGGCTCGCCACCGGCGCTCAGCTTTTCCCCCTGCGCGGTGAGAAACTCTCTCGCCAAGGCCGGAGTCACCCGCCCATCTTGGATGTCTTGGTACATCCGGATGATATGCACGTTCGAGTCGCAGAGCAGCGCCCGCTCAGGTTGCACGTTCAGCGCGACCACACACGACCCGCAAAAAGGCTCCACCCATCTCTGAAAATCCTGCCTCGCCGCAATCCGGCGGATTTCACCCACCAGTTTCGTCTTGATGCCCTGGCACTTCAGCGGCGGCACTAGCGGAGGCAGGCTCAATCCGGTTCCTCTTCTTTGACGGGCTTCTCCTGCTCCGCCCTTGCCATGATTTCCTTCTCGTGCGCCGCGAGCGTCTCGATGCCCCGCTTCTTGTACTCCACGTATTCCTTCAAGTTAGCGTAAGGTCTTTTTACCTTCAGAGCCTCGGCCATATCACGCGTCAAATAGTACATCCAGTAATCATCGTACACCTGCTCACCCAGTTCCGCAAAGGAACCAGTCCCCGCAATCAACTGCTCGACGCTCGTCGCCGACCCTATGTTCTTCGTGTTCCCACTGCCAGGGCGCGACGACGCAATGCGGAACTTCGGTTGGGCGAAGAACTGAAAGTCTTTAATAACAGAAGGTATCTTGGACAAATCCGCCAGCGAGAACTGCTTTCGCTCGTCAGCCACATCGTCACACTTTGAATAAATAACACCCAGAACGAGGTGTCCCGCATACTCACCGTAAGGGTATTTGGTGTTCTTGCTGCTCTCACGGTTCCTGAAGTACCCAGTAAAAGCCCCCAGCGTCATCCCATTCACCTCGGATGTGCTGATACGGTAGGTGCTCTTGATGTCCACAGCGAATTTCCGCCCTGACCCCTCGTGAATGAAAGTCAGATCGGGATAAAAATTCTGCTGCGGACACAGCTCCACCCTGAACCCGTGCTTCTTCCCGAACTCCATGAACATCGGAAACAACAGCAACTCCAGCACCTTCGAAACGATCTTGGTATCCACCGAAATCGTGTAAATCCGCTGATACACGTCAATAAACCCCTTGATAATCCACTCGCCCTCATTCGTCGCGACCGCCTTTGCAAAAGAGGCGGCATGAGCTTGCAGCTCTTTTAGGAATTCGTTCGCTGTCATCGCAGTCAGATTACGCATTCCCCCTCCAAATAAAAGCGAAACCGCGCGTTACTGTTAGGGAATAGCCTTGTTCGCGTCCGAATACACTCAGCACTCCAGGGGTGATTGTGAAGGTTGGCCGCACGCCGTACTCTGCATCCTGACGAGCCAAATTATGATTGCGACAGGCACAGCGACAAACGTAATCATCAAAGGGCGCGAAATGCAAACAAACAGCCGGGGTTTAATGAGGAGCTTCTTTCGTGTCGCGGCGCTTCTGCTGGCTACGCCGGGCCGAAGTGTGGATCGCAAGGCTTGTCTTTAGTCCGGTTTAGCTTAGAATCTGGCCGTGGCGAATGCGAACGATATGAACAGCCTGGAGCGCCTCTTGCGGCCCTTGCGACGGGAGTTACTGAGGAGTCCGCAGCATACACTACACCCAAAGCTGCCGAGGATGCTCCCTCTCCCCTTCGGAAGGGGCTGGGGTGAGGGGTTGCTCGGTGTCGTCTATCCTGCGGTGTTGGCAGTAATCGCGGAGTTGGCCGGCGCATTGCTGCGCCTGAAGGCCGATACAGAAGTGCAGTCTCGCTACGACGAGTTGGCCGGTAAGAACACCGAGGGCGTGCTCAATGCCGAGGAACGAGCGGAGTTGGAGTCGTTGGTCCGTGCCAATTCCATCCTGAGCCTTCTGAAGGCCGAAGCGCACGCGTTTCTGCAGCAGCCCAAGGCCGCCTGATGGACGCGGCGTTGCTCGCGTTGGTTCGCAGCCGCGCCGGCGATCTGAATGAATGATGAGCAACGGCAGCGTGTCCGAGCCGTGATCGTCGGATTGTGAACGTCAACTTAATCTCCAGTGGATGGAGGCGGGGAGCCGCTCTCCAGGTGCCCGAAATGCAAACAAACACCTGTGGTTTAATAGGGAGCTTCCTTCGTGTCGCGACGCTATTAGTGGCGTTGTCGTCCACGGCCGTCGTCGCGCAGGCAGCGCCGGCCGCTTACCCAGCCGCCGATCCCGGCCCGGCTGGGATCTTCTGTGACGGTTCGCGCATCATCGTCAGCAACGCGGCCCTCTTTGTCAGTTGGCGGGCGGAAGACTCGGGGCTAAAGCCGGAGTTTGTCCGCGACATGCTTCGTCATACACAGCTCGCGCTTAGCGGCGAAGCCTTCGAGATTGTGCTCACGAACGGCGATCGCTACGCCGCCTCTGCTCTGCGCCGGGACAGCCCTGTGCGACTGCGGGACCTTGCGCCGGACCCCAAAGCGGCGCGCCTGGCCGCACGCATTCCCGGCCGGTTGGCGGAAGTGCCGTTGCGCTCAGCAGACGGGCGCTTGCGCGTGGTGTGGCGCGCGCTGTTGCACGACGGAGCGAACTACCTCCGGCAGGAGATCGACGTGAGTGCCGCAGGCGAGGACTGCGTGATCCGGGAAATCGTCTGGCTCAACCAAACCATTCCGGACCCACAGACGATCGGCCGAGTGGATGGTTCCCCAGTCGTGGCGGGGGACTTCTTCTTCGGCTGCGAAGACCCTCATGCTTTGAATGAGGTGCGGACGTCGTCGCCAGATCCGGCCGCCGGCCAAACCGCCACCCGGGGTGGCCCGGTCCTTTGCCGGATTCCGCGCAACGCTGTATTGAGGCGCGGGGATACCCTGACGCAGAGCTTTGTGCTCGGCGTTGCCCCAGCCGGACAGATGCGTCGCGCTTTCCTGCATTACCTGGAGTGCGAGCGCGCCCATCCCTACCGCCCATATCTGCACTACAACTCCTGGTATGACACCGCTTGGACCCCGTTCGCCCTGAACGAAACGAACTGCCTCGAGGCCATCCGCCTCTGCGGCGACCGCTTAATCCAGGCGCACGGCGTGATTATGGACGGCCTGGTGTTCGACGACGGATGGGATGATCCTAAGACGCTCTGGCGCTTTCACAGCGGGTTTCCCAATGGCTTCAGACCCCTCGCGGAGTTGTGCCGGAAATACAACACGCACCTGGGCGTGTGGCTTTCACCCTTCGGCGGCTACGGTGAACCGAAGGAGCAGCGGCTCAAGTTCGGCCGCGAACAGGGCTACGAGACCAATCCCACCGGCTTTTCGCTGGCCGGGCCGAAGTACTATGCCGCCTTTCGGGACGCCTGCGTGGGCATGATCCGCAATTACGGCGTGAACCATTTCAAGTTCGATGGCATTGCCGCCGGGATGGCGGCGAACGGCGGTGCGCAATACGTGCTGGACACCGAGGCCATGCGCCGGCTGATGCTGGAACTGCGGCAGGAGGACCCGAACCTTTACATCAACCTCACCACCGGCTCGTGGCCGTCGCCGTTCTGGCTGCGTTATGCCGACTCCGTCTGGCGGCAGGGCGGCGACATGGGCCACGCCGGCAAAGGCACCTTGCAGCAGCAGTGGCTGACGTATCGTGACCAGGAGGTTTACCGGAACATTGTCCGCAAAGGCCCCTTGTATCCGCTGAACTCGCTGATGACCCAGGGCGTGGCCTACTCGCGCCAGGGCACGGCCGGCGAGCCGACGTTCAACTCTGCCGGTTTCAAGGACGATGTGCGTGCCTTCTTCGGCAGCGGCACCGGTTTGCAGGAGCTTTACATCCAACCGGGCAAGCTCACCCCGGAAGACTGGCGCGTGCTGGCTGAAGCCGCGAAGTGGTCCCGGGCCAACACCGACGTGCTCGTGGATACGCACTGGATCGGCGGCGACCCAGGCAAGCTGGAGGTCTATGGCTACGCCTCGTGGAGCGCCCGCAAGGGCATCGTGATGCTGCGTAACCCTGATGTGCAACCGCACGAGTTCACGCTCGATGTTGCGGTGGCGTTTGAATTGCCCATCGGCGGTCAGACGAAATACCTGCTCAAAAGTCCCTGGGCCGAGGATGCCTCCAAGCCGGCGCTCCGAGCCGAGGCCGGAAAGCCGCTGCGGATCACCCTTGAGCCCTTCGCGATCGTGGTGCTGGACGCGCTTCCTTCAAGTTAGCAGTAATTTCAGGTTCATAGGAATCACGGTCTGATCTATGACCACCATCCGCCCGAAATCGCCTGGAATCGCAAGTTGACCTCAAGCCGCTGGGACGGTTAGATTTGTGTTAATGAAGACCGGCGCGGAACCAATGCAGCAGCCCATTCGCAAGATGGTGGGGCGCCCGCCTACGCCATCCCGCCGACTCGCTCATCTGGAAGACTTGGCCGCGTTTCTCAAGAAACATTCGCATGGAGCCTTCGCCCGAGCCGAGGGAGACTATTTCCCGCTTCGAAAAGCTGTTGGCCGCCCTCGCCACTAATCGCGTTGATTTCGCGGTGGTGGGGGGCTTGGCCGTCATTTTCAATGGCTATCCACGGCTGACCCTCGATGCCGACATCTTGGTTCACGATCGACCCGACAATTTGCGCCGGCTGCTGGACTGCCTGGCCGGCTGGGGTGAGGGCTGGGCACGCGAACTGAAGCCGGAAGACTTCGCCGCCCAGGAAGGCTCGATTCGCGTCATGGAGGAATTCGACCTGGACATCTTCACGCGGATGGGCGGCAAAGCGCTCGACGATTTCCGACCGCGCTTGCGCTACTTGGAGACCGGCAGCGTGCGCATCCCCTATCTTTCGCCCGCCGACCTCATACTCCTGAAGCAAGATTCGTGGCGGGAGAAGGACAAGCTCGACGTGCAGGCCATGCGCGAAATCCTCACCCGTGAAGGCGGCCGTTGACCAGGCGATCCCGCCAATGACCGGCCTTCAATTCGTAAGGCCGATTCGCGGCGGTCTTGCCCTTGCAACCTCTTCAGCTCCGCCCCCTCCTGCCGCAGCCGGACCAGTTCCCGGAAGGCGGACTCGGAGGCCGTCCGCGCGTATAATGAAAGCAGTGTCTGGCTGTCCGTCATCTTCAGTTCACTACTACAACTATAAGGCCGCCGAACCTCACAACCGGACAAAAATCTTCTTTGGGCGAGGTTAAGCGTCCGTGTATGATTCGTGTGTATGAGCAAGACAATCACCATCGAAGATGATGTTTACGATCTGCTGGCCTCGCTGAAGGAGGACTCGCGCGACTCGTTCACGCGGGTTATCCGGAGGTACCTGCCCCGGCCGTGCGAGACGGCTGGTGAGTTGCTGGACGTTTACGAGCACGCCCCGCTGCCAAAGGTCAACTGGGATGTCCTGGACCAGATTACCGCTGGCCGGGGCAGACGTTCAGGTGGATGTTCCCAAGTAGGGCAGCGCGTCCCGCCTGCCTGCCGGGGGAAGGGCACTCTGAAAGCAGCAATTGGGAAAGCAGAAACCAGAAATCGCTGAATCAAACGCTGAAAAGCTGAAATACTGACAAACTGAAAAGCAGAGATCAGAGGTCAGAGGACATCCTGAAACGCTGAAAAGCTGAAACCCTGAAATTCTGAAATGCTGAAATGCTGAAATTATGGACCAGAGGCGTTTTCCGACGCTCTTGGTGCTGTCCGCCAATACGTCGCGCAACGCCTTGTAGCGCATGCCGCCTTGTTGCTGGGACGGATGCGGCAGCGTTTGCCGGGATTCTCGACGGAGATGACGGAGTCGCTCATCGGAGTAAGGAGAGGGAAGAGAGGAGAGCGGAGAGAGGAGGGCCAGCAGCTTGGTTTTGCGGGATTCGGTGGAGCGGATAAGGCCGCCTACCAGTTGCCCGGTGCCGATTGCTTTCTTGCGGAGTTCGACGGCATCCACTGCCAGCTCCGGATAGTTGTCCTCAATCACGCAGGTCAAGGAGCGGACCTTTTGCTTTGTCAGGTCCCTGGCTTCTCGCCAGCAATCAAGATATTCAAATGTCATAGGCTCCTTCCTTCTGCTCTCTGCGTGATGCTCCCCCTCTCCGCTCTCCTCTCTTCCCTCTCCATTCTCCGATCTTCGCGCTCCCTGCCTACGGGACCCACGGACCTTGGGGCAACGGGCCCCCTGAATGCAAAATGGATAAGGTGGCTATTTGAAACGGTCCCGGAGCCAGGCTGGATCGCGGCGGCAGTCCAAGACCGCCCTCACATAGCGGCAATATCCTCTCTTGCCGAAGGCAGGATGACGGTCGTCATTTCAGCCGGTCGCGAAGCTCTT
>CAIWJG010000499.1 GCA_903912925.1 uncultured Verrucomicrobia subdivision 3 bacterium | reverse complement strand
TCGACTATTGCAGTGCAAAGAACGCAAAGAACGCAGCCCGGCGGAGCCGAGTTCTGAAATCCGAAGGTCGAAGGCCGAGTTCCGAAATCCGAAGACCGAAACCCAACGCCAAGGGCGGTTCGGATTTGTTTCGGCCTTCGGGCTTCGGCCTTCTTTCGGCCTTCGACCTTCGGGCTTCGGATTTGACCCGCTCACGCGGCGCGGTATTTGTTTTAGTCCCCATCCTGCTCTCTATGCTGCTCACGACAAACCTCCATGCGGAAAAGACCTTTGCCGAGCGTTTAGGTTGGAAGGCAAATGACGTGGTGATCATCCTGCACATAGATGACATGGGGATGTCCCATTCATCCAATCTCGGCGGCATCGAGACGGTGGAAAAAGGCGTAGCCACGTCGTGGAGCGTCATGATGCCCTGCCCGTGGGTGCCTGAGATCGCCAAATACTTGAAGCAGCACCCGGGCGTGGACAGCGGCCTGCATTTGACCCATACCTCCGAGTGGAGCCTCTATCGCTGGCAGCCACTGGCCGGCAAACCCAAGGCTCCTGGCCTGGTGGATGGTGAGGGTTGCCTGTGGCCTAGCGTGGAGCAAGTGGCCGAGCACGCGACGCCGGATGAAGTCGAGACGGAAATCCGCGCCCAACTGGATCGCGCCGAGCAACTCGGCATTCCCATCACCCATCTGGATTCACACATGGGAACGCTTTTCGCCCGGCCCGATTACTTCGAGCGGTTCGCTCGAGTCGGCATAGAAAGAAGCATCCCGATTCTCGTCATCGGCGGTCATGGCACCTACATGTTAAAGGAGAATCCCGAGGTGTCCGGCAAGCTTCACTCCTGGATCCCAAAGATCTGGAACGCCGGGCTGCCAGTCATTGATGATTTGCACACCGATTCCTACGTGTGGAAGCCGGAACAAAAGACCGAGAAGTTCATCGCCTTGCTCAAAGAGCTAAAGCCCGGCGTGACCGAAATTATATTTCACGCCTCCATCCCGACGGAGGACTTCCCGTTGATCACTTCTTCCAGCGCCTCGCGTTTGGCCGACACCCGGGCGCTGACCGATCCGGCCGTCAGGCAGCTCATCCAGGAACGCGGGATAATCCTGACCACTTGGAAGGAGCTGAAAGAACGCCGTAAGAAGGCCGGGGCGATGGAGTAGGACATCGGTATTGGTAAACGCTGAAATACTGAAATACTGAAAAGCTGAAACCCGCCCATTCCGATTTCAGCATTTCAGTATTGTAGGCCGCGTGCCCTCACGCGGCGTTCAGTTTCTCAGCATTTGTCCTTTTCGGTAAGCACTACTCCGGTTGCTGCGCCGCAATTGGTTTTGGCCGATAAAGCACCACCACATTGCCAACCCGGGTGACCAGGTGGCTGCCGCTCTTTTCAGCGAGCTGGGGAGCGAGTTCTTTCTTCTGCTCTTTGAATTCGTCAAACTTCACTTTAACGAGTGGATGGTGCTTGAGCACCTCGTCAAGGGCGGCGAGGAATTGCGGGCTGAGGCCCTCTTTGCCGACCTTCATAGAGGCCTTGAGCTTTTGGGCTTGGGCTTTCAGGTCTCGGACCTGAGCGTTGGTGAGAGAAAGCATTGGCTGCTGTGGGAGAAGTTCAGTCTGCTAACCCTGCAAAGTCTTGGGATCAGTGCGATCCCAGGCTGCGGAGAAAGCGCCTTCACGTCTAAGCAATGGGTTTGAGGTATCCATATAGGTGCAATTGTGCTCAAGCCGGTGAAGCCAATCCAGCCCAAATGCAATAATCCGCGCCGAAATGCAACAATCCGTCATCAGATTTCTCCTGAATTCTCCGCTGTGGTGTAGTTCTCCTGGCCCTGCTAAGCTTCGCAGGATGATTAACAGGTGCAAAAGCAACGAGCGTTTAGAAACGGAAGCAAGGCGTGGGGGCCTTGACCTGACGCGCAGGAATATCAGAGCAGAACTTCACTTGTGCCTTTGCCTTGCCGTGGCCCTCTGCGCCCTCGGCACCTTCTGTGGGCAGGCCCAACAGCCCCCGCCCAGGATGACCTTCCTGGATGACGGCGAGGTCCGTGTCGGCATGGACCTGGCCTTGGGGGGCGCGGTGACTTTCATTTCCAGCAAAGATCATCCCGGCAACATCATCAACAGCGCGGATCTGGGACGGCAGATCCAGATGTCTCATTACTCTGGCCCCTGGCCCCTCGAAGTCGGCGACAAGAAGCCGAACCCGATGTGGGCGGGCTTGGGCTGGAATCCCATTCAGACCGGCGACTGCTACATGAATCCATCGAAAGTGATCGAGCACCGAAACGACAGCAAGGTGCTCTACATCAAATGTATTCCCATGCAGTGGCCGCTCAACAACGTCCCTGGCGACTGTATCTTTGAAACCTGGACGACGCTGGAAGGCCCCGTCATTCACATGCGCTACCGTTGCACGAATCAGCGTTCGGACAAGTCCGCCTACCGCCCTTGCTCACAGGAGCTGCCAGCCGTCTATACGATCTCCACCCTCTCGCGCTTGATGTCCTACACGGGCAATAAACCTTTCACCCAGGACGCACTCACCCAGGTCACGAACGACTGGAGGAAACCCTGGCCCTGGACCCGCTTTGTGGCTACCGAGCGCTGGGCTGCGCTGGTGGATAATGGCGGCTGGGGCTTGGGCGTGTTTAAGGACGATGGCGGCGAGTTTCATGGCGGGATTCATGGCGATGCCCGATCCGACGACCCCAAACACGGTTCAACCGCATATGTCGCCCCCATCCACTCGGAGAACTTCGACTGCAATATCGTTTATGAGCACCAAACCCACTTCGTGGTCGGCAAACTTGCCGACATTCGCGAACGGTTCAACGGCCTGGCCATCAAGACGCCCCCCGCCTGGCGCTTTATCAAAGACCGGCAGCATTGGACGATGCGCAATGCCACCGATCAAGGGTTCCCATTAAATGGCGAATGGCGAATCAAGTTCGGCGCGAACCCGCCGCGCCTGGAAAGCGCTGTCCAGTGCTGGCGAGCCGAAAGCGCCCCGTCTGCGGATCTCGAGATCGCCGGCAGCGGACAGGTCACGACCGCCCGGATCTTATGGAAACGCCTCGACAAGGACCAATATGACATCCAGAAGAGCCTCAGCCTGGACCTGACTTCCGATGGCAAGTTCCACAAGTATCACCTCAATCTTGCATCGTCGCCCGAATACCGGGACCTCATCATCGGCCTGGCCATCGAACCAGCCACCCAGCCGCGGCTGGGAGAGGCGATGGCCATTAAGTCTATTGTCCTCTCCGCAGGGCGCGAGTGACTACAGGGCCAGCCCCCGATTCCTCCCAGGGCCAGTGACAAAGTCTTCTTAAGTCATTGTAGCAGCCGACGTCAGTCGGCTCTAACCTCTTGGCCTGCTGCCCAAACCGGTGCTTTCTCGGAACGCGCTGATTAGAGACTCCTTACGTCGTCTCCTACAGCTTTATCAAGTTCCCGTTGCCCCGTGTCGGGCAAGATCCAGTTGTTGATCGAGCCGCTTGGGTGACACTGGCATCGCGGTGCCAAGCTCCTGCGCGAAGAGGGAGACCTTGAACTCCTCCACCATCCACCGGAAGGCCTCGCGTTGACGCTGCGCTTCGGGTGAACTCGCTGGCTGGGCTTGGAGTATCTTCAGCGCGTCCTGGTAGGGCGCGAGTTGGCGGAGCCGTTCCTGGCTTTTGGCGGGGTTCAAGGCCGCGCGCTCGGCCCGGATGAGCAGCGCCTTGAGATAGCGCGGTAATTGGGTCAGCCGGTCATATGAGATGCGCTCCAGGAAGCGGGCGGATGCCAGGCTGGCTAGTTCCTCGGCCAGCGGATGGGGGCGGGTTGCGGGTTGCGGGTTGCGTGAGGGAGCACCAAGTTGGGCGAATGACGCGAGTGTCTGGGAGCGTGGGGGTGCGGGTGCCGCCACCGCACCGATGCGTTGCTGCACCTGTTGGCGTAATTGCAGAATCGGCCCGAGCCGATCCATGAATTGCGGCGCGAGTCCGGGCAGTCGCTGGCGCGCTGCCGCTACGACCGTTTCAAAATGGGCGCGGGTGAGCGCCGGCAGCGGTTCCGTCGGGAGGAGGTATCGCTTCAGATGTTCCAGCGCGGTCTCTCGCAACTCACCGCTGTCACCGATGGGTGCGTAAAGCGCATCGAAGCGGCTCAAGGCGCGCAAGTCCCTTTCCAGCCAGGCGAGATCCTTCTGGATCGCGAGCTCGACGAGACGTTGCACGCCGATCAGCGAGGTGGCGCGCGCCAGGTCGCGGCCGCGCGCGAGACGCACATTTACGACCCCTTCGGCAAACTCGATGGCGGGCCAGGCATACACCGGCAGTCCCTGAGCTTCGCTCACGGTGATGCGCTCGGGCAGATCGTCGCAGGTCCAGCCCGTGAGACCAAATTGTTCCCAGCGTTGAGCGGCGCGGGTCCAGTCGGCGGAGTCGGCTTTGGCCACCGCCGCCAGCTTCGTTTCTTTCAGACGCTGCTGGAGTTGCGCGAGGTCGCGCCCGGTGCCGAGTGATTTCCTTTCATTGTCAACAATCTCGATGCGTGGGCGCAAATGCGCGGGCAAAGCATTGGCCGGCCAGTCAGCCGCCTTCACCGGTACGCCGTATCGGCGGTGAAGGAAGATAGCGAGGTCTTGCAGGAACGATGTGCCCGCCGGCTGAAACTCGCGAACGATCTCAGGCACCTTCGGAGGGAAAGGCATCAGCTCGCGGCGGATGGATTTGGGCAGCGCACGCAGCAACCCGCTGATCATTTCCTCGCGCAACCCCGGCACCGCCCATTCGATCAGCGCGGAGGAAGCCGTTTGTGCCAGTGTGAATGGCAGCTCAATGGTCACGCCGTCGTGCTCCTCGCCGGGGGCGTATGCATAGGCGAGTGTCACCGGTTGACCGCTGACCGGCACGGCATCGGGAAAGGCCGCCGCGTCATACCCCATCAATTGTCCGCCCGCGAGCTCAGCCTCCGAGATGCAAAGCCGTTCCTGCGCTGCTGGTTCACGCAACCGCCGATTCAACTCGTGCAGCGAAGAAACGTCGGTGAGATGCCGGGCGTAGAACTCCGTCAATGCCTGATCCAGATCGCCCAGGGCATGATGCCGGACGCGCGTGCGCCAGTTCTCGATCTTCGCGCGGATGCCTCGGTTATGGGCCAGAAAGCGATACTGCGGCGGCAGCTCCGGCTGCTTCTCCGCCACGGAGGTGAGAATGCGCACCTCATCGCGATCAGCATCAGACTCGTCTCCCGGGCGGGTGCGTGAAGGCATCACGTTTTCCTCCACCAGGGCCGAGCGGATAAAAATGGCGGTGGCTTCCCGGGCGTTGATGTTGCCATAGGCGACTTTGCGGCGCTGCACCTCCAGCCCGTGCAGGGTGACAATCTCCTCGACCAGCACATTGCCCGCGCTCGGGCTCCAGTGCGGATTCTGATGCGTGACTTTGCAGCAGTGCGGCGCGAGTTGGTAGATCCAGAGCGGGTCAATCCCCGCCACGGTGCGGGCGAAGAGCTGGGAGGTCTCGACGATTTCACCCGCGACAATCCACTGCGGCTGGTTGGACTTGGGTTTGGGTGGCGGCTTGCTGCCCTTGATGGCTGGCTTCTTCCACGGCTCGCCACGCGCGTAAAGCGCCGAGCCGGGGAATACCGAAACCAACCGGTTGCCCGCGGCCTTGTAATTGTTCCGGTCCTCGAAGCGTGCGACGTGGCCGATCAGTCCGGCGAGGATCGAGCGATGGATCGCATCGTACGCGGCGTTGCTTTCATTGAGCTTGAGCGTGCGCAGATCATCAAGGGCGTCGTGCAATTGGGAATAGACATCCTGCCATTCGCGCATGCGCAGGTAGGACAGAAAGCGCTGTTTGCAGAACTTCCTCCGCTGACCCTGCGTCCGCAGCCGGTCCCACTCGTCGTGAACGGCGTTCCAGATGTTGAGCAGCGTGAGAAAGTCGGACTGCGGGTCGGAGAATTGCTTGTGGGCCGCAGCCGCCGCGTCCTTCTGTTCCAGCGGACGCTCGCGTGGGTCTTGAATGCTTAGCCCGGCGGCGATGATCAGTAATTCCTGCGTCGCATGTTCGTGCTGCGACTGGAGCAGCATGCGCCCCAACGTGGGATCAATCGGCAGTCGCGCCAGGTCATCCCCGAGCCGCGTAAGGCCGCGCTGTTCATCCAGCGCGCCGAGTTCCTGGAGGAGGGCGTAGCCGCTGGCGATGGCGGCGGGCGTGGGCGGTTGGACAAACGGAAATGTTTCAATGTCCCCCAGGTCGAACGCCTTCATGCGCAGAATGACCTCGGCCAGGTTGGCGCGTTGGATCTCCGGCTGCGTGAAGAGCGGCCGCGCATTAAAATCCTCCTCGGCGTAAAGGCGGATGCAAACGCCAGCCTGCACGCGGCCCGCGCGGCCTTTGCGCTGGTTGGCGCTGCTCTGGGACACCGCCTCGATCGGCAGGCGCTTGGTGCGCGTGCGCGGGTTGTAACGGCTGATGCGGGCCAGTCCGGCATCAATCACATAACGGATGCCGGGAATGGTCAGCGACGTCTCGGCGATGTTGGTCGCGATGACGATCTTGCGCCGCGCGGACGGCGCGAAGACGCGCTGTTGATCGCCCGCGCTGAGCCGTCCGAACAGCGGGACGATTTCCGCTTCGCCGGCAAAACGACCCTCGAGCTGGTCGCTGGTCTCGCGGATGTCGCGTTCGCCCGGCATGAAGATCAACAGGTCGCCCGAGTGGGTCTCGTAAAGAATGCGTTCCGCCGCCTGCACCGCGGCATCCACATAGCTGACCTCGCCTTGCTCCTCGGACACCGCGTCCAGCGGTTGATACTGCACCTCGACCGGATACAGCCGGCCGGACACCTCGATGATCGGCGCGTCGTCGAAGTGCCGCGAGAATGCCTGCGTGTCAATCGTGGCGGAGGTAATGATCAGCTTCAGGTCCTTGCGCCGGGCAAGCAGGCCCTTCAAGTGGCCGAGCAGAAAATCAATGTTCAGGCTGCGTTCGTGAGCTTCGTCGAGGATGATCGCGTTGTATTCCGCTAGGTTGGGGTCGCCATGAGTTTCCGCCAGCAGGATGCCATCGGTCATCATTTTGATGTAAGTCTGCGCGCTGGACCGGTCATCAAAACGAATCTTGCAACCTACCTCGCGGCCCCACGCGACGTTCAATTCCTCGGCGATGCGGCGTGAGATGGACAGCGCCGCCACCCGCCGCGGTTGCGTGCAGCCGATCTTAGCTTCAATCCCCAGGCCGGCATCGAGGCACATCTTGGGAATCTGGGTCGTCTTGCCCGAGCCGGTCTCGCCGGCAATGACCACCACCTGATGCGCGCGAATGGCGGCGACGATATCATCCTTGCGCGCGGTGATCGGCAGTTCTGGCGGGTAGGAGGTGCGCGGCACATTCAGCCGGCGATCCTCCCGCAAGGCGATCGAGGCGAGCACCTGTTGCCGCAACCGCTCCAGCAACGCGTCGCGCTGATCCGGGTGATGCTGATCGCGCAAAAGCCGGCCCAGCCGCCGCCCCAGCCGTACCCAATCGGGCAACAGGCATTGCGGCAGCAGCGTCCGCAACTCTTCAATTCGGGCATCAGCCATGCAGGAACACGGATCCTAGCAGGTCGGGACCGTGTGGGAAAGCCGAAGACAGAGGGAAGGGAAGTGCCTAAAACCGAAACCCGAAACCCGAAATCCGAAGGAAATCCGAAAGCCGAAAAGGTCCAGCCGCCCGCACGCCCTTCGG
>CAIWJG010000498.1 GCA_903912925.1 uncultured Verrucomicrobia subdivision 3 bacterium | reverse complement strand
GGCCTACAGCCGGGGTGCGCGCGTGTAGGCCGCGTGCCCTCACGCGGCGCAGTGTTGGCGTTTCCATCGGAGTGTGAATTATCCAGGTTAAAGCTCCCAGCCTTTGCGGTATTGCCGATGCAGCAGCGCGCTGGCGGCTTTGGAGTTAAGAACTTTGCCGCTCAGTGCGTCGTATTCCACCGGCCCCTCCACCAGCGTCGCGAGGTTCACCAATTGCATCAGTTCCGTGAGCGGACCGCCGATTTCAAAGCCGGAGAAGGTCTTGCCGTTACCCTTGCAGGCGTTGACCCATTCGCGGTGGTGGCTCTTGGAGGCCGGGAGCACCTGCGGAGGGCCGGCTTTAATGCTTTGGAATTTCTCCTTCGGCAGCAGGATGAACCGCGTGTTCCAGGGACAGTCGGAGTAGATTGATCCCTTCGATCCTACGAGAAGATCTCCCCAGCCGCCGCGCGGGTGACCCAGGAGCAATTCCTCGGAAGGCTTGTCCTTGGCGTAGAGGATCAGTTTGACCGGCGGCAGCTCTCCGCGCGCAGGCAGCTCCACCATCGTCACCATCGAAGAGGGGTAGCCTTCCTGGTCCATTTCGGAGGGCTTGGCTTCCACCCGGATGATGTTGCGTTTGGCTTTTACACCAGGTGGCGGGGTCCATAACTGTTCGAGGCGCAAAGCCCGAAACATCAGATTGCCGGTATGGCAACCAAAGTCACCTATGATGCCGCTGCCGAAGGCTCGCCAGGCCCGCCAAGTCGCCGGCAGGTAACAGGGGTTATACGGGCGTTCGGCGGCTGGTCCGAGCCAGAGATCCCAAGACAACGACTCGGGCACGGGCGGTTGATCCGTCGGGCGCTTTTCGGGGCCATTGCCGCCATCAAACCACACGTGGGCTTCGCGCACCTCGCCAATCGTGCCGCCCCAAACCAATTCGACCGCGCGCCGCAAGCCATTATCGGCGCTGCCCTGGTTGCCCATCTGGGTGACAACCTTGTGCTTGAGCGCAGTTAGACGCATTACGCGCGCTTCGTGCACCGTACGGGTGAGGGGCTTTTCACAATAGACATGCTTGCCACGCTTCATGGCCGCCGCGGCGGCGACGGCGTGGGTGTGGTCAGGCGTGGCAACCACCACGGCGTCTATCCCCTTATCCAACTCGTCCAGCATCCGCCGAAAGTCAGTGAAGGGCCTTGCCTTGGGGTGCTTTTGGAAGACATCCCCTGCCCGTTTCTGGTCCACGTCGCACAAACCGACGATGTTCGCCCCGTGGCCGGCGATGCTGTTGAGGTCACTTCGTCCCTGGCCGCCAACACCGATGCAGGCGACGTTGAGCTTCTCGTTGGCCGTGTAGGCGAAAGCCAGTCTGGCGCTGGGCAAGAGAAGCAAAGCGGTGCCGGTGAGGGTTGAACTTCTAAGGAAGTTGCGGCGAGAGAACGTAGTCTGCATGCGGTTACTTTAGCCAAGCGGTGGTCGAGGGACAACAAGGATCAAGGGAGTGCCCGGCAATGTAGCAGCCGACGTAAGGAGGCTCAAACTCCTCTGGGGAACGGTCGTTCTGGCCTTAATCAGAGCCTCCTTACGTCGGCTGCTACGCTCTCAAACAGCCAGGCGAATTGCACTTTTGACGCGAGGCTGGATGGAGATATGCACTGGCATCCCCCGCATCCACCGCGCATTATCCAGGGAGTATTCGTGATGAGCCGTCAAGCAACCGACGGCCAAACCGACTCAATGGCCACAATTCGTTTTCAGCAGATATGATGAAGCATACTACCGCAGTCCTGGCCGCCGGTCTTGCCACCCTGCTATTGTCAGGGTCGCTTGATGTCGGGGCCGCCAGTGCGACGATCACTCCGGCAGCCGACACCGCCGCGCTCATGCCCAGCCACGGGACGGTCAGCATCGCGCCGGCGCAGAAGTGGGAGGATTCGCTCGCCACCGGGAACGGCATCATGGGGGCACTCCTGGCGGGTGATCCGGTCCACGAGACAATCACGGTCAACCACTGCAAACTCTGGCTGCCGCTCGGTTCGCGCGAGATTGTCCCCAACGTGGGCAATGTCCTGCCGCAACTGCGCCAGATCATTGGTGAAAAAGGGTATGAGGCAGGCCACCGGTTCTTCCTGCAAAAGGCCAGGGAGCAAGGGTGGGACGGCAAATTGGTTTGGACAGACCCATTTCACCCCGGTTTCGTTCTCAAGATTGACCAGCCGTCCGACGGTCCGGTTGCGGATTACTCCCGCGTGGAGGATTTCTCGACCGGCGAAGTGCGGGCGCAATGGCGCACGCCGGAGGGCGACTTTTCCCGGCGGCTGTTCGTGTCGCGCGTGGACAACGTCGTTGCCCTTAAGCTGACCGGACCGAAAGGCCGGCTCGCCTGCAAACTGAGGATGGACAAGATCCCCAACCAACTCATCAGGGCCAGTATCACCCACACCAACGACTCGATCACTTGCCACAATGTTTACGTCAACGGCAAGGGCGGATATGACGGGGCGGTGCGCATCGCCGTGCAAGACGGCTCCGCCACCTGGAATGGCGAGGCCATTACGGTGACCGACGCCACGTCAGTGACGCTGCTCATGCGCATTGAGCCCTGGAAAACGCCGCTGCCAGGCAGCGAAGCCTGGCCATATTCCCCGCAGAATCCTGCTTTCGCAAAACAAGCCGCCAATCGGTCGCAGAAAGCGGCGACGACCTACCAGGCGCAATGGATGGAGCGGCTTAAGCGCGAATTGACATCACTGTCCTCCAACTACGAGAAGTTGCTCAAACCGCACGCCAAAGCGCACGGGGCCATCTTCAACCGCGTAACGCTCGACCTCGGCGCCAGCCAGCCGGAGCGCGGCTTGTCCTCCGAGGCGCTGCTGGACCTCGCGCAGAAGGAGCAACGATTGCCCGCCGCCTTGCTGGAGCGGATGTATGACGCCGGCCGCTACGTATTCCTGTGCTCGGCTGGACCGGATACGCCGCCCAACCTCTTTGGCATCTGGACCGGAACCTGGCAACCGGCGTGGTCGGGCGACTACACGCTGGACACCAACATCCAACTGGATATGGAATCTGCTTTCAGCGGCAACATGGCGGAATGCCTGACCGGCTATTTCAATCTGATGGAAAGCTTCGCGCCTGATTTCCGGGTGAACGCGCAAAAGCTCTACGGCTGCCGCGGCATGCTCTCCGGCAGCCGCGCCTCCAACACCGGCATTCACCTCCACTGGGATGCCGGCTGGCCCGGCGAGGTCTGGACCCCGGGCGCACCCTGGCTGGCGCACTGGTTCTACGACTACTACCTTTACACTGGCGACAAGGCCTTTCTCCGCGACCGCGCGGTGCCCTGGATGCGGGAGTGCGCCTGGTTTTACGAGGATTTCCTCAAGGGCACCGAGGACGCCAGTGGGCATTTCACGTTCCGGCCATCCTATTCGGCTGAGAACGGGTGGGCTGACAACTCGACGCAGGACATTGCTATCGCGCGCGAACTGCTCTCGAACCTGATCGCCGCCTGTCAGACGCTGCGGATCGAGGCCGAGGGGGTGCAACGCTGGAAGCAACTGCTGGCGAAGTTGCCACCCTACTTAATCAACAAGGAGGGGCAACTGAAGGAATGGTCCACCCCGTCAAAAGGCGAGAACAACAACCACCGCCATCTGATGCACCTCTACGGCGCCTTCGAGAGCCAGGAGTTTAGCGAAGAAGCCGACCCCATTCTCTTCCGAGCCGCGCGGGTGGCGCTGACCAATCGCCTGCGCTACTCACGCGAAACCTCCACGCACGGGTACATGCACTGCGCCCTGTCGGCGGCTGTGTTGGGCATGTCCGAGGAAGCCTACGGCCGCTTGAAAATCATGGCCACAGGCCGTTCGATGTATCCAAGCATGGTGGCCAGTCACGAGCCGGGACCGCGCATTCTTTGCGACGATGGCAACGGCGCCATTCCTGAAATCGTTAACCGCCTGATCGTCCAATCCAAACCCGGCCGCCTGATGCTGTTGCCGGCGCTCCCGCGAGGGATGTCACGGGGCCTTCTCAACGGCACCCGTGCCCGGGGCCAGATCGGCATCGAACGTCTCCGCTGGGACATGCCGGCCGGCACTCTGAGCGCCGCCATTACCTCGGGAGTTACACAGGAAATTGCGCTGGTGCTTCCTCCCGGCATGGTGGCGGATAAGTTAACGGTCAATGGTGTTGCCCAAACAGTTGTCTCGCAGGGCGTGGGCAGACAAGGCTGCAATCTGATCCTGCCCAAAGGCAAGCGACTAGCCATCGAAGCTGAGTTCCATCCCAAAACACCCTCGTAGCATCGAACGTGAGTTCGATCATTATGCCGGGGTCAATGTTCCCAGCAGCGTGAGCGTACACTCCTTCGTAGCCGAGTGGCGGCGCTGGGCCGGAATCCGGCCTCAGCTTTCTAGTATGGGATAGCCGGATGCAGTGGCTTCAGGATTTCACCATTTCCTTGCCCCGAGGACAGACGCCGCCCGCTTGCAACAGTTCGATAAACGCCCTGGTATTGGGGTAGATCTGGCGGCCACGGCGATAGACGATCCCGAGCGGCCGCACAAAACTTTGGCCGGAGAACGGAACCGCCGCGAGCGCCTTCGTCCGCAGTTCGTGCTCCAGCGTTGGCCGCGGCAGGATTGCCACGCCCGAGCCGACTTCCACGGCGCGTTTGACCGCCTCGATGTTGTCGAAAGTCAGCATGACCTTTGGCGTCACGCCGTGCTGGCGCAGGAAACCGTCAATCTTCTTCCGGATTACCAGCTCCGCTTCAAACCCCACAAACGGTTCACGGGCAAGCTGCTTCACCGCGATTTTCTTCTTCCCGGCCAGCCGGTGTTGAGGATGACAAGCCACGACCATCGGCTCGCTCCGCCACGGAATCACCTCCAAATTCCGCCGGCCATCCGGGAACGAAAGAATGCCCAACTCCACCTCGTCGTTCAGCACCCGCTCGCAAACACGGCTGGGATGGAGGAATTCCAATTCCACGCGCACTTGCGGTCGCAGCTCGTTGAACCGGTGCACGCAGCGGCTGATTTCGCGCAGGTTGACTGAATAAATAGCGGCGACGCGCACGACGGTATCGGCGGCAACCTGCTGGCCGCGCACTTCGCTCTCCAGGTTGAAGTAGCGTTCGAGGACTTCCCGGCAGCCTTCGTAGAAGATTTGGCCCTCACGAGTTGGCTTCCACGGCCGGCAGCCTCGGTCGATCAACGTCACCCCCAGATGTTTTTCCAACCTTTGAACGGTCAGGCTGGCGGCCGCTTGCAGCACGTGGTTGGCCTCCGCACCGCGCGAGAAGCTGTGGAGGCGCACGACATCACAATAGATCTTAAGCGCGTCAATCTGCATGGTTGCGGTAAATAGAATGTAAATGCTGAATCGAGCCTACGCTAGGCGGTGATCTGGCCGCGTCAACTCCATACTCGCGCCGATACTCCGTCCCGGCTCCCGACTAAGGGAGGATTTTCAAATAGAATACTGGACGAAGCCAGGATACGAAAATAGTTATGGACGTCTCGGCGCGGTTCCGCTAAAAACCTTTCACGTTCTATGCATACCACGAACAGCCAGGATGGTGCATGGTGCCAAGAGAGGCACACGGTCTGCCTTGCACAAGCGCCAAGTTGGATCGGCCCGACCGGCTTAAGCGATTTGCTAATCCAACCGAAACAAGTTTTATGAACCCTCGAACTTTGAGCTTTCCTCCTATCCAACCATCCAGCCAAAACACATTCTCCCTGAGTTCCCACAAGTGCAGTAAGTTCCTACAAATACAATAAACAAAGACCTAAAATGAATACGTACATTGCAGAAGTCCTCGACATCGTGGCGCGCCGCAACGCGGGCGAGCCGGAATTCCTTCAAGCCGCACGGGAAGTGCTCGAGTCTCTCGGGCCGGTCATCGAACGCGATGACAAGTACCGCGAGGCCCACATCCTCGAGCGGATCGTGGAGCCAGAGCGGCAAATCCTGTTCCGGGTTCCCTGGCAGGACGATGCCGGCCGGATGCAGGTAAATCGAGGGTTCCGCATCCAATACAGCAGCGCCATCGGGCCTTACAAGGGCGGGCTGCGCTTTCACCCGAGTGTGAACCTGGGCATTCTCAAGTTTCTCGGCTTCGAGCAAATTTTCAAGAACGCGCTCACCACGCTGCCGATGGGCGGCGGCAAAGGCGGCTCTGACTTCGACCCGAAAGGCAAGTCGGCAAGCGAGGTCATGCGCTTCTGCCAGAGCTTTATGACTGAGCTTTTTCGTTACATTGGCCCCGATGAGGACGTTCCGGCAGGGGACATCGGCGTGGGCGGCCGTGAGATTGGTTATCTGTTCGGTCAATACAAGCGGCTCAAGGGTGAGTTCACAGGCGTGCTGACCGGCAAAGGTCTCAACTGGGGCGGCTCGCTCATCAGGCCGGAGGCCACCGGCTACGGCGCGGTCTATTTCGCGGAAGAGATGCTCAAGACCCGTAACGAATCGCTCGCGGGCAAGGTCTGCACCGTTTCCGGCTCCGGCAACGTCGCGCAATACACCATCGAGAAGCTGCTGCAATGCGGCGCCAAGCCCGTGACCCTGTCTGACTCTGACGGCACCATCCACGATGCGGCCGGATTCACGACGGAGAAGCTGGCGTGGGTGCTGGATCTCAAGAACGTGCGCCGCGGGCGCATTAAGGAATATGCGAAGGAGTTCCGCGCCACTTACATCCCGGGCGAGCGGCCCTGGTCGGTGCCGTGCGACTGCGCCTTTCCGAGCGCTACCCAGAACGAGATCACCCGCGAGGACGCGACGACGCTCCTCAAGAACGGCTGCAAGCTGGTCTCCGAGGGTGCGAATATGCCATCCGCCCCCGGGGCGGTTGATACTTATCTGCAAGCCGGCATTCTCTACGGCCCCGGCAAAGCCGCCAACGCTGGCGGGGTGGCCACCTCCGGTCTGGAGATGACCCAGAACTCGATGCGCCTGAGCTGGAACCGTGAGGAAGTAGATCAACGGCTGCACCGCATCATGATTGACATCCATTCCAACTGCCGCGCGACGGCCGAGAATTACGGTGCGCCCGGAAACTACGTGATGGGCGCCAACATCGCCGGCTTCCTAAAGGTAGCCCATTCGATGCTCGACCAGGGATTGGTCTAACGCAAGCCGGCGGGTGTTCCGAGGCCAGGATATGAGCAAGCAACACCAGCCTCTGGCGACGACGGGGCTGCCGGGGCTCGATGCGGTTCTAAGCGGCATCGAGCCTGGCGATAACATTGTTTGGGAGGTGGATGCGATCGCCGACTACCAGGAGTTCGTGTCGCCCTACGCCGCAGCGGCGCAGGCGGAGGGTCGCCACCTGGTTTACTTCCGCTTTGCCGATCACCCGGCGCTGCTGGCGCCGGGTGGCGGCGCCGAGCGGCACGATCTGGATACCACGCGCGGCTTCGAGGCCTTTGTGCGGAGCGTGCATGACGTGATCGAGGCCGCCGGACGGGGCACGCTCTATGTGTTCGACTGCCTGTCGCACCTGGCTGATACGTGGGGCTCCGACCAGAGCCTTGGGAACTTCTTCCAGCTCACCTGCCCGCGGCTGCTGGACCTGGAGACGGTGACCTACTTTGGCATCTATCGCGACCGGCACTCGGCCTACGCGATCGAGCCGATTCGCAGCACCACGCAGTTCATGCTCGATGTGTTCCGGCTTGAGGGGCGGCTCTACGTCCGGCCGGTCAAAGTTCAGCATCGGTCGCGAGATGTGATGAACACGCTGCACGTTCGCAGCGCCGATCAATTCCGCCCGGTGAAGGAGAGCGCCGTGCTGGCTCCCATCCTCTCGCATACGCAGTGGCCGCGCCTGCAAAGCGACCAGCGCGGGGGTTACTGGCGACGGCTCTTCCGCGATGCTGAAGCGGTGGCCGAGGAGTGTCGTGAGGGCCGATGTCTGCCGGAGCGGTTGGAGGAGATGCTGCGCCGGGTGCGTTGGGCGCTGCGCGTGCATCGCTCTGGAATTGCGGGGTTGGTGGAGCGTTTCCTCAAGCTCGAGGACTTGCTGGCCCTCCGTGACCGCATGATCGGGATCGGCTCGGTTGGCGGAAAAACCCTCGGGATGCTCGTCGCCCGGGCCATTCTTCGCGAGCGCGACCCCGAGCTGTCCGCCCGCCTGGAGGCGCACGATTCCTTCTTCGTGGGGGCGGAGGTGTTCATCACCTTCCTTGTGCAGAACAATGTCTGGTGGCTTCGTGAGCAGCAGAAGAAATCCGAGTCTTTCCTCCAGGGCTTGGACGAAGGCCGTAAACGCATTCTGGAGGGACATTTCCCGGCGGGGATTCTTGAGCAGTTTCAGGGCATGTTGGATTATTTCGGCGAATCCCCCTACATCGTACGCTCCAGTTCCATTCTCGAGGATGCCCGCGGCAATGCGTTTTCCGGGAAATACGAGAGCGTATTCGTCGCCAACCGCGGCTCGCGGGAGAAGCGCCGCCAGGGCTTGATCGAGGCCGTGCGCCGCGTCTATGCGAGCGTGCTCGATGAGGAGGCGCTGCTCTACCGGAGACGCCGCGGGCTGCTGGAAAGCGAGGAGCGCATGGCACTGCTCATCATGCGCGTGAGCGGCGCACCCAATGGCCGTTATTATTATCCCCAAGCCGCCGGTGTGGGCCTCTCCTTCAACCCGTTTGCCTGGCATAAGGATATTGACCCACAGGCCGGCGTCCTACGGCTGGTCTTCGGCCTCGGCACCCGGGCCGTGGACCGGAGCGACGACGACTACACCCGGCTGGTGGCGCTCAACGCACCCTCCCGCCGGCCCGAGGCGGATGTTGACGATATGTGCGAGCATTCGCAGCGGCGCATGGACTGTCTGGACCTGCAAGAAGACAAATTCGTCTCGCTGCCTTTCCAGGATGTCATCGAACACGGACCCGACTTCCCGCTCGACCTCTATCTGACCCGCACCTCGCAGAATTATCCGCTCATCACGTTCGACCGGCTGCTCCGCGAGACGCCCGTGGCACGCGATCTGCGCCGCATGTTGGAAATCCTGGAATCGGTCTATGAGCACCCGGTGGACATCGAGTTCACGCTCAACTTTCTAGGCGACGGCTCCTATCGCATCCACCTGCTCCAGTGCCGCACGTTTCAGATCCGGCGCGAGATCGGCGGCATGTCACCCCCCGTCCAAACAGCGCATACCACCGTCCTGTCCGCTCACGGCGCGGTGATCGGCGTATCACGCGAGCAACTTCTCAGCCGGATTATTTACATCGTCACGGACAAGTACGCCGCCCTGTCCGAGCAGGCCCGCCATGCGGTCGCCCGGCTGATCGGGAAGCTCAATCGGCTCCATGTCGCGGATGATCGGGGACTGATGCTGATAGGCCCCGGCCGCTGGGGCACTCATAGCCCTTCTTTGGGTATTCCCGTCTCGTTTACCGAAATCAGCCGCGCCTCCGTGGTGTGTGAAGTCGTGGCGATGCACGACAACCTCATCCCGGATGTGTCTCTGGGCACGCACTTCTTCAATGACCTGGTTGAGCACGACATGCTGTATGTGGCCTACTTCCCCAAAAAGGCCGGCAACAGCATCAACGACGAATGGTTTCGCAATGCACCGAGCCGGTTGCTGGAGCTTGATCCCGGCGCGGAAGGCCTGGCGGAGGTCGTGCGCGTGATTGACTGCGGCGCTGCCGAGCAACGCGTCTGGCTTCGGGCCGATACAACGGAACAAGAGGCTCTGGTGTTCGTCAGGCCCTGAGCGGGGTAGTGCCGGGGCGGAGATCTGAAATCCGAAACCCGAAACCCGAAACCCGAAGGAAATCCGAAGGCCGAAATCCGAATTGCCCCAGCCTTCTACAGATGGGAGCGCCGGGTGAGGGCACCCGGCCTACAGGATGGCGGGGACATCCCCGAAACGGTCACGCAAGCCAGCAGCGCGGCTTCCAAGGCCATGGAACTGCTCGCGCCGGCGCGCAACTCGCTCATTACCATCTGTCATTACCAGCTTGATTCGCACGGCACGAAAGCCTCGAATCATTTACTCGCTGCGGATCGCCTGAACCGGGTCGAGCCGCGAGGCACGCAAGGCAGGAATCATCCCGGCAATCAACCCCACCGCAATGAGGATGGTGCTGGACACCAGGATCGCTGAGACGGAGACGGTCAGGTGGATGTCGCTGCGCCCGGAGGTGTCTTCAAAAAGCGGGCCGAGAAACGGGAGTGAACCGATCATTTTGATCAGTCCTGTGGCGAGCACAAACCCCAGCAACCCGCCGGTGAACGTCAGCACCAGGCCCTCGATCAGGATCTGCAACAGAATGTGCCGTCGCCGCGCTCCAAGCGCTTTCAACACCCCGATCTCCCGCGTGCGTTCGGTGACGGACACCAGCATGATGTTCACGACCCCGACAGCCCCAATGCTCAGCGTGAAGGTGCCGATGATGGTCAGTAGAATCTTCAGACCGAAGGTCACATTCGTAATGATCGACAGGAACTTGTTCCACTCGATGATCATCACCGCCCGGGTGTCGTTCACGTTGAAGTTGTGCCCGCGGGCCAGCGCGGCGCGCACGTCCGCCACGATGCGATCACGAAACTGGTTGCTCACCGGCAGCAGAACGATGTCCTGCAGGTAGCGCGTATTGACCATCCCGGAGAGCGTCGTAAAAGGGATGAATGCGGTCATGTCGTCCGGAGGCGCGTAATTGGTGATCTGCGTCTTCTTCAGGAGAATTCCCACGACCGTGAAGCGAACCCCCTTGATCTTGAGGTCTGCGCCCAGGGCAGGCATCCCGCTGAACAGCTCTTGCCTGATCCTCTCGCCGATCACCACCACCCGCCGGTGTTGCAGGACATCCTCCTCGGAAAGAAACCTGCCCGCGGCGAGCTCCGCGTCGCGGATCCTCCCGTAAGCAGCATACACACCGGCCACGCTGTACCTGCGGGTCCGGTCGTTGAATACCAGGGGGTACCACACCCTGACTTCAGGCGAAACGGCCTCGACCGTCGGCACCCCCTCCTGGATGGCCGTGACGTCCTTGAGTTCGAGCAGCACTGGGCGTCCGGAGCGCTCGCCACCCGCTTGCATGCTCGTCTGACCTGGAAACACCACTACGAGATCCTTGCCAATCTGCAGAAAAGCCTGCTTGAGGGCGCGCTCGAACCCCTGTCCGTAAGCAAGCAATAGCACCAGGGACGCCACCCCCCAGATGATGCTGAGCATGGTGAGCGCGGACCGGAGCCGATAATAAGCCAGCGCGCTGAGAGCCTCGCCTATGATGTGACGAATCATTCGTACCTCAAGGCCTCGACCGGCACGAGCAGTGAAGCGCGCCTGGCCGGGTAAAGTGCCGAGAGAATCCCGACCAGCACCAAGGTGCCAAAGGCCACCAAAGCCGTTCGGGGCGACACCGGCAGCCCAGCAAACAAGGTCGGCAGCGGCATCCGACTGACCACGGCGCAAATGCCCCAAGCCACCACCAGCCCAACCAGCCCGCTGAAGATGGTGAGAGTGACGGCTTCCAGGAAGAACTCGAAGAGAATCCTGCCCGGAGTAGCGCCCACAGCCTGCTTAACGCCAATTTCCCGCGTCCTCTCGGCGACCGATACCAGCATGATATTCATGACCCCGATCCCGCCTAATCCGAGCGTGATGAAAGCCATGAAGCCCAGAAACAGCTCCATGGAGTCGTAAATGTGGCTCACCATCTGCGCCATCTGGACAGTGTCCCAAAACCAGATCGCTCCTTCGTCGGCCGGATCAAAGCCGTGGCGCCGCGCCAGCAATTGCCGGACTTGTTTCACCGCCGCTGTATGATCGTCAGGCGTGACTGGCATGAATAGCAGGTTGTCAATGTGTCCCCGACCGATGAAAGGCCGCGGGTCAGGGAAATGCCGGGCCATCGTCGTAAAGGGGATCAGCACCTTGGTGCCGTCAAGCCCGCTATACGAATTGTTCTGCTCCTTCTTCGCCAGCGTTCCAATCACCGTGAAAGGCACATCGCGAATATAGACTTGGCCGCCGAGCGCTTCGTGTCGGGCAAACAGTTGCTCCTGGACGTCTTCCCCAATCACGCAAACCCCGCGGGCGTCGTCCATGTCCTCCTGGGAGATATGCCGCCCGCCGTCAAGTTTCATGGAGCGGATCTGCTGATAGATGGGCGTGATGCCGTGGGTTGAGAAAACGCCCGAGTTGTACCGGCTTCGGGCCGGAAGTTCGCCCGCCGACTCGGCGGTCACATGCTTGACGAAATAGCACTCCTGTTCGATCGCACGGACGTCGTCGTAGGCGAAGCGAACGTCATGCCCGACACGTTGTCCCCCCGCCTGGCGGGCAGTTCGGCCTGGCCAGAGAATGATGAGATCGGTGCCCATCGAGGAAAGCATGTTGCGGTAGCCGCTCTTGAAACCCTCCCCGATGGCGATCATGAACACAATCGAGGCAATGCCCCAGGAGATGCCGAACATGGTCAGGGTGCTGCGCAGCTTATGCGCCCAGATGTTGCGCAGGGTCTGAACCAGGATTTCGAACGCGAAGATCACGTCACGGCAAGACCAGCTTATCCCCTTCCTTCAATCCTTCCAGCACCTCGGTGCGCTGGCCGTTGGAGATGCCCGTCTTGACCGGTGTTTTGCGCCACCCCTGGCCCGTCTCCGGCGCCAACCGCTGCACCGAGACCTTCTTGTCCTTGTCGTAAACCAGTGCCGTCTCCGGCACGAGCAGGGCATTCTTGTGCTCCTCCAGCACGATCTCCGCGTTCGCAGTCATATTGACCCGCAGCCGGCCCTGCGGATTCAGGATGGACACCCGCACCTCGAAGGTCGTTACGTTGTTGAGTTCCTTGCCCATCGGTGCGACGCGCTTCACGACGCCCTCAAACGACTCATTGGGAAACGACTCAACCTTGGTCCGGACGCGCTGTCCGCATTCCGCCTTGCCGATGTCCGCCTCATCCACCTCTCCTTTGATATAGACGCTGCTCATGTCGCCAAGCGTCATGATCAGCGTGGCCGCGCTGCCCATGTTAAGTATCGAGGACACCGCGTCGCCCACTTCCGTGGGCCGGCTGAGAACGACGCCTGAGAAGGGTGCGCGGATAGTGGCGTAGCGGAGGGTCTCCTCGGCACGGTCGTGCGCTGCTTTCGCCGCCGCGACCCGTGCGCGCGCCTGCTCCACCTGTGCACCCGCCGTCTGCACGGTGGCATCCAGCAGTTGCTGCCGGTTCTTGGCCACTTCGTGGGCGCGCGAGGCGTCGTCCAACTGTTGCTGGGACGCGATCTTCTGTTTGAACAACTCCTGCGCCCGCACAAAGTCGCGCCGGGCGAACTCGAGCTCGGGATTGGCCGCCTCGATGCGCGCCTTCGCCTCCTCGGCCGTCGCCGCATGCAGGTTGGCTTCCTCTGCATCCACGGTGGCCTTGGCCTGCCGGACCTGGGCCTGCAGGTCCTCTTTATCCAGCTCCGCCAGCACCTGGCCGTTCGTGACGCTTTCCCCCACGTCGGCCAGCAGGAACATGATGATCCCGTTTGCCTTGGACTTCACCTCGACCTTTGAGAGAGGCTCAATCTTCCCCCGGGCAACCACGGAGCGGGCGATATCCCCCCGCTCGATCGTGACAATCTTCTCCGGTGGTATCGGCTTGGATCTTCGGAAGACGCCCAGTGCAGCCAAAATGATCACCAGGAGCACGACCACACCTGACGTGATCAGCAATCCTCGACTCGACTTCAGTTTCATAAGTGCTTCCGTCCGCTATTGCTGCCTGGCATAAACCCGCTACCTCGCCGCGTGAGGGCCCGCGGCCTACAAATCCCCTGTAGGCCGCGTG
>CAIWJG010000497.1 GCA_903912925.1 uncultured Verrucomicrobia subdivision 3 bacterium | reverse complement strand
CCCCGGCATAATGATCGAACTCACGTTCGATGCTACGAGGCTGAGGAGAACGTGAGTTCGATCATTATGCCGGGGTTTAAGACCGTTAACCGATACCAGCGCGGCCACCATGCCGAACACGGGCAGAATCCAAACCGAATTACGGAGGTAGTGCCAAAGGGTGTAACGCTGGAGCCAGGTCACGGAATGTGTCCTCCTTTCGGTGAAACCATGTGCTTCGCTCTTTTCGAAGCCGCGGCTGCGTTCATTTCTTCGATCATGCTGTTTACGGGGATACCCTGGACTCGATACCCGGCATCCTCCGTCAGCAGATCGTAGGAGTGAATGACGCCACGACGGTCTTCAACGCTGGTGACTTCGCGCCCAGCGACGGTCTGCCCCACCCGGATGTCACGGGCTCGTTTCCCAGCCAGACGGTGCATGCCGCAAAGATCCACCGCTGCGCCATCGCAAAAAGCGACGCGGAGAAAAACAGTCTTGGGATTCTCGAGGTACGAGTGCTTCTGCAAAATACGCACCGGCTTGCCGCTAAAGCCGATGACCGAATCGCCCGCTTCCAACTTCTCAATGGGTTGAGGGCCGGAGGGGGTGTCCACCCGCGTGTGCTCCGGAATGCAGGCAAACATCAGCTTAATTCCAGCATAGGGCGCGGCGGCTCCGATCAAGGGGCCAATCAGGCTGCAACCGCAGAACCCTTCCGCCACCAGGAGTAGCGCGAACAATAAAAATGGCGGCGGATATCTCATGATTCAGACCTGTCTACGGACCTCCAGCGTGTCGCACGCCGGTTCGGGGTTGATGCCAGACACGGCATCATACTGGTCGCATTGACCGCCGGGCCCACGGTTCTCCTCAGCCTCGTAGCATCGAACGTGAGTTCGATCATCATGCCGGGGGCAGTGTTCCCAGCACCGCGGGCGTAGGCCCTCATGCCTCTGGTCGTCGAGCTTGGCATCAGGCACCTCTTTCATCGCGCTTATCTACCGTGCTTGAGCCAGGCTCCGCAGTCGAGCTCTCAGGAGACTGGCGAAACGCCTGAGCCGCGTGCCGGTTGGTCGGGTAGAATCGGGCCGGGGCAATCAGTTCCATAAGATCGTAGCGCTCGAGCCACAAGCGGAATGCCCGGTCGGCGCGGCTGACGACCAAGGTGATATTCCGCTTCTTCAGCAAGGTGATCGCCTGACGAAGCACCCCCGCACCGGTCGTGTCAACGTCCACCATCGCCTGCGCGTCCAGCACGAACCAGCGAACGGGGGTGGGAGCCTGCGTGACCAGCCGCTCAACGTCGTCAAGGAACAGGGTCGCATTGGCGAAATAGAGCGGAGCGCCGAAACGGTAAACCATCAGGCCGGAAGAGCCGGAGGCCTTCCCTTCAGCCACGGGGAGGAAGTGGCTGCCGTCGGGCGCTTCCAGGAGCGCCGAGGTGACCGGATGGGACGCCCGCCGGATCACATCGATGACCGAAAGGAGAAAGGCAATCATGACGGCGCGCAGCGGACCCAGGGCCAGCACGCTCAGCAGACAGACCGTGGCGATCCAGAACTCCGAACGGCGCATTCGCCACAGCTCGCGGAACTCGTGGACCTCGATCAGCGACAGCACCGCGTTGGCGACGATCCCGGCCAGGGCCGCATTCGGCAGGTATGCCAGGAGGTTGGTGAAGAAAAGCATCACCAGTGTGATGGTCCCGGCCGCCACCAGGCTGGGTAACTGGCTGCGCGAGCCGGCGGCATCCATCGCCGCCGAGCGGGACGGGCTGTTGCCCGTGAGAAGGGACCCGGTGAAGGCGGCGGCCAGGTTGGCCGCACCGTAAGCGAACAACATCTGGTCGCCGTCGGCCTTGTAGCCATACTTGTTGCTGTAGCTGCGGACCACCAGCAGGCCTTCGCACAGGAGAATGGCCACGATGGCCAGGGCGCCCGGCAGCAGCCGCAGGTAGTCGGCCAGCGGGATGGTGGGCAGGGTCAGCGCCGGGAGCCCCGAAGGGATCGTGTTGCCGAGCACGGCGACACCTTTCGCCTTGAGGTCGAGCAGCGCGACGAGGGTGGTCAGGAGCACCAACGCCACCAACGCTCCAGGGACTTTTGGCGCGTACCGTTTCATCAGCCGGATGATCAAGAAGGCGCTCACCCCGATCGCCACCGAGTAGAGGTTGGCGTGCGGAATGGAGTGGATCATGGCCAGGACCTCCAGGAAGTAGCCCTCGGTATTCACGGAGGTCGCCAGGGTCTCCTTCAGGTGCTCCGCCGCCGCCAGCAAGCCCGACGTGGCGTTTTCCACGTGAGGAGCAGCGAGGATCTTCCGGACCTGGTTCGTGAACACCTCCACGCCGAGGCCGGTGATGAAGCCCGCCATAACGGCGCGCGAGAGGAAGTTCGCGAGGAACGCCAGCCGGAAGATCCAGAAGATGAAAAACAGCAACGCGCAGACCAGGGCCAGTGCCAAGGCGTATTGCATGCGGAGCGGATCACCGGGCGCGGCGAAGGCGACGAGGGCGGCCCCGACCAGTGTGGCCATGGAAGCGTCGGGGCTCGTCACCAGGTGGCGCGAGCTGGCCAGCAGGGCAAACACCACCAGCGGGATGATGGCCGCATAGAGACCGGCCGCGGGGGGCAGACCGGCCACCTGCGCGTAACCGATGTTCAGCGGGATCATCAGGGCGGCCAGCGTGACGCCCGCCGAGAACTCCCGCGGGACGTCGGCCAGCGTGATCCCCCGCAGGCCCGCAAAAGGGCGGGGCCAGCGGATCTTGGAGAGAATGGAATTGTTCATGCCGCACCTCCCATAACGTCTTTATTCAGTAATCAGTGATCAGTAATCGGTGACGAGGCGGCGCGGCCAAAGAGTTTTGCGCCCAGCCGGGCGACGATCACCATGATGGGGAGCGATAGCACGATCATGAGCGTGGCTCGCTGATCCATGTCCGGCACAGCGAGCAACGGGGTGAGACACGCCCCCAGGTTGCGGGTGGTGACTCCGATGCTGAGCACGATCTTCTGCTCATGCCGGAGGCCAAAACCAAGCCAGAACGTCGCCAGGCAGATGACCACGAAGAACGCCACTTCGGAAAGGACCGCCAGTTCGCCCACCACTCCCAGCAGTGCTTTGCCATACATGATCAGGCACAAGATGCACCAGACCAACCCGGCCAGCCCCGCCAGCTTCTTAACGACGGGCTGAACTTTCGCCGCGAGTGGCTCCGACCGCCGGCGGAAAATCACCCCAGCCGCCATGGGCAGCAGGACGACGACGAGGAGCGGCTTGGCAATGGCCCAGGGGCTGGCCGAAAGGCCTTTGGTCAGCAGGGGCACGGTGATCGGCATGCAAATCACTGTGCCGACCGAAGCCAGAAGCATGAATGCGGCGGTGTAGCCGAGGTCGCCTTTGGCCTTTTCCACCAGCATCGGGACAAACGGAGCACACGGCGCCATGCCCAACAGCAGCATCCCGACGGCATAGGGCGCATCCATGGGAATGACGCGAGTGATCACATAGGCCAGTGCAGGGCAGAAGACAAAGCTCCAAACCAGCGTATGCGCGACAAACCGGGCATCTCGAAGTCCTCGAATGGCATCCGCCAGGTTGAGCCGCAGCCCCATGTCGAGCAAGCTGCCAGCCATGAAGATGGCCAGGGAAACCTTGAATGAGATCATCAGAGTATCGCTATTCATATCGTCGGAGGTGGAGTCGTCGCATGGGTCAGTTATGGCTGTTCAGGAACCGCTCAATAGTCCGCCAAGTTTTGGAGTGCGCCAGTCCTCTGGCGCTTTGGAAGAGGTTAACGGCAATCGAAAGCGGCAGAGGACTGCCGCACTCCACGACGCTGTCGCGCACAAGCCACCGCCCGCTGGGTTCGCGATTCGTGAGCAGTTTCATCGGCATGAAGAGCCTTCCGTCATTTCGTCTCAGCCAGGGAACGCATCGCGCGGGACAACGTGCCGCCGGAGATGTTTTTGGCTTTGAATCCGTGCTGCAAGAGGATGCGCGTCGCGTAGTAGGCGCGCTGGGCGGAACGGCAGATGACGTGGATCTCGCGGTCGCGGGGAAGTTCGCCCAGGCGGGAGCGGAGCTGCGGCAGCGGGATGTTGAGCGCGCCCGGCACACTCTCCAATACCAGTTCTGCCGGCTGGCGCACGTCGAGCAGGAACGCGCCGTCCAGCGAATCCCAATGACTGACCGGCATGTCGCCGCGCAGGACATTAGCGGCGACCATCCCGGCGAAGTTGACCGGATCCTTGGCGCTGCCGAACTGCGGCGCGTAGCAAAGCTCGCTTTCTTCCAGGTCGTACACCGTCGCCTTCATCTGGATGGCCACGGCCAGGGCGCTGATCCGCTTGTCCACGGCCGGGCCGTCCTCGCCCAGCGCCTGCGCCCCGAGCACCCGTCCGTCGGATTTGCGGAAGATGAACTTCAACCCGAGCATCTTGGCGCCCGGGTAGTATCCGGCGTGTGAATTCGGGAACAGGTAGATCTTCTCGTAGTCCTTGTCGCCGAGCTGCTTGAGCGTTTTCTCGCTGACCCCGGTCCAGGCGGCGGCGCCGCCGAACAGCCCAATAATCGAGGTGCCCTGGGTGCCCCGGTAACGGGACTTGCGCCCGCAAATCACTTCGGCCGCGATCCGCCCCTGTCGGTTCGCCGGTCCGGCCAGCGCAATCAGGCTCCATTGTCCAGTCCCGAAGTCCTTCACTTCGATGGCATCGCCCACGGCGAAGATGTCCGGGTCGCTCGTGCGCATGTGTTCGTCCACGCGGATGCCGCCGCGTTCGCCGATCTTCAGGCCGGCCGACTTGGCCAGGGTGGTGTCCGGCTTCACGCCAATCGCCAGGATGACGATGTCCGCCGGGAAGGTCTTGCCGGCGCTCGTTTGGACTTCGATCGCGCCGCCGTCCAACTGCTTGAATCCGACCACGCCGTCATTGGCGACCACCTGAACGCCATGCCTTTTGATGTGGCCCTGGACGAGGCACGCGATCTCCGGGTCAAGCGGGGACAGGACGTGATCGGGCTTCTGGATGAGCGTAACGTTGAACCCGAGGTGGACCAGGTTCTCCGCCGTCTCCAGACCGATGAATCCGCCGCCGACGACCACCGCGCGGGTCACCGGCTTGACCAACTGAATGCCCGAGTAGTTGAACATCCCCGCCAGGAAAGTCGTGCCCTTCTCGATCCACTCCCGGATCGTCCGGGCGTCGGGGACAGTCCGGACATGGAAGATTCCTGGCAGATCAATGCCGGGAAGGTTCGGATGCACCGAAGCCGCTCCGGGTGACAACACCAGCTTGTCGTAGGACTCGGTCGTGACCGTGCCGGTCTTCACGTCGCGCAAGTCCACAGTCTTCTTCTTCGGATCAATCGTGATGGCTTCGCAGTTCGTACGGGCATCAATCGCGAACATGGCGCGAAACATCTGCTCGGTCCCCACCAGGAGGCTCGCTTCCTTTTCAATCACGCCCGAGATATGATAGGGCAGTCCGCAGTTCGCGTACGAGACATACGGTCCGCGTTCCACCATGAGGATTTCGGCTTTTTCGTCCAATCGGCGCAGGCGCGCCGCACACGAGGCGCCGCCCGCCACTCCACCAACGATGATTACTTTCATTTTATTCTAACGTGTTGTCTGTGGTTAATGATTCTTCGTCTGTTTCGAGGTTTACTTCCCTGCTGCTGGATTCCGCAGGCGCATCCGCACACTGCCGCCGGCCTGCGCTGTAAAGTCGGCCGTGTTCTCCAGCCTTGGATTCTGGCCATGCCGGGCAATCCCAAGGGGATGATGGAGGACCTTCATTTGGTTCTTCTGGGTTATCATTCGATTGCCTGTGTGCCAGCGGTCATTTCTTGCCCGCGAGCAGTTCCGCCGCTTCGGCAACGCAATCAGCGCAGGGGTGCTTCTTGGCGGCGCGTATTTCCTTGCAGTGGACCGAACCTACACGCGCCGCGAAGGCGGCTTTCAACTCTTCCTCCCGGCTGGGCACGAGCAGGCAGGCTGCGTACAAGGCACCGCACAGCCCATCGGAGGCCCGGCCCGCGCCGAAAGGTTTTAGATCGGCGACCGTCATCGCAGTGTCACCGAATACTTCGCGCCAGGCATACAGCACCGACTGGGCACAGTTGAGTCGGTCCGGCGGCTGCCGGAATACTTTCAGGGCGCTTTGTTTCACTTTAGTGATCGGTTGTTCATTTGAAAAAGAAGAAGACGGTGAAGCGCAAGCCCCAGTCCGGACCACCGCTTGGTCCCGCGGCGTAGTAGCGATAACCCAGTTGGAGTTGAATCGGCTGCTTGCCCAACTTAAGCATCTGGTTGACCATGAGGTTCACCGGCACGGACCACTGATGCTCCTGCCAGTCGTAGGTGGACTCAGTGTTCACCATGAATGTCGTTAAGGTCTTGGTGGTGTAGCCGACAAAGGGTTGGAGGAAGGTGCTATTCACGTTTTGGTCGCCCCAGCCGGCATAGGACCAAATGTGGTTGGCCAGAACGCCATAGGTCCAGCCTTTCGTCTGCTGCAGGGCGACAATCGTCGGACCGGCTCCCCATTTTCCCGAACCCAGGGCGCTGTCCGAGGCACTGGGATAAAGCAGGGCTGGCCCGCCCCCGAGGATCCAACCGCCCAGCGGTTCCTTGGGGGAGAAGAAAAAGCTCTGCAGCATGTCGCCCAAACCGGACTTGTCGCTGCCGCCCGGAACCGGCGACTCGGCGTAGATGACTGGGAGAATGGTGCGCGTGATCAGATTCCAATCTTTGCTTAGCGAGAAGGGGATGACCGGTTGAATATTCGCCGTGTAGCGCATCGCGTTCGCTGAGCCAATGCCAAAGTCCCAGTTGTTTTGGATGGGGGCGATGGTGAGGTCAGCCACAGGATTGAGGGACTTCTTGGCCAGTTCCGCCTCGTCCGCCGTCTCGTCAGCCTTTACCCCGCCGCCGCCGGAGGAATTGGCGTCAGCGGGGGCGAAAGTGAGCGGGCGGTAGAAGCCCGAATCGGACTGCGCGTGGGTGGTTATTATGCCGCAGGTGCAGGCCAGCGCAGCGGCCATGAGGATTTGTCTGTGCGCTGCTTTCATGCTGTTTTTGGTTGTTTGGTTGCGTGCGGTTATTGCGCCGTTGCGGAATGTTTTGCTGGTCATAGTGATTGCTTCATGGCTGTGAGTCGCAGGCTACTGGACTTTGGGCAGCACCATCCGGTCGGGTGTGAGTTTCTTGGTCCAAGGACAACCTGAGTTCTTCCAGCCGTCCTTCAATGGCTGGGCTTGAGCCGCGCTGTCAGAGTCCGCATTCGCATCGCCCTCCATGCCATCAATGATGTTGTAAACATTCTTGAAGCCGGCCTTGGCGAGGAAGTTGGCGGCGATGGCGCTGCGGCCGCCGGACCGGCACATGACCATGAGCGTTTCGTCGGGCTTGGCCACCTCGCTGACCCGTGCGGCGAAATCCAGCAGGGGCTTCATGGGGTACTGCTTCTTCTCGGCGTCCCACTCATAGATCTGAACGGCCACGGGGATTTTCCAGGCCATAGTTGGATGGCCCACAAAGAGATATTCCTCGGGGGTGCGGACGTCGATGATCTTCACATTATCAGGAGCGGCTTTCCACTTCTCGTAGGCTTCCTTCGCCGTCACATAGAGCCCCAGCACCGTCTGTTTTCCTTCAGGTATATTTGCTTTTGTTTCAGTCATATTCGGTTTCTCAGTTTATCGCCTTAATCGCTTTGATCTTGCCATTGATTTAGCCTTAAATCCGACAGGGCTTACTGCCGCCCCATGGCCGCCTTGATTGCGTCCTCTGGCTTGACCAGGTTATCCGAACTGTTTGGGTCATCCGCGATCGATAGCTGCACGCCCTTGACCTCGCCGTTGAAGGCGTTGCCGACGGAGCCGTAGTCCGGCGATACCGCGGAACCCGAATCCTCACCGACATCGCAGCCGTCGTCGGCCGAGAAGATCGTCGCCAGCGTCGCCGCGACGTCCCCTTCACCAACCTTCTTGCCGTCGGAATAAAGGGTGACCTTGCCGCCCTTGCCGGGGCCGCCGCCGGCGTAGGCGAACTCCATGCGCACCTGGTGCTGGCCCACAGGCAGCGGGTCCGCGGACTCGGCGAAGAAGTTCTTGAAACCGCCCCAGTTGTAGCAGTATTTCAGCTTGCCGTTCTTGGCGTAGAGGCTCCAGCCGCCGATGTTCGCGCCCTGGCAAACGATGACCCCCTCAGCACCCTTCTCCGGCACCACGATTTCGGCGGTGGCGGAGTGCGACTTGTTCTTGATGTTCAGTACGCAGTTCTCGCTCAAGCGCCCCATGCCGCCAAACAGGAGCTGGGTTTTGCCCTTGATCAGCACCGGCCGGCCGGCGAGGTCCGGGTTGAGCTTCTCGAAAAGCCGGTCGTCCAGGGGCAGCACTTTGTAGTGCGCGGCCTCGATCAGCCATTGGCGCTGCAACTCGTGGAGCTTCTCCGGCATCTGCTTGGCGAGTTCATTCGCCTGGCTCCAATCCTTGCTCCCGTCGTAGAGCTCCCATACATCGTCGTCGAAGGGGGGCCTCTTGACCTGAATCCAAGGCGTGTAGTGCTTCGTGACCGCAGACCAGCCCTTGTAGTAAATGCCGCGGTTGCCCATGATCTCGAAGTATTGCACGTCGTGCCGCTCGGGGGCTTTGGCCTCGTTGAACGAGTAGAGCATGCTGGTCCCCTCGATGGGATCCTGCTGAATGCCGTTCACCGACTCCGGCTGCGGGAGACCGGCCGCCTCCAGGACGGTCGGGGCCACGTCAATGACGTGGGCGAACTGCGAGCGGATCTCGCCCTTGGCCTTGATGCCTTTGGGCCAGTGGACGACGGTGGCGTTGCGCGTGCCGCCCCAATGGGAGGCGACCTGTTTGGTCCACTGGTAAGGCGTGTTCATGGCGTGCGCCCAGCCCACGGCGTAGTGGTTGTAGGATTCGGGCCCACCTAGCTTGTCGAGCCGCGCCGTTAGGTATTCGGCCGTCTCCAAGCCCTGCAGGCCATTGAAATAACTCATCTCGTTGAAACTCCCGTTGACCCCACCCTCAGCCGAGGCGCCGTTGTCGCCGACGATGTAGTAAATGAGCGTGTCATCGAGGATGTTCAGCTTCTCCAGCATCTCCACGACGCGGCCAACCTCGTAGTCGGTGTACTCCATGAACCCGGCATACACTTCCATTTCCCGGCGCAGCACAGGCTTGAACGCTTCGGGCATCGCGTCCCAGGCCGGTATCTCCGTGGGGCGCGCGGTGAGCTGGCAGTCCGCCGGGATGACCTCGATCTTCTTCTGCCGGGCAAAGGTTTCCTCGCGCAACTTGTCCCAGCCCTGATCAAACTTGCCTTTATACTTGTCGATCCATTCCTTCGCCACATGATGCGGCGCATGGGTGGCGCCGGGTGCGAAGTAGATGAAGAACGGCTTGTCGGGCGCCAGCGCTTTCTCCTGCGCAATCCACTTGATAGCCTTGTCGGTCATGTCCGTCATGAGATGGTAGCCTTGCTCGGGCGTCTTCTTGTTCTCGACCGGCGTGGTGCCTTCGTAGAGGGTCGGGTACCACTGGTTGGCCTCGCCGCCGAGAAAACCGTAGAAGTAATCGAAGCCACCGCCGCCGGTGGGCCAGGCGTCAAAGGGGCCGATGGGGCTGGTCTGCCAGACGGGGACTTCGTGGTTCTTGCCGAACTGTGCCGTGGCATAGCCGTTAAGTTTAAGCGTCTCGGCCAGGGGCACCATGGAGTTGGGCCGAACCGAGCAGTAACCCGGCGCGCCGGTCGCAATCTCGGTGATGCCAGCCATGCCGACGGAATGATGGTTACGCCCGGTGAGCAAAGCCTGGCGGGTCGGCGAGCAGATGGCGGTGGTGTGGAAACGATTGTACCTCAGACCGCCCTTCGCCAGCTTATCCAGGGTCGGCGTCTGGCAGGGCCCGCCGAAGGTGCTGGACGAGCCGAACCCGGCGTCGTCAATGAGGATGAGCAGGACGTTGGGCGCGCCCTGGGGCGGGCGCAGTTGCTCAATGGGCGGGAACTTGCTGTCCGGGTTTTTTGCGTCGTAGGTGGTCAGGGTGGGCCGAGGCGTGTTCGGCATCGGCAGATGCGACCGGTGTTTGAGGTCGGGCGCGGCGGGCGAACCCGGCGTGCCGATGTTTTGTTCTGCCCCGTAAGCGGGGATGGATGCCGCGCCCAGTAGGAGGCTGCCGGTCAGGGCGGCCACGAAGGCCGTGTTACCGAATGTTTTTCTATTCCGAGTCATTGCACTGAGTTCAGGCATAATCAGTTTCTTTCTTAATTGTTTGACCTACTTCACCGGACCGGCGCCAACAGGCGCCCTCCCTACCAAGAGGGCGCTGTTGGCATTTGATCTTTCTCCCGACTACCCGACCCGCTGCGATGACTTCAGCAGCTCAGTTGTACTGGGAAGCTTGGCTGTGGTGACCTTCTTCCATTGTTCTTCGAGCAGCTCTTTCGCCGCCTGCTCCAGGAACTCCGGCGCGGCCCACTTCTTCACATCGAAGTCGTTCTTGATGTAGCCGTTCTTCAGCATGAAGCTCTTCCCGATCTCAACGGAGGCCAGGTTCTGGGGCGACAGGTTCGGCACCATGTCGACGAGCCTGATGCCTTCGTAGGTGTCATCAACGTCCCGATAGAACGTCTGTTTGTCGAGGATCGCTGCCGCCGCGTGCTTATGCTCGTTGGCCCAGCGGCCCACTTTGATCATGCCTTTCATGAACGTGACGGCGAGTTCCGGATGCTTCTCGGCCATCACATCGCTGCACGTGATGGCGGCCGGGATGTTGGCCACCTGCAGGCGCCAATCCGGATACCTGGACAAATCCTCAATGGACACGAAGTTGCCGGTTGCCTCGGCGAGACAACTCAACACTTTGCTTTGACAATACAGTGCATCGATGACGCCATTTGCCAACGCCGTTTCCAACGGGCGGAAGGCCAGGTCGCGCTTGTGGTCGCGCTTCAGCCACAATTCAGACGCATTCTCCATCGGATCCAGCATCTTCGGATTGTTGTACCAGTCATCCGCATAGGGGAATTCCACAATCTGCACGTCTTTCATGGTCATGCCGTTCATCCGGAGCATCAGCTCGATGCCCTGGTGCTCCTGGATGCGCCACCAGTCGTTCTTGATCCGGTTCATGCTCTTGGAGAGGCCGATCTTCTTGCCTTTCAGCTCGGTCATCCGGTAGATGTCGTCCTTGGCGCGCACCATCATGACACCACCCTCGTGCGGCACATGAGTTACCCCCAAAAGCCGGGTTCTGCGGATGTCCGCGTGAACCTGGACGGGCGGGAACAGCCCGCCGAAGCGAATGAGGTTGTCGAGGTTGTGGATGTAGTGGGGGTACCAGTCGTTCTCACGAGTAGAGCGTAAGAACGCATACTTCACGCCGATCTTCTTGTACTCCTCCCTGGTCCAGCCCAGTTCCTGGTCCACATTGCTGGCGGACACAAGGGGACAATTGGTGTAGTACACCTCTTTCCAATCCAGCTTTACCGTGCTCAGTTTTGTATTTGCGAACGTTGTCTCTTTGACTTTCGTCTTTGACAGATCCCCCGGCGAACAGGCCGTCGGATCTCCGCTTTGCTTTGTTTCGTTAGCCATAACTGCGTCTTTCAGTTCATTCTCTTGCTCATCATCGGGCCGGCGGTGATGGCGTTGTGTTCGTAAACCAGGTCCGACCGCCTGGGTAAATGATTTGATGGGGAGTGCTGTGAGCAGGTAGTAATCAAGGGATCAGTAATCAGTAATCAGTAGTCGTGGCATGGCTTTACGGTTTCTCGACCGTCAGCGCCAGGGCTTCGGTGACGCGCATGACGACCTTGTCGCCCACCTTGCGTTTGCTCAAATCCACGTCCGGGCGGACGGCGACTGTCCTGGTGGTGCCGTCCTCGAACTGGAGGGTGGCCTTGCGGTGGTCAACGTCGATCGCAGTGACTTTGGCTGTGATCTGGGTAGTTTCCGCCAGGACGCCGCCCGGCTTGGCGCCTTTCGGGGCCAGGGCCACCACTTGCGCCCCGCCGTCGCTGGAGGTTTCGCCTTCCCCGGCGACATACACCAGGAGTTGTTCGGTCACCGTGACTTTGAGCCGGTCGCCGAGGCGGATTTGATCAAAGTTGATAGCTTCCGGCCCAACTTTGACGGTCTGCTTGATGCCCTCGGCGTTGACGAGCGTGACTTTGCGAGCCGCCGGGTCAATCGCAGCTACCGTAGCGGTCAATTCGTAAGTCTGCACCGCGACGCCTCCGGGCACTCCTGGAGTCGCCGCGATCGCCATGGCTGCGGAGCCGGTCAGCTTGCCTTCAATCGGCGCCAGCGGGAGGGCGGAGGCCAGTTGCAGCCGCAGCGCCAAATCGAGGCGATTCTCCAGTTGGGCCAGGCGGAGCACCTTGGAGGCCGGCAGTATCCTGGCGAACTTCTTGAGATACGAGGCCCGTTGGTCCGGGAGCTTCTTTTCCAAGGCCGTGTAATCCTTGAGCAACTGCTTGGCGCGGTCTTCGGGCACATTCGGATAAGCATCCGCGTATTCCAGCACGAGCTTGACGAGTCCGTCGCCGATCTTGTCCATCTCGACGCGGTAGTTACGGTAGAGCGGCCAGAAGGCGGCGCTCTCCGCCTCGGTAAGTTGCATGGCCTCGGCAATCACCACCTTGCGATCGGCCTTGATCTGGCCGCGGAGGACTTCGATGTCACTGGTGACGGATGGGGCGCTCTCGGGTTGGGCGCCAACGCGCTGGATTGACAATGCTGCCAAGCTGGCAGCGACGGCGAGGAGAAGGGTGAAGCGGTTGAGGAGTTTTGTGTTCATCGTGAGATACATTGGTTGGAATCGTTATGAACGAGAGGGGTTAATGATGGATTCAGCGCGCGATGCTGAGGTTGAGCGGTTGTTGCAGTTGAAATTCCAGCAGCGTGCCGGGGGGCACGGCGACGGCTTGGCCTTTCTTCACTCCGGAAGCCACGGCGCCGATGGCGGCGCCTTTACCCGCATCCCCTGCAATCGCGCCGATGGCCGCGCCCGCCGCGGCGCCTTTGGCTGTTTTGCCGATGGATTTCGCCCCCGCCTGGGCGTAGGGGCCGGTCATGATGGGAACGAGCGAGCCGCCAACGGTCAGTTCCGACAGGCGCAGATCAAGCTTGCTCTGGCCTGCGAAGCGTCCTGCCTTCTGCGCCGCTTCGACGCGGCCGTAGATCTTGCTGCCCGCCTTGGCCACCATCACGCCCCCGGCCACCAGGTCCGTTTCCAGTGTGGTGGTGAAGCGCTTGCCCCTGGCGTCATTGGAGGAAGCGCCGTCCAGCATCCGCACCAGCAACGTGGTGCCGGCGGGAATCGAAACGGAGCTGGGCGCGGCGGCCGCCGGCGCAGCGACGGCAGCGGGAGCGGATATGGGCGCCGCAGCGGGCGGGGCCGACGACGACGACGACGCGGTGAAGGTTAGAGCGAGGGCCTGGCCGGTTTCGATGACTTTCGTTCCGGCGCTCGTTTCGAAACGGATCGTGCCGGCCGTGCCGCCAAGGTATTTTCCGGTCAGCACCTGGCCATTCTTGAGTTCAAGCACGTCGGCTTGGGCGAGAGTGCAGACCAACAGTGTGCTGGCAATGGCGGTGGCCAGCGCGGAGGTAGAGAACGCTTTTCTTTCTATCATCATAATAATTTCAGGGATTTGGTTTAATGGGTGTTGGGGTAAAAGGTCGTGCGGCTTCAATGGCCGCAAACAGGGCATCCCGATCAACTGGCTTATTCAGGTAGGCGGAAGCGCCGAGAGCCCGCACCCGCTCCGCGGTGTCGGGTTCATCATGCGCGGTGATGACGATGACCGGCACGGAGATCTGCCGGGAGCGGAATGCCCCCAACACGTCGAAGCCGTTGATCCCCGGCATATGCAAGTCCAACAACAAGTAATCCAGCCGCTGAGATTCAAGGGCGAGGAGAAGATCCTCCCCGCACGTGTACTCCTCGACACGGAAACCGCGGCAGACTAGCAATCGGTGAAGCGCCTTTCGCATCTCCGGTTCGTCATCCAGTACCGCAACCACTGGTCCTAAAATGGACATCGCAGTGAGAGCCTAGAGTAGATCGGCGCTGCGGCGCTACTAGACCTTGGTATAGTCCGAGGGGAGGGGGTGGTGATCAGTAATCAGTGACCAGTAATCAGTTACCAATACCCCAAACCGTAGTAGTCCCGCACCGGCCCCAGCTCCTGCTGGTGGCAACCATTACCGTCCCACTGCTGCCGGGAGTAGCATGTGGGCTGGGGGAACCGGCGGGACCGGCGGCGGCGGGGCCCCATGAACTGAACCATGTCCACCGCCTTTCATCTTGCGCGCTTGGTCAGTGCCAGCTTGCCGATTCGCGTCACCACATCCCAGGCCGGGCCAGGGAACTTGTGTAATTGAGTCAGCACCTGCTCAAACGCTGTCAGGAACCAGGCAACATCCTCGTCATTAATGATCAGTGGCGGCAGGAGCTTGATAACATCAATGTGATGACCCGCGACCTGGGTGAGGATGTGATGTTCGTCGAGCAGCGGAATCAGGGCCGCCTGCGGAAACAAGCTCTTGTCCAATCGGTGCATCAGCCCCCAGGCGGTCTTGAGGGCCAGAGATTTGGGGGGACCAAACTCAATGCCGATCATCAGTCCGCGCCAGCGCACCTCCTTGAGAAACTCGAACCGCGGGACCATCGCGCGTAACCCCTCGCCGAGCTTGTTGCCCATCATTTCCGCGCGCGCAGTAAGCTGCTCCCGCTCCAGCAAGTCCAGGGCGGCCAGGCCCGCCACCATGGCCAAACTTCCCTGGCTGAACGTGGAACTATGGACGACCGACCGTTGCATGCTGGAGAATACTTTCTCGTGAATCCATTTCTTGCACAGCACGGCCCCGACGGGCACGTAGCCGCCAGAAAGGCTCTTGGCGATCACCACGATGTCCGGTTCCACGGAGCCCCCATGTTCGATGGCCAGGAACCGGCCCGTTCGTCCTAAACCGGTCTGGACCTCGTCAGCGACAAACAAAGCACCATGCTTCCGACACAGGCGGGCTGCCTCGCAGAGGTAACCCGCCGCAGGCAGATTGACTCCCTTGCCCTGGACGGGCTCGACTACGAACGCAGCGACATCCTTGCTTGAAAGCTCCCGCTCAAGCGCCTCAAGATCGTTGTATGGGATCCTGCGGCAATCCGGCAGGAACGGCGCAAATCCCTCGCGGAAACTCTCATCCCCATTGAGCGATAGCGCGCCGTACGTCAGACCGTGAAAGGCCTTTTCGCAGTGCACAATCGCGGGTCTGCCAGTAGCACACTTGGCGTACTTAATTGCCGTCTCTACGCCTTCCGCCCCTGAATTGGTGAAGAAGACCATCTCCAGGTCGTTGAGTACCCGCTTCTTCAGCTCCTGGGCTAACAAGCCCGAGAGCAGCGGAGCCTCGAGTTTGACCAGGCTGGGGTAGTCTAACTCCAGAAACTCGGTCAGCACGCGCCGGATCTGAGGGTGGTTGCGGCCGAAGGCAAAGACTCCGTAGCCCGCAAGCATGTCCAGGTATTTCTTTCCCTCAGCGTCCCATAAATACGGCCCTTCGGCGCGCACGTAGCAGCGGTCAAAACCGATGGTCTTGAGCGTGCGAACGTTGGATGGATTTACGTGAGAACCGTGCAGGTCATAATTGCGCCCCTGATACTGCTCCAACAGAGATCGGATGTTCAAGCCACCCTGACGCCCCCGCTGCTCGCCGCCGGGTTCTGAAGGCATTCCTGACGCCTTGCTGTTTATTGTTTTCCATTCGTCATCCAGCACTGCAACCGCTGGTCCTAAAGTGGGCATCACAAGGAGAGCCTAGCGTAGATTGGCGCTGCGGCGCTACTAGACCTTGGTATAGTCCAGGGGGGCTAAGGGGGTTCAGGGTTCAGGGTTCTTGTAATCGAGCTTGTGATAATTGACGAGGGCCGCAAAGCCGTCGCGGAGGCCGTCCCAGATATGCCATATAAAGGGGCGATGCTGAAAGAGTTTGCAGTGCTGGGT
>CAIWJG010000496.1 GCA_903912925.1 uncultured Verrucomicrobia subdivision 3 bacterium | reverse complement strand
TGTAAGGAACAAGATGAACGAAGAAGTAAAACAGGTCGAGCGGGTGATCGGCTTTGACGCTCACCCGGATAGTTTCACCGCAGCGATCCTGCGCGGCCCTACGCCCGCAACCGCCGTGGTGGAAAAAGTATTCAATAAACTGCCGCTGGCACAGCTCCCGAGTTGGGCGCAGAAGCACACCACCGCCCAGGATCTGGTCGTCTTGGAGGCTTCGGGCAACAGCTTCCAAGTGGTGCGCACGCTGGCCGCCGCCGGGCGCCAGGCCAAGGTGCTGGAGAGTTGCCAGATGGGTAAGCTTAAGGAGGCGCACGCTAACAACGACAAGATCAGCGCGGTGCGCATCGGCAAGGCCTACCTGGCCGGCACGGCCAAGGAGGTCTGGGTGCCCGACCTCAAAACGCAGGAATGGCGGGATTGGTTCCACGCTTACAACAAGGCCACCAAACGGACCACGCAGATGCAGGCGCGGCTGCGCTCCTATCTCAGTGACAATGGCGTGCGGCTCAAGCCAGGCACGCGCCTGACCAAAACCGAGGAGGTCGAAGCGCAGATTCGCCGGGCGCGGGAGTGGTCCTCGCGGCAGTGGCAAGTGATCGAAATCTTCCTGGCGGAATTGCGCCACGCCGACCAGCAGCGCCAGCACTGGCGCAGTCTCATCGCGCAGGAGGTGCTGGCCGAACCAGAGCTCCTTTCCATCGTGCGCCTGTGCGGCGTGCGCGAAATCGTCGCCTTCGCGCTGGGCGCTTTTGTCGGCGACATCAAGCGCTTCGCCAACCCCAAGAAGCTCGTCAAGTACGTCGGACTCAACCCCGCTTTTGATGACAGCGGCGAATCAGAGTGGCACGGCGGCATCGGCGGCCACGGCCACAAGCTTCTGCGCAGTCTGCTCATCGAGGGCGCCCAGGCCATCCTGCGCTCCAGCAAAAGTCCCTTGGCTCGCTGGGGCAGGAAACTGCTGGCGGCCAAGGGCAGCGTCAACCTGGCGGTAGCCGCCATCGCCCGTAAACTTACCGTGGCCGTCTGGTACCTGATGATGGGCCGTTGGACCGCACTGGAGGAACTCGATGTGCGCCTGCTCGGCAAGGTCACCAAGATGATCGGGTCGGTAGGCCAACCAGGGCTTCAAGCGCTAGGCAAAACCCGCAAGGCCTATCGCGAGGAAATTTGCCAAAGGCTCAAGACGGGCCGTGAGTATATCCTGGACCCAAACAAAAAGTTCGTCCCGCGCCCCACTGCCAGCCCAGCCTAACCCTATGGTCAAAAATGAGTTTATCGCTTTAGACCGTGGCTTGCTCAGGCATCCCTCGAAGGTCTTCTCCTGGCACTGCCTGACGGCAGCGCCAGGAGCGGATGCTTCCGCAATCCACGGACGACTGGGCGCTCGGGTTGCACTCCTGCAGAGCCCTATCCTCCCAGCCGCAAGTTCACTCTACCCAGAAGAAGAAACTTTTCGCAACCTTCCCGTTGACAAACCACATACCCGTATTCCGCGGTTCATTCCGCCATAGCGGCCATGTGCTGGCAGCCTAGGCAATTTGCAATTGGCACTTGCCAATTCTCAATTTGCAATGAAGCCCGCAAGGAGATAGCATTTGCCCCACGTGTACCCACTCGGTCTAATTGTGATTTCAAGTCCTTTCCAAACAAAGAGTCGGGGCCTGAACTTTGACTCGCGGATAAAGCCGGTGACCTGTTAGGCAATCTCGGTCTCGAGGCCCTGCTTGATCTTGATCGACTGCCGCGCGTGCCCCAAGGGCGACACGTCTGGCTCGCACTGCTCGATGTTCTTGAGGCTGATATTGCGCTTGGCGATCTTGCCGATGACGATTTCGTTCAGCGCCTTGAGCTTGAACGGGTTATCGGCGGCCAGCTTGATCTCGTTCTTTTCGAGCACGATGGTCGCTTTGGCACCCCGAAAATCGAAGCGGTTGGCCAATTCCTTGTTGGCGATGTTCACGGCATTCTCGATTTCCATCGAATTGACCTGACTGACAATATTGAATGAGGGCATAACGATATGGCAATCTACCGCGTGAAAATGGAAAGCTGTTTGAACGCACGAGTTG
>CAIWJG010000495.1 GCA_903912925.1 uncultured Verrucomicrobia subdivision 3 bacterium | reverse complement strand
GGCCACCGTCCGGCGAGCCCTCGCGGATCAGCGTGGGGAATGGGGAGAGGTTCAGGCTGGCTTCGAATCGGGTGGCAGAGGTGTCCACGGGGCCCGAAACGCTGTCGCGAGACTCGACCGGGTAATGCTGCCAGGTGGCCAGGAGGAAGTCCCGCTCCGTAAGATCGGTCAACAACCCCGTGGAGAGCAGCGGCGTTTGGGTGCGGTCCCAATGAAAGCAGTTGCGCATCCGCAGCGAAGCGTCCCCTTCCCCGCCGCTGTCCACTGTGCCCCCCGCGTTGTTCTTAACCACGTCGCTGACCGGGAGGCTGGCAGGTACCCGGCAGCCGTTGGTGCCGGCGCAGTAGAAATACAGTTCCCGCGCGAGGTTCGGGTGGATGACTGTAATCGCGTGGTTGACGTTGTTTTCGCCCACATAGACTGGAATCGTCCCCGGGTCCTGGTGGAGGGTGGCGTTGGTTCCGGAGGAACCCTCGCAGGCATAATAGCTCGGGCGCGGGACCCAGATGTAGGGGGGATCGTCCTGATACGCGAATTGTGTCACGCCATAGGGAGTCGTCAGTGAAGACAGGCGCTGGTTGAGCCCGCCCTCAACTGTGATGTAGGTCATCCAACTCGTCATCCCCTGGGCATCCGTGACTGAATGCAGGGTTCTGTCCGAGTTATAAACGAAGGAGGCAGTGCGGTCGTAGGGCATCGCGACGGTCTGCACGCAGCCGTTGGTATCGTAGCTGATTTGAGTCGTCCGGTTATCGTAATCCGTAATGGTGCTCAGCCGGTTGTTGGTGTATGAAAGGGTGATTCGGTTTCCGTAAGGGTCCACCCGGGCCGTCAGCAGCGCGTCGTAGGCGAGGTGCTCGACCGCCTCGCCGTTGCCCGATCTCGTGGGGGCGTCAGAATAGTCACCTTGCTGGATATACCAGAAGTTGGCGCGGACGGCGTCGGAGTTATAGGTGGCGGCGTCGTCGCCGTCCTGCCATGGCCGGTGCGGGGTGTCGGCGCCCGCAAGATTCAGCCGCCAAACGCCCTCCATGCCGTTGGTCAGCCCGCCTTTATCGAACACGCAGCCGTATCGCTCGACGATCCCGTAGGTGCTCTGGCCGCCGGTCACCAGGCCGTAAATGTCCTGCGAGCCGTCGCCATGCACGAGTCGAAAGCCGCTGATCACACCGTCGCCGTCCCACATCGGCACCAGGGTGCGCTGGTTGGGCCGGTCGCTCGTTTTGCCGGGGCTAAAATAGGACTCGCTGTTATCCGGCGCATAGAGAATCGCCTTCCAGTTGGTGTAATCATTGGTCAGCACCCAGTTGGCCTGGATTCTCACGCCACGGGGAGAGGTGCGGACGATGCTCGTATCCCCACTGCCGTTCGTGCCGTTCTGCCCCACGGGGATGTCGAAATGGACGTACGAATACCAATTGTGGTTCCAGCCGGTAGTGGGCAGCGAGCCACTATCTTTGGGCCGGGTGTCCCGCTGCTTGTAATTGACCGTGAAAGCGATTTCCTGCCCCAGCGAGGTCTTGTAGAAAACCGGGGTGTCGCGCAGCCACAGGTTGAGGTACGGCTGGGAGATGCTCCAGACGGGCATGGCGTGAGCCGCGCAGTCGGGGCAGCCCGCCTGGCAGGGGTCGTTGTCCCGGCCATGGTTGATACTGCGGGTCGGCAGCACCGCGCCGTCGTAATCGAGCGAGTCTTCATAGTGGTACAGGTCCTCGGCATCTGTGCGCTCTCCGGTTACGCTGAAGGAGCTGCCGTTGTGGTGCTCGGTTACGACTACACCGTCCTGCGGGGTGCCCTGAAGATAGCTATTCACCCACCCCGCGAGAGCTTGGGCTTCCCCGGACTGGTGCGAGGGATTCTCGACGTTATCAAAGAAGTTGTAGGAGCCGCACGCGTAGTAGAAGTC
>CAIWJG010000494.1 GCA_903912925.1 uncultured Verrucomicrobia subdivision 3 bacterium | reverse complement strand
GCCAGTTGAGGGAAGATCATGTTCTGCAGCCCTGAAATCCGAAGACCGAAGACCGAAGGATCTCAACATCCAACATCCAACATCGAACGCCCAACATCCAATAATGGCGCAGACCCGGGTCCTTGGATGTTGGATGTTGGATGTTCGATGTTGACCGCCCTTCTTCGGTCTTCGGGTCTCGGGTTTGGAATGGCCCGGGCCGACTTTAGAGCAGCCCTGGGTGCCCGGGGCGCTACTTGACGCTGCCGCTATGACCCGCGAGCGCAGCCTTTGGGCTGCCGGACCGCCGAACCATGCCCCGGGACTGGCAAATCTCCGCGCCTGCCGCATGTCTCACGCTATGGCAGCCTGAAGGCAGCCGATCGAGGATAGTCTTCGGGCCGAGGTTGCGGCCTGGCGCGGTGTGTCAGAGGGCCAACTGCGCTGGCGACCCGAGCCGGAATAGTCGGACCTGCCAGCGTGGAAAAACCCCAGGCACCGCGGGAGGCTCTCGGTTGTTCCTCGATTGTTCCTCGATTGTTCCTCGATTGTTCCTCGATTGTTGCTCGATTGTTGCTCGATTGTTGCTCGATTGTTGCTCGATTGGGCTAGGTGGGTAAGGTATATATTGACGAGACTGGACGGGTGGGTAAGAGTCAGCACGATTAACATGCATCGGCTGAATGCAGCGGAGTTAACGCGGTTGGTTCCCCTGGACTTCGTTGGGGGACTTCCAGCGTCGCCGCCGCATGGGGAGGGGAGTAACTAGCTATGCGCGTGCTGCTGATCCTGGCGGGGCGTCGGACGTGGTTCAAGTGGGTTTCGCCGCCCCTGGGTATTCTCCAGTTGGCGGGATATCTCCGGGGCCGGCTCAAGAACCTCGAATTCCGGGTCGTGGATCAACGCGCGACCAACTACACCATTGAGGAGGTCGTTTCCCGGGCCGCGGAGTTTGCGCCGGACGTGGTTGGCATCAGTTGCACCACGACCAGCTCTGACATTCTGGGCGAGTTGAGCAGCGGGCTCCGCCGCGCCTTGCCCAAGGCATTGCTGATGATTGGCGGCCCGCATGCTTCCACTTATGGCGCCGAGCTGATAGACACGACCTGCGCGGACTGCGTCGTCGTGGGGGAAGGCGAGCTCACGTGCGAGCACGTGCTCCGGATCTGGCAGGAAGGCTCCCGGGATTTCAGCTCCGTGCCGGGTCTGGTGTGGCGTAGTGCGGAGGGGGAGGGCCTGACGAATCCCGGCCCGGCGCCGGTGATTCAGGACCTCGACACGCTGCCATTCCCGGCGTACGACTTGATTGATCTGCCCAGTTATTGGCGGCTCTGGTCGATGAGCCTGTTGCCGCCGCCGCGCCGGTATGTTTCGATGTTTACCAGCCGGGGTTGCCCCTGGAAGTGTATCTATTGCCATGACATCTTCGGCAAGCGGTTCCGGGCGCAGTCGCCCGAACGGATCGTGGACGAACTGGAGCACTATGTACGCACGTACGGCGTGAAGGAGGTGGAATTCTTCGACGACATCTTCAACCTGCACGGGCGCCGGGTGATTGAATTCAGCGAGCTGATGCAGCGGCGCAACCTGCGAGTCTCGATTTCTTTTCCCAACGCGCTTCGCGCGGATATCCTCACGCCCGAGGTGGCCGATGCGCTGGTGGCGGCCGGAACCCGTGAGGCGGCCCTGGCGCTGGAGACCGGCTCTCCGCGCATCCAGGAGTTGATCCAAAAGCGGATGAACATCCCGAAGTTTATTGAGGGGGTGGCGATGCTGGCCGAGCGGCGGGTGTTTACCTATGCATTTGTTATGTATGGCTTTCCCACCGAAACGGCCGCCGACATGCAGATGACGGTGGATGTGGTGCGCCGGTCCAAAGTACACATGGTGTACTCGTGGATTGTAACCCCGTATCCCAAGACCGAACTGTTCGACCTGGCCACGCGGGTGCATCCCGAAAGGATGGCCGGCCTTGATCTGGCCGGCGCGGACTATGTGCAAAATCCCTGCGCGAACCTCTCCGAGGTTTCCGACGAGACCTTAAAGGCCTTTGTGTACAAGATTTACCCGGCGCTCTATCTAAACCCCCTCCGCGTATTCCGGTTGGTCCGCGATTTCCCGCGCCCCTGGGCGGTGTGGCGCTACTGGCGGGGCGTAATTCTGGCTTTGACATACCGGGGCACGGCGAAACCTCGGCGGGGGACAAGCTCTGCGACGAAAGGGGCAGGCCCAGCCGTGGTGCCCGGGAAGCTAGCGGCCGATCGCCTTAACCAGCGGAAGCAGCAGGACGGGATTGAGGCTGCCTTTAGTTTATCCGAATCCGGGGTTTCTTCAGTAGGATCAGGCCTTGCCGGGGCCGAGCAATCCCTTGGTAAGCCGGGCCAGGTAGATCGGAATATAGAGCGATAGAAGATGCGGCTGCGGGTAATCGCGCAGAATACGATAGATACGCTGCGGATTCCCGAAGAACCGCCAGTTGGCTTTGCGCTGGCAGGCAAACAGGACGTGGTCGGGCACGTCGGACAGGTTCACCGCGATTTGACTGTAGTCGGTGTCCTTATACGTGAGCTTGGCGAGTTGTTGGGGGTGGGTCTTCGCCACATGGTCATAGAGGTGGGTATTGGGGTAAGGCGTGGCGGTAAAGAAGGAGGCCGTGTGCAACCTCGAGTTACATGCGACTTCGATTGTCTGCCGCATTTCGGCCTCGGTCTCGGTCGGGAATCCGAGCATGGCGAAACCGTTGGCGAAGATGCCTCGTTTCACCGCCATCTCAACCCCTCGTAAGTACTTGGGGATATTGAGGTTCTTGCCCATCAACTTCTGTATCCGCGGCGAACCCGATTCGAGGGCAAAGCTCGAGAAATAGGTGCCCGCATCGGCCAAGGCGTCCACCTGTTCCTGGGTCAGGATATCGGTTCGGACTCCGTTGGGGAAAGCGATCTTGATCCGCAGATTCCGGCGGTGCAGCAAGTCGCAGAAAGCCATCACCCGCGGACCGTTCAGATTGAAGATGTCGTCCAGGAACTCGAATTCATCCACCCCATACTTACGCTGGAAATACTCAATTTCGTCCACGATCCGCTCCGGAGAATGCCTGCGGAACTTCTTGCCGAAGACCTCGTGGCACCAGTTGCAATGATAGGGGCAGCCCCGGCTGCTCACCAGCGACACATACCGCCGCCAGGGCAGCGGCCCCATGGATTGCCGGCGCCAGTACTTCGGCAGGTCGATCAGCTCATACGCCGGGAACGGCAGCGAATCCAGGTTCTCGATCGGCGGCATCGTTCCCGGATTGGTCTGCACCTGCCCGTCGGCCGTGCGCCAGATCAAGCCGGGGATACGCCCGAGATTGCCCCCGTCAAAATGGGCGTGCAGGACTTGCTCGAACGCCAGTTCCCCCTCCCCCGCGATCGCCGCATTCGCGTCCGTGTCCGCCAGCGCCCGGGCGCCAAACGACGACACGTGCGGTCCCCCCAGCAGGATCAGGGCATTGGGCAGCCTCGCGCGGACCATCCGCGTCAAGGGAGCAAACCCGTGCCCCGAAGGCGTCAGCGAGCCGAAGCCGACGACGTCCGCCTCGAAATCAATGGCCTGGCGGGCCAGCTCCTCGTTCGTGCAATTGCTTTCCCTTTGATTCGCCAGTTGGATGTCCAGATCGAACTTGGTGCGAAGATAGGCCGCCAAGTACATGATGCCCATCGGCGGACTCACCAGCGGGGCCAGGAGGCGGTGGTGTCCGATGTTGGCCAGGAACATTCGTAACTTCTTCATGCGCCTTCGATCAGGTCTTGCCAGGACCGAGCAATCCTTTAGTAGCCCGGGCCAGGTAAATGGGAATATAGAGCGGCAGGAGATGCCGCTGCGGGTGATCGCGCAGGATACGATAGAGCCGCTTCGGATTCAGGAAGAACTGCTGGTTCGCCTGACGTTGGCAGGCAAACAACACCGCGTCGGGCACCTCCGACAAATTCACCCGGATGTCACACAAGTCGGTGTCTTCAAACGTGAGGTTGGCGAGTTGTTGGGCGTGCGTCTTCGCTACATGGTCGTAGAGGTCCGTATTGGGAAAAGGCGTTACGGTAAGAAACGAGGCGGTGTGCAGCCTCGAGTGGCAGGTAATGTCTATCGTCTGGCGCATTTCTTCCTCGGTCTCGGTCGGGAATCCGAGCATGGCGAAACCGTTGGCGAAGATGCCTCGTTTCACCGCCATCTCGACCCCTTGCACGAATCGGGGGATATTGAGATTCTTGCCCACCAGTTTCTGGATCCGCGGCGAACCCGAGTCAAGGGCGAAACTCGAGAAATAGGTGCCCGCATCGGCCAGGGCATCCACATCCTCCTGCGTCAGGATATCGGCGCGGACCGCGCTCGGAAAGGCCATCTTGATCCGCAGATTCCGGCGGTGCAGCAGGTCGCAGAAAGCGATCAGGCGTGCATGGTCCAGATTGAAGATGTCGTCCAGGAACTCGAAATCATCCACTCCGTAAATGCGCTGGAAATACTCGATTTCGTCCACGATCCGCTCTGCCGAATGCGTGCGGAACTTTTTGCCGAAAATCCGGTGGCACCAGTTGCAATGATAGGGGCACCCCCGGCTGCTCACCAGCGATGCATACCGCCGCCGAGGTAGCGGCGGCATGGATTGCCGGCGCCAGTATTTCGGCAAGTCAATCAGATCATACGCCGGGAACGGCAGCGAATCCAGGTTATCAATCGGCGGCATCGTCCCTGGATTGGTCAGCACTTCCCCATTCCCGTTGCGCCAAATCAGGGCGGGGATGTGTCCGAAATCGCCCCCGTCAAAATGAGCGCGAATGATTTGCTCCAACGCCAGTTCCCCCTCCCCCTCAACCGCCGCATTCGCGGCCGTGTCCGCGAGCGCCTGGGCGCCGAAGGACGTGATATGCGGCCCCCCCAGCAGGATCAGCGCCTTGGGCAGCCCCGCGCGGACCATCCGCGTCAAGGGAGCCAACGCGTGCCCAAAAGCCGTAAGCGAGCTAAAACCGACGATGTCCGCCTCAAACTCAATGGCCTGGCGGGCGAGTTCTTCGTTCGTGCAGTTACTTTCCCGTTGATTCACTAGTTTGATGTCCAGATCAAACTTGGTACGAAGATAGGCCGCCAGGTACATGATGCCCATCGGCGGAGTCACTAGAGGCCACAGCGGGCGGCAGTATCCGAGGTTGGCCAGGAACAGTCGGAACTTCTTCATGCGCCTTCTCCTGCGAAGATCAATGTGTTCCCAGTATTCCTCTATTGACCCAGAATAGCAAGTCCGCCGAACGCCGGGTGCGAGCCTGGATTTGAGTGAGCCCCTTTCCAGCTCGGGGCCCCCATTCCCCCTCACCCTGGGGGTGAATGCAGAAGGAAGAAGGAAGAATGCAGAAAGGGGAATGGCTCCCGTTCAGCCGGCGGTTTGCATTCTGCATTCTGCATTTCCACTCCTGGGGCCAGGCACCATCTCCTTCGGGGAGAGGGCAGGGTGAGGGGGAACGGGGCTCACGTCGTTTCCGCGGGCTCAGGATCTCTGAGCTTGTTAACGCACGTCGTCGCCGCTACAATAAGGCGATGCTAAAGTTCGCGACCTTCGCCTGCGGCTGAGCGGTAGTTTAGGGCAGTCCTATGCGCCGACCAGCGTCCCAGAGAATGCAGAAGGCAGAAGGCAGAAGGCAGAAGGCAGAAGTGCCGCTCCCGCCGCGGTCCGCAGCCCTTGCCGCTCAATCGCAAATCCCCTGGTGGTTGCTGGCCTTGGGGTTGGTGCTGGGGACGATGGTCCTGTACTGGCCGGCGACGCGCTGTGACTTCGTCAACTATGATGACGATTACAACCTGACCGAGAATGTCCTGGTCCTAAAGGGACTGACGTGGGAGGGGATCAAAGAGTTTTTCTTCAATCCTTATGTCCTGCCGTCGTGGGGGCCCATGACGATGTTATCCCACATGGTGGCCGTTCAAGTGCTCGGTTTGAATCCCTGGGGACATCATCTGATCAATGTGGTGCTGCACGCGCTCAACGCGGTGCTGGTGTTCGCGTTGCTGCAACAGATGACGGGCGCGAAGTGGCGGAGCCTGTGGGTGGCGGTGTTTTTCGCTGTTCACCCGCTGCGCGTCGAAGCGGTGGCCTGGGTGACGGTGCGCCGGGAGCTGCTCATGGCCTTTTTCGGTCTGCTCTCGCTGATCGCTTACGTTCGCTACGCGCAACGGAGAATGCAGAATGCAGAAAGCGGAAGCCAGCGACCTGCGACCCGCAACCCGGGGCCATCGCAAATCGCAAATCGCAAATCGCAAATCCTCTGGTACTGGGTCTCCTGGTGCTGCTTCGGCTTGAGCTGTATGAGCAAGCAGAATGCAATTACGTGGCCGTTCGTGATGCTGCTGCTGGATTACTGGCCGCTGAAGAGAATGCAGAATGCAGAATGCAGAATGCAGAATGTTGAATCCGGCGACCCCCAACCCGCAACTCCCTTCACGTTTCACGTTTCACGTTTCACGCCTCACGTTTCACGCGCCACCCTCCTGCCCCTGCTCGTGGAGAAGATCCCGTTCTTTGTGAACGTGGTGTGCATAGTCATCGGGGGCCAGGTGGTGTTGGGGTTCTATGGCACGTTGGAGCCGGGTGTGGGCCTGTCCCTGGGGGCGCGGGTTGGGAACGCGATGGTGTCGTATTGCGGCTATCTGGGGAAGCTGTTCTGGCCCGCGGATCTAGCGGTTTTGTATCCGCACCCCGGGCAAAGCCCGCTGGGGCAGGTGGTGCTGGCGGGCGGGTTGCTGCTGGGCATTTCGGCGCTGTTCCTGGCGCTGTTCCGGCGGCATCCCTATTTGCTGATGGGTTGGCTGTGGTTTTGCGGGACGCTGGTGCCCATGAGCGGGGCGGTCGCGATCGGCATCCAGTCCACGGCGGATCGGTGGACTTACGTTCCGTCGCTCGGGGTGCTGATCCTGCTGATCTGGGGCGCGTGCGAACTGGTGCAGGGGAAGGCAGCAGGGGGCGTGGAGCGTGAGGAGCGTGGGAGCGTAGGACACGCGCTTGCACGCTCCACGCTCCACGCTTCACGCTCCACGCCCATCCTCCTATCGGTGGCCGCTGGCGTGGCGATGGTCCTCTGCCTGGCCATGACGCGGCAACAGCTTGGTTACTGGCAGGACAGTGAAGCCCTGTTCCGGCATACGGTCGCGGTCACGAAGGGCAATTACGGTGCCTACAACAACCTCGGTTCCGCGCTCAGCAAGAAAGGCCAAATCGAGGAGGCGACCCGCCAATTCCAGGAAGCGCTCCGCATCAAACCGGATTACCCCCAAGCACTCATCAACCTCGGGGCGGCCCTGGGCCAGAAAGGCGAAATGGACCAGGCGATCCAGTACCTGCGGGAAGCCATCCGCCTTAACCCGAGTTATCGCGATGGCCACTACCTCCTCGGCCTGGCCCTGGTCCAGAACGGCCAGATCGACGAAGCGATCCGCCAGTTCCAGGAAGCCCTGCACGTTTACCCGGATCACGTCGGCGCCCACTACGACCTCGGCCTGGCGCTGGGCCGGAAAGGGGAAATGGACCAGGCGATCCAGCATCTGCGGGAAGCCGTCCGCCTCAACCCGGATCACGCCGGCGCCCACATCAACCTGGGCGTTGCCCTCAGCCAGAAAGGCGAAATGGACGAGGCGATCCGCCACTACCAGGAAGCCCTGCGTCTCAAACCCGAGGACGCGGCCGTTCACTACAACCTCGGCGCTGCCCTGGCCAAGCGAGGTCAGCTCGACGAGGCGATCCGCCACTACCAGGAAGCCTCGCGCCGGGAGCCCAATCGCGCCGATGTCCACAACAACCTGGGCACCATCTTCCATCAGCAAGGCCGCACCGGCGAGGCGATCCGCGAGTTCCAGGAAGCGCTGCGACTCAAGCCGGACTACGCCGAGGCCCGCAAGAACCTGGTCGTTGCGCTCGCGGTTGTAGGCCGGGTGCCCTCACCCGGCGCCGGCACCAACCGCTGAGGCAGAATGAAGAAGGCAGAATCCCGAATGCAGAAGCCGGCAGCGCGCAGCACGCACCACGCCCCAGGGGCCAATCGCAAATCCTCCCCCCCTGTGTGGCTGCTCGCCGCGTTGCTGGTGCTGGGGACGATGGCCCTGTACTGGCCGGCGATGCGCTGCGACTTCATCAACTATGATGACGATTGGAACCTCACCGAGAATGTTCACGTCCTAAAAGGACTGACGTGGGAGGGCATCACCTTGTTTCTCCTGGACCCTTTGGAACCTCCGGGGTGGTCGCCCTTGACGATGTGGTCCCACATGGTGGTTTGTCAATTGGTCGGCTTGAATCCCTGGTGGCATCATGGGGTCAATGTGCTGGTGCACGCGCTCAACGCGGCGCTGGTCTTCGCGTTGCTGCGCCAGATGACCGGCGCGAAGTGGCGGAGCCTGTGGGTGGCGGTGTTTTTCGCCTTTCATCCGCTGCGCGTCGAAGCGGTGGCCTGGGTGACGCAACGCCGGGAGCTGCTGAGCACCTTTTTCGGTCTGCTCGCGCTGATCGCTTACGTCCGCTACGCGCGAGGGAGAATGAAGACTGAAGACTGCAGAATGCAGAATGCAGAAAGCGGAAGCCGGCAACCCTCGACCCGCGACACGAGGCCATCGCAAATCGCAAATCGCAAATCGCAAATCCGCTGGTACTGGGTCTCCTGGTTCTGCGGCCTTCTGGGCATGATGAGCAAGCCGACGTTGGTGTCGTGGCCATTCCTGCTGCTGTTGCTGGATTACTGGCCGCTGGGCCGTTGGGATGTCTCATCGCTCCGGGCGCTACGCTCTTCGCTGTTCCGCCTGGTGTGGGAGAAAGCCGCATTTTTTGTCGGCGTGGGGTGCATGGGCCTCGGGACCTTCGTGGTGTCGGGGTTCCAAGGCGCGTTGGCGCTGGGTTCGCACCTGCCCCTGGGGGTGCGGGTCGGGAACGCGATGATTTCGTATTGCGGCTATCTGGGGAAGCTGTTCTGGCCCACGGATCTGGCGGTTTTATATCCGCTTCCCGGGCATTGCCCGCTGTGGCAGGTGCTGCTGGCGGGCGCGTTGCTCCTGGGCGTTTCGACGCTGGTTTTGCTGTGGCCGCGGCGGCATCCCTATTTGCTGGTCGGTTGGTTTTGGTTTTGCGGGACGCTGGTGCCCGTGAGTCAACTGGTCGCGGTCGGCGCCCAGGCAATGTCGGATCGGTGGAGTTACAGTCCGTCGCTCGGGGTGTTAATCCTGCTGATCTGGGGCGCGTATGAACTGATGCCGGGGAAGGCAGCAGGGGGCGTGGAGCGTGAGGAGCGTGAGGAGCGTGGGAGCGTAGGACACGCGCTTGCACGCTCCACGCCCATCCTCCTATCGGTGGCGGGTGGCGTGGCGATGGTCCTCTTCCTGGCCATGACGCGGCAACAGCTTAGTTATTGGCAGGACAGTGAAGCCCTGTTCCGGCATACGATCGAAGTCACGAAAGCCAATTACTATGCCTGCAACAACCTCGGCTCCGCCTTCAGCAAGAAAGGCCAAATCGAGGAGGCGACCCGCCAATACCGGGAAGCCGTCCGCATCAAACCGGATTACCCCCAGGGCCGGATCAACCTCGGCCTGGCCCTGGGCCAGGCCGGCCGAAGCGACGAGGCGGTCACCCAACTCCGGGAAGGCTTGCGCCTCAACCCGCAATTCCACGATGGCCATTACCTCCTCGGCCTGGCCCTGGTGCAGAACGGCCAAATTGACGAGGCGATCCGCCAATTCCGGGAGGCCCTCCGTGTGGATCCGGATCACGTCGGCACCCACAACGACCTGGGTCTGGCCTTGGGCCGGAAAGGCAGGATGGACGAGGCGATCCTCCACCTCCGGGAAGCCGTCCGCCTCAACCCGTATCACGCCGGCGCCCACATCAACCTGGGCGTGGCCCTCAGCCAGAAAGGCCGAAGCGACGAGGCGATCACCCAATACCAGGAAGCCCTGCGCCTCAAACCGGCGGACGGCGACCTCCTCCACAACCTCGGCGCGGCCCTGGCCAAGCGAGGTCAACTCGACGAGGCGATCCGCTACTACCAGGAAGCCCTCCGCCTGGAACCGGATCGCGCCGAGACCCACAACAACCTGGGCACTGCCCTATATCAACAAGGCCGCACCGGCGAGGCGATCCGTGAATTCCAGGCAGCCCTGCGACTCAAGCCGGACTATGCCGATGCCCGCAAGAACCTGATCGTCGCGCTCGCCGCCCAGGCGAATCCCGCGCCGCCGCCCGGCACCACCACCAACCGCTGAACAAGAGCTTGTGGCAAGCAACGCACGGCGCAGCCGAACGCACAATCAAAGCCCTGTCTGGAATCATCGCCCGCCTGATCCAGCCAGCGGCCTTGCTTCGCGGGCCACTGACTCTGCTCAATCCAAGCCACAGTTGGGGGCGCTGCGCGAGCTATTGTCTGATCCGCTGAGCGGGCCGGCGATCGTCGTTTATCTAGCAGTCCTGAAGCTTCTCCTGCATTTCTATTTTAGTGCGTTCTCCAACTACGGCCTCTTCTATGACGAGCTGGAACGTATCGCCGATAGCAAGCATCTGGACTGGGGCTACGTGGATGACGGCCCGCTCACGGTATGGATGGGGTGGCTGTCCCGTGCGTTGATGGGGGAGTCCGTATTCTCCCTGCGCTTCTTTCCGGCCATCGCCGGGGCGCTGACGATTGTCATTGCGGGCCTGATGGCGCGGGAACTGGGCGGCGGCCGTTTTGCCCAGGGGCTGGCGGCGCTGGCGGTGCTGATCGCGCCTGTGTATCTGGGGTCGCAGAACATGTTCTGCCCGCCAGCATCGGAACCGGTCTGGTGGGGGCTGTGCGCGTATCTCGTCATCCGCATCATCAAGACGGGCAATACGCGGCTCTGGGTCTGGTTCGGGGTGATCGTCGGGCTTGGCTTCCTGAACAAGCCGTCCATTTTGTTCCTGGGCGCTGCCGTCACCGTCTGCCTTCTGCTGACGCCGGAACGGCAGTATCTGTTCAACCGATGGGCTGTGATCGGCGGACTCGCCGCTCTGGTGATCGCATCGCCCTACATTCTTTGGCAGATCCCGCATGACTGGGCAACCGTCCAGTATCTGGCTCAGGCGAAACGGAGGGCCACAGCTAATGTTCCGTCCTGGATATTTTTCGGCGGCCAGATCACTTACCTGCACCCAGTGAACTTTCCGATCTGGCTTGCCGGTTTGGGTTGGTTCCTGGTCGCGAAGGACGCCCGGTCATTCCGTGTCTTGGGTTGGGCTTATCTGCTCATCCTGGGCTTTCTGCTCGTTACCAAGAGCCAGATCTATTACTTCACGCCGGTTTATCCGTTCCTGCTGGCTGGGGGTGGGGTGGCGGTTGAACGGTGGGTGAATCAGCGGGGCCGGCGGTGGTTGAAGCGGGTGTTGCCAGCCGTGCTGGTGGCCGGCGGCCTGGTGGCTGCGCCGATGATGCTGCCGGTGCTGCCGATTGAAAAGACCGATGCCTACGTCGCTGCCGTCACGGCTGGGGTGCTTGGGAACACGTTCCTCATCACCTTCCCCTTTCATGGCGCGCAAGGGTGGGAGAAGCTAGCGAAAGTGGTAGCGGAAGTCTTCCACCGACTGTCCCCGGAGGAGCAGGCGGACTGCATTATCTTTGCGGGCAATTACGGCGAGGCGGGCGCCATTGACTATTACGGGCCGGCTTTGGGGCTGCCGCCGGCTACCGCTTATCACATGAACTATTACTTCTGGGGGCCCCCGGCGAAATCGGGCAAGGTCTCTATCTATGTGGGTCTGGACCGGGATGCGCTCGAGCGGAGCTTCGGGGAGGTGCAACAGGTGGCGACCTTTGAGGCCCCAGACCACGTCTTCTTCGTCGAGGACCACGTCCCGATTTACATTTGCCGCAAGCCGCGTTTTGACCTGAAGGAGATTTGGCCGAAACTGAAAGAGCGGGCATTCCTGAACTACTGACCCCGGTCGGGGGTTGGATGTTGGGTCCCCTCTCCCCTTTCTGCATTCTTCATTCTTCCTTCTGCATTCACCTTCATCGCCTGTGCATGCCGAGGATGCTCACAAAGAAGCTCGAGAGGATGGTTTGAAAGCTCAGGGCGGTTAGGGTGGCCCCGGGCACCACCAGCCGCATGGTGTGAGCATAATCGAGCTGTCCGAAGCCGGTGAGCCGCCACTCGTTGGCCGCCGCGAGCAACAAACCACACCCCACCAGCATCGCCACACTCGAAAAGATCAGGCCGCGTTCCAGGGTGGCAATCCGATAGAAACGATCCAGGCGATCATCCGGCGGCAGCCATCGCTCGCTGATGGCGAAGGTCTTGGTGAAGAAGGCAAAGAGGACCGACTGGTAGCCGCACAACACGAACAGGCTGCCGAACAATAAAGTGTGCGCGTCAAACTTCACGTGGTGAATCGTCAGCCCCGGCAAAGCCACCGCATACGCCAGCCCTCCCAGCGCGATCAGCAAGAGGCCAGGCACAAGAAAAAGCCAGCGCGGACTGCACAACAGGAACAACCGCAGGGTACGCCAGCCGTCGCGAAACGTGTTCAAATGCGGCGCGTGGGCCTTGCGCCCGTCCGGGTGGAGGGTGATAGGCACTTCGCTGATCTTTGCGCCCTGGAGACTCGCCTTGATGATCATTTCCGTGGCGAACTCCATGCCGGTACACCTCAGGTCGAGGCGATGGTACAGGTCCTGGGTGAATGCCCGGAGACCACAATAGACGTCGTGAACGGGCGCATGGAACCACCGCCGAGCCAGCAGGGAGAACATGGGATTGCCCCACCAGCGATGCAGGAGCGGCATGGTGCCCGGCAGAACGGTGCCCCCGCCCGAGCTCAGGCGGCAACCCTGGACCAGCTCGGCTCCTTGTCGGAGCTGAGCCACAAACTTGGGAATCTCGCGAAAATCATAGCTATCGTCGGCATCCCCCATCAGGATCCACCGGCCGCGTGCGGCTTCGATGCCACCCATCAGCGCGTGGCCGTAACCTTTAGCGGCAATGGAGACCACTCGGGCACCTTCGCGCTGGGCAATCGCCACCGATGCGTCCGTGCTTCCGTTGTCCGCCACCAGGATCTCCCCGGCTATGGCCGCCGCCGCGAGTCCTTGCTTCGCTTTCTGAATACAAACCGCCAGGGTGTCCGCCTCATTGAGACACGGTATCAGCACGGTCAGTTCGATGGGCTCTTTCATTCCAGCGTGAATTCGCAGCAGGTTGCAAAAGCCCCCCACCGCCTTCAAGCCTATAAGCAACTCAGCCTTGGGGTAGCGCGCATCTTAGATTGTTCGGAGCGCGGACATTCTTGTCCCATGCCGCTAGGAATTGAGGCTCGGTCTCACGCGTGCCAAAGACGTTTTGGGTGGCAACGTCAGTCCGGCGGCCCTGTTCCCCCTCACCCCAGCCCTCTCCCCAGGGGAGAGGGAGCCACGCTGGCCACGCTACGAGCCTGCGGGTGCCCACGCTCTGCGAGCGTCGGGCTTGGTCTCTCCCT
>CAIWJG010000493.1 GCA_903912925.1 uncultured Verrucomicrobia subdivision 3 bacterium | reverse complement strand
CAGAGTTCAGGTTGAGTCAGGGACTGGTTTTGGGCGTGAGCGCGGTGCCAGGGCTTGAACCGACTCCGCCCGGGGCTTCGGCTGCCGGCGTGGCGCCGGCCTGGATGCGGTACAGCTCGGCGTAAATGGCGTTGCGCTGGACGAGCTCGTCGTGGGTGCCTTCCTCGGCCACCACGCCGTCTTTGAGCACGACGATCTTGTGCGCATCCCGAATAGTGCTCAGGCGGTGCGCGATGGTGATGACGGTGCGTCCTTCCATCAAGCGTTCGAGCGCTTCCATCACGACCTTCTCCGACTCGGTGTCCAGCGCGGCCGTCGGCTCGTCGAGGATGAGGATGGGCGAGTTGCGCACGACGGCGCGGGCGATGCCGATGCGCTGGCGCTGGCCGCCCGAAAGCGTGAGACCGCGCTCGCCGACCATCGAGTCGTAGCCGTGCGGCATCTTCATGATGAAATCGTGCGCATTGGCCATCTTCGCCGCGGCGATAACATCCTCCGGCGTCGCATTGAGCCGGCCATAGGCAATATTGTCGCGAATCGTGCCGGCGAAGAGGACGGTGTCCTGCAGGACAAAACCGATCTGCGCGCGATGCAGGTCGAGCTTGTAATCGGTGACATCCACGCCGTCGATCAGCACGCGGCCGGCGGTCGGGTCGTAGAAGCGAGGGATGAGGCTCAGGACGGTGGACTTGCCACCGCCGGTCGGGCCGCAGACGCCAACCCGCTGGCCGGGCTTGATGGTGAGATTGATGTCGCGCAGCACCGGGGACGCCGGATTGTAGGCAAAGGCCACATGTTCGAAAACAATCTCGCCCTTGAGCTTGCCCGGATCGCGCGCATCGGGCTTCTGCGGAATGATCGTGTCGGCATCGAGAATCGTCTGGATGCGCTCCATGCCGACCGAGGCCTGGGCGATGACGTTGGTCATCTTCGCGAGATCCTGCACCGGCTTGAAGAACTTGTTGAGGTAGGAAAGGAACACCGTCATCGCGCCGATCGTCATGGCGCCGCTGAGCATCAAACCCGCCCCACGCCAGAGCACGAATGCCACGCAGAGCGAAACCGTCACCGAGACAAAGGGTGAGAGCAGCGACTTCACCCGCCGGGCTTTGAGCGCCGCCCGGACAGATTCCATGCTGGCCGCGTCCAGCCGCCCTTCCTCTGTGTCCTGGCGTCCGAAGGCTTCGACCGTGCGCACGGATTCCAGGCCTTGTTGCAAGACGCCCACGATGTCGCTCTGGCGCTTGCGCACCTCGTGGGTGGCCTTTTTCACTTCCTTCTTGAACCGCGCGACGAACAGCAACAGGAACGGCGTCACGCCCACGGCGACGAGCGCGAAATCAAAGTTGAGGTAGAGCATCACGCCGACCATGCCGATGATGGTCAGCGAATCCACAAGAATGCTGAGCAGCGCCGTGGAGGCGAAGTCCTGGATCGTGCCCACGTCGTCAGTAATCGTGCTCAGCATATTGCCGATCTGGTGGGTATCGTAATACTTGAGCGAGAGGCGTTGGAGATGATGGTAGAGGCGATGGCGCAGGTCGTTCGCCACATATTGGGCCACGCTCTCGGTGTAGTAATTGTCAATATAGCCCGCCACCGCGCCGATCAGCGCAATGAAAACCACACCGGCCGCCGCTACACCGGCCAGCGCCATCGAGTGCTCGCCGAACGAAAGATCCCGCAGCCACCCCAAAAACTCCGGCAGCTTGTGCTTCCCGACGACGTTATCGAGAATGATCTTCAGCGGCCACGGCGCAGCAATGCTCATCACCGTCTCGATCAGCATCGCGACAAAGACGATGATCAACCATCCGCGATAAGGCCGAATGAGCTCGAGCACCAGGCGGGCCATGCTCTGGGACGGGCGCGCGGAATCCTTGGGCGAGGTGGCCGGAGCGGCACCCGCATCGGCATCGGGCGGTGGTTGGCTCTTGGATTTATGCATCGGGCGTCGAACTTTACCCAAAGAGCAGCTTATCCGCAAGCTGGACAAATCAATTTCACAAAAGGATCACCGCATCAGGTACCCGGTTCTCGAAGACCTGCACCCGCTGGCGATGGAGGGACCAGGCGTCGTTGAGCAATTGCAGCATGCTTTCCGCGCCCGGTAGGGGCGGAACGCGCAGGGCTTCAGCTCTCCGCCGGTTCTATCGAAGCCTCCGGGTTTCATATCTCTCAGCATAAGCAGCCGCGCGGTTCAGAAGTCCACGCCGATGCGGGTCTGAAAAATGAATATGTCGCCGACGTTCGGGCCGCCGCTGACGTGCCCGTTGCCGTAGTTGAACATCCACCTTATGTGCGGCTGCAAATACCAGTTCACGCCGGCCATGAGCATCGTCAGCCGGCCCCCCTGCACATTGCCGTCCGTGAGGTCGGTGTGCGAGAGCCGACAGGTCAGTTCGAAGGCGCCCAAGCCGCCGTGGCCGAGGCTGTGGCGGGGGATGAGGCGATTGAACGAGCCGGACTCGGGGTCATAGGGACGGCTTTCGCCGGTTAGATACCAGCTCGCCTGGGCATAAAGGCCGTAGAACGCCAAGTCGCCCACGTCATTCTGTCCCACGTCTGAGCGGAGGAACTCGCCCTGGACTGAAAACGGGCCGTTGACCCACGCGGCCTCGAGGCCGAAAGTCACGGCGCGGTTGGCGTTGAGCTCGCCGGTGTCGATGATGTTAGGGGCGATGTAGGATTCGGGGCGCGACTGGTAGCGGACGCTGCTGTTGGCGGAATAGAGGAGGTTCGCGCTGAGGCCCAGGTGCAGGAGGTGATTGTCGGCGGGATGGTCCGGGTCCGGATGATAATCGGGCAGCCAGGTGAGGCGGCTGACGAGGCTGCCGAAGTTCTGGGAGGCGTTGCCGTATTCTATCGCGCCAGCACCGGGCGCGAACAGGCCCAAGGCCCAGGTGGCGCGCTGGTCGAAGATGGGCTTGCCGATCTGAGCGCCGGCTTCGATGCCCGGGGCGATGGCCTGAATCGGGGCGGCGGGCTCCATGAAGGCGATGTCCCGGCTGCTGGTGATATTTTCCAGGCCCATCGGTGCCTGGAACTGGCCGACCTGGAGGGTGCCGAGGTACTTGCCGGCGGGGAAGGTCAGCGTACTTTGGTTGAGGGAGAACTTGCCCGCGCCGTAACCGAGCTCGATGTAATAGCTGAGCGGCAGCACCAGGATGCAATCGCCGCCCGCAAAGACGCGCAACCGCCGGAGCTGGATGCCGGGGTCGAACCCGGTGAGGTCGCCGGTGGTGGCGAACGCGGCGCCGTCCACATCAATACGAGCGCCGAATTTGCCGCTCAGCTTCACCTGCTCCAGGTGGAGATAGGACAGCGGACCGGTGCTTTTCGGTTGCAAACCCAGCGATTCCATAGGGTCGGTCAAGGGCGTGCGCTGCACCGCCTCAATCTGCAGACCGTTCCAGCCTTCCCAGGCGACTTTCCAGGTAAATGATTTCTGTGCCGGCCCCAGGGCATTCGTCTCGGCGGCGGTCACCACCGGGGCGTTGGTATTGAGGACCACGCGCGTGCTCTGTTCCAACCGCGCCGGACCTTCCCCGGTCGGGTGCGGGTCGTCGGTGGCATGAACGGTGAGATTGGTGGAATCCGCCGCCCGCAACACCAGCGTGGAAACCAGCAGAGTGGCCAGCCACAGTCCGGCGAAACCTCGCGCGCGGTGTTGGCAGAAGGTGCTCATTTCAATCGGTTAATCCTGCTGCCAGGGCAACACCAGAAAACAAGTATGAAGTGTGAAATATGAATGAAGACCGAGCACAGTGACCTCTATTGGTGAGACAAACGGCCTCCTCTCCCCAACCCTCTCCTCCAAAGGAGGAGAGGGAGCAAACGTCGAGGCCGCGTTGCTGATAGCCCAGTGAAGTAAGGGAAAGACTTCACGGGGCTAGTCGCATCTTGAAAGCGAAGTAGAATTAGCGACGTGAGCCGCCGCCGCCGCGGAAACCGCCGAAACCGCCGCCATCCCCACCACGCGAGAAACCGCTGAATCCGTCGCCGCCCCCCGAACGGTCCCCCCGGGAACCGCTGTCCTGCCAGCCGTGGTTCTCCCAACTGCTGACGCGCTGCGATCCCAAATCCTGTGAGCTGTAGGCGCTGGAAAGCGAACGATTCTGATCGAGGTTTTGGGAGTTCTCCCAGCCGCCGCTGGAGTTGTATTTGTCCCACCCGCCGGTCGTGCTCGGGCGATAGATGTTGCCGTCGTCCACGGCGAACGCATGTCCGCCCACGTCATAAACGCCGCCAGATTGGCCCTTGATGCCGCTGACGCTGGTAGTTTTGCCATCGGGGCCGGTGACGACGCCGCGGCCGGCGGTGACCTGGTGTCCGGAGTTGGCATTGCCGACAGTGACGCGGCTGCCGGCAGCGGCCACGCCGGTGCGCGGATTATAGGCAGCGCCGCGGCTGCCGTAGGCGTAGTTGCCGTTGTGGACGTTTTGCACCGCGCCGCGTTCGCCTGCGGCAATCGTGCCGGTCACGGAGTTGTAAGCGTGGCCGTATTGATAGGCGTAGCCGCGTCCGGTATAAGCATTGTAGCCGGCACCGCCGCGCGAGGCGGCTGACCAATCGCCCCAGTGCGAATACATGTTGCCGGTCGTTGCGGCCCAGCCTCCCGGGCCCCAGGCGGTGACTCCGCCGTAGCCGTTATAGTAGGCCCCGTGGCTCCAGCCATAGTACGGGCCCCAGTAAGGCGCGCACGGAGAACCGCACCAGTAGCCCCAGCTCGCGCCCCAGGCCCACCCCGAGGCAAAACCAAAACCCCATCCCGCCCACGGGGTCCAGGCCAGCGATGCGCAATAGCCGTAGGTCATGGGCGGCGCGATGTAGATCGAATCGATCCAAGGCGTGTAGTAGTAGCCGGTGCCATACACCACCAGCCCGTCAGGGTCAACCACCGTGCCGTAGTAGCCCGGGGTGTAGCCGGTCCAGACATACGCCGAATTGTAGCTGTAAACGCGGACGTAGGTTACGTAGTAGAGCGGCGAGCTGGGCGGGATCGAGTAAATGTCCGCCGGCACCGTCGCCGCCACCATCCACGGGCCATTGGCCGAAGTGCTAACGAACCAGATACCATTCTCCAGCGCGTAGCAGTTCGTGGGGGCCACTACGATGATGGGCGTAGCCGTATTGGCCACGTAAGAGATTGAGGTCCCCTCAATGGGTTTGAGTTGCGGCGCGCCGTCGAACACCGGCGCATGCATGGTGGTCGCCAAGCGATCCACCTTTGCGGTCTGCGGGATGCCGTTCTCGATGATGGCCTGCTGGGCCTGCGGCGTGCCAGGCACTGACGCGAGCACGTTTTCCTTGGGGCTGGTCACCGGGATTTGGGCGAAGTCCTTCGGCAGCTCCTTACCCCGCAAGTACGACCACGGCCCGCTAAACGACGGCGCGCGGAACCAGCGTCCGGAAACCAGCAGGTAGGTTTGTTGGTCCACGAGATACTTGAAAACGTTGGCCACCGTGTTGGTGGCGTAGAGCAAATCCGTGCCGGGAATGGGCAGCCAGTTGGCTGGCCCTTCAAAGACGATGAGCTCGGTAGGATCCGTCGCCACGTAAATCGACGGCAACGGCGTGGTTTTCAGGGACGGCGGCTTGCCCGAATCCGGGTTAGTTTGGCCGCCAAGCAGATCAACCGCCTTCTCCGCCACCGCCGCCTTCTCCGCCTCCCGGAGCCCCTTCGGCATGTCGCTCGCCACCGTCCACGGGCCGGAGAGCGACGAGGCCGTCACGTAGCCGTCCCACAAGTGGAGGTAGAGCGCGCCGGAGGGAATCTTCCCAATCAAAGCCCGGGTGTTGAGGAGGCGTTCGACACTGGTGCCCTTAACCGCGCGATACACGGGCTGGCCCTGCAACTGGATCAGCATGGCCGGCGTAGTGGAGACAATGAACGTCGGCGCCGGATTCAGGACCGGCACCGCCTGCGCCTTCTTTTCGGCACCCTGGACGGCCAGGTTCGCCTCGATCCGGTCGAGCGCTACCGATCGCACGTTCGCCTTCAGCAACGCCAACCACATCGCCGAGTATTCCGCCTTCTTCGCCGCCGCCGAGGGGAAGTTCGCATCGGTGATCTGAACGTCCTCGAAGTAAACCGTGCGCTCGACCTTGTCCACGTGTGTCAGCGCCTTGATCTGGAGAATGCCGAAGGTGGGATCAGCCACGCCCGCCGCCTGAATGGACACAGCCGCGCGCGCCTGCAACACCATGCCGTCCCAGGACACCACCTGGGGTTCGTAAAGCGTGTTGGTGGAGCCAGCCGAAGTGAACATGCGCGGCCAACCGTAGTCGTATTCGGCGTAGGCCGGCTTGGTCGAAACCGGGCCGCCCACCGAGGTGATGCCCGGCTCCAGCGTGTTCGGTGGCGGCGGTGCGGAAGTCTCGGGCTCCGCCGGCGCCACGGGGGGAGTCGCCCCGGCGTTCTGCCAGACCGGGGTCATGTCCGTGGTCGGAATACTGCCCGATCCAGCGGCGCTGCCCGTTTTGTGTGAAGCGCATCCGGCCAGCAGGAATGGGCAGATCATCAAACCCGCCAGCCAGGTGTTCCAGGGCAACCGGAGTTTCATTTCGTTGTAATGGTTGTTTGTATTCATAAATTCTTGCCGTTTACAGCCAGCCGCCAATGCAGGACCTTGCGCAACCTCGCCATAAGTCAGACGAGGATTGTGGCTCGTTTCCTCCCAAATGGCAATGGATACAGTCGGTTCATCAGCAGTTCTCACTATGGGACGAATGGGACGAATGGCGTATGATCATCCGCCATTCGTCCCATAATGAGCTGTCAGTTCATCCGGACTAAAGGCCCGCTTACGGCGCGACCGGGAACATGCGCTTCCAGTCGTCCTTCATGCTGATGACCGTCCAGCCATTTTCGCTTCGGCCGTCAGCGCGTCGCTGAACGTGCCGATCTTCGAGTCCGCGCCATAGGCAAACTCGCGCGCGGCGTCATCGTGATGCACAAGCATCATCAGCCGCGCGCCGCCGCCGCCTTGCGTGTATTCCAGCATCTCCCGGTCGCCGTCCGAGTTGCCGAATGCGGCGATGGGACGGCGGCCAATGTGCGCGTCGATGCCGACGGGTTTGTTTTCCTTGTCGTCAATGAAGTTCATCTCCGGCAGCCGAACCAGGACGGGTTTGCCGTCGCGCATTTCACACCTCGTCTTGATGCTGCTGCCGATGACCTGCTCGGGCGGGATGCCATAGACCTTTCTATTTTCATAGTTTTGGTTTTCCCCTATGCTTGACGGGGTGGGGTAAGACGGTATCTTACCGTGGATGACAACCGCGGTATCAAGTAAAGGGCAGGTCGTTCTGCCAGCCGAACTCCGGCAGCAGGACGGCATCAAGCCCGGGCAGGAGTTCGAGGTCGAGCGGATTGATTGCGGCGAATATCGGTTAAAACGAGTGAAGCGCCGCAGAAATGAGGGCTTGGTGGACTGGCTCTTGAGGTGCCCTGAGAAAGGCTGGTTCCAGCCGCTGGAGCGCTCTGAGACGACTGACGACATCAGGTTTCCCACTTTCGAGTGACTTACTGCCAAGACCGCGGGAGACACGGATTGCACGGATTTACACGAAAGGAACCCCTCACCCCAGCCCTCTCCCCTTCGGAAGGGGAGAGGGAGAAGCCTCGGCAGCTTTGGGTGTAGTGTATGCTGCGGACTCCTCATTACCTCGTTGCTGCCAATGTGCTGAGCGAGGCCACCAAGCCTTCGCCCGAACTGAAGGTCCTGGAGTGGCTCCGCGCCAACGAAGCCGAGTTGGCGGTGGATTCGATCATCCTCGGCGAAATCCGTTTCGGCATTGACCGCATGCCACCCGGGCAGCGCCGGAAGCGATTGGAGCGTTGGTTTGCTGAGGGAATTGAGAACCTCTTCTGTCTGCCGATGGACGTGGCGACAGGCATCCGCTGGGCGCAGTTGCTCGCGCGGCTCCGCGCCTCCGGCCGCGCGATGCCATTCAAGGACAGCCTCATCGCCGCTACGGCTCTGGCGCACGGCCTGACCGTCGCCACGCGCAATACCCGCGATTTCCAGCAGGCCGGCGTGAAGGTTTTTGATCCTTTTGCCTGAAAGGGGAGCGCTCATCGGTTCAGGGTAAGAATGTCCCCTCCCCCTGGCCCCGCCGCGCGTGGCCCAGGGTGCAAAGCGTTTCCATTACGGGAAACTCGAAGGCGTAGCCGGAACCCGGCTTGGGGTCGGGGCGCGGCACGGCGAGCAGGTCGCAAAGCTCAACGAGGAAGAGCTGCGCGTTCGCGCGCTCGGACGGGCTTGCGGCAGACCAGCGCGCAATGAAGGGCTCGATTTCCCGGCTCGGCATGGGAGGGTTAATACACGAAGCAACGGGGCGGCGGCAATGCTGATTCGGCCTGGAAACAATAGTTACTGAACTGGCCGCAGCACAGGCTGAGGAATGGGATGAGAGCATAGCCGCGAAGAGACGCAAAAGGCACAGCGCGGCCAAGCCGCAACCAAAAAGTTAAATGGGTTAAATGAGTTGCAAAGGTTACATGGGGCCAAGAGGATTTGCGCGGGCTGCGCAAATCCTCACAGATAGCAGTGCAGAGGAACGCGGAGAAACGCAGAGAAGAAGAACTCTCTGCGATTCTCTGCGTCTCTGCGTTAAATCTTCGCCGCCTGCGAGCAAAACGGGATATAGCAGTGCATAGAAGCAATAGCTTTTGAGCTTCTTGCGCCTTTTCGCGGCTATTTCATTGTATTCCATCCTGCGGACTCCTCTGTGACGCAAAGACGCCAAGAGGCAAAGCAATTGTTGAGCTGCTGGAGAAGTTGCTGGACCGGCAGGTGGATCTGGTGACCGACAAATCGCTCACCGAGACAAAGGCCCGGCTGATCCTGCCCACCGTCCAATATGCTGCCCACCACGGTTGAGTTGCTGCGGCTGGATTTAAGCAACCAAGCATAGCACCGTCGTTACCGGTCTTCATCTCCGTTCCCTCCGTTTCATTCTGCTGCATCTTCCCGCCTACTTGTTCTCGAACGCGAAAACCGTCTTCCAATCGCTCTTCATGCCGATGACGACCCAGCCGTCCATCTGCGCGCGGCTACTGCGCCGGGATGGTGATCAAGGGCAGCTTCGCTGTATCGCCGGTTTCCGCGAGCGTGAAGAAGAACATGACCGCCGTCAGCGCCCGTTTCGTGCGCCAGTCTCGATCATCCACCCAGAACCAGTGGTCGCGATAATGAACGGCGGCAAAGGCGTCCGCCGGCTTTTCCTTGCCGCTATGAACCTGCACGGCCGGTGGCTTTCCATTTTGGGTAACCCTTTCAACCGAGGGCACGGCGCGCTGTTCTTTCAGGTCCTGCTCGGGCACGTCGATGTAGCTGGCGAAGGCCTGCATGATCTGCAACATCGAGCGACTGTTCACGGCCAGCTCATTCGCCGCCCCGCGCACCGGCGAATAGGTGAGCGCGTATTTGTCCTGATCCGCGGGCAGCTTGAGCAACTGCCGGACTTCCGCCGCCTTTGCCGCAGTATCGGCGGCCACGTCGTCTCGCCGGAAGAACACCACGCCGGTTGAGCCTTTGGCCTTGTCCTCCTCCACGCGCATACCCATGGCGCCGGCGGCCTGCACCTCGCGCAGCAGTTGCAGCGCGCGCACAAACTCCGGGTCGGCCTCCCGCACCGCGCCCGCGGCCGTCGAACGGTTGCGCACGCCGTTGAGTGACTCGACGGTCAGGCCCAGGAGGAAGTCCGCCGCGTAACCGGACTGGAGCATGAAGAAGATGTTCTTGGGATCAATCGGCGTGATGAGTCCGCGCAGAAACTTTTCCCCGGTCATCGGCACGTAGGTGACGGTGGGCCGGTCGGTGTAGATGGCTTGCCCACCGATGGAGGCGTAGTTGCCCTGGATCGCCTTATCCGAAGAGAGGGTGCCGTTAATACTGACACCCGTCTGCATGGAATAGCCGGCGACGATAGACGCCACGTCCACGAACACCGGCAAGTCCATGTAGCGCAGCTTCACGATGTTTAGCAGCGTCTGCTGCTTCCAGGAATCAGCGATGGCCGTGCTGTAGTCGAAACGGTCCACGGCCACGGTCTTGGGGCCGAGATGGGTGCAACCGGTCAATGCCAACGCCCCAACGAGCGCGGCGGCGAAGATGGGTTTTGCTTTCACAATTGTGTTCTTTCAGTGGTTGACCGGTGTTAAAACATTTTGGCGATGTTCAGGCCGAAGGACTGGCCTTGGAAACGACCCCTGGCTGCATACTCGTAGAAGCCATGGAAATTCACCGACAGCATCCAGGGCACATAGGTGAAGCCCGAATTGGCCGCCGACGGCGTGGACCTGGTCAAGACCACCAGAGGCGGCACTGCCCGAGTCGGAGGTTACCTGCCAACTGTCTAACCGGCCGGGCCGACTTCCAGCAGCAAGGTTTGGGTTTTATTCAAGGGCAGGTATTGGCTGATGCCCCAGTTGAACGTCAGGTTTTGGCCGGGCGTGAGGTCGAAGTCTTCCTTCTTTTGAGGGATGCCATAGGTCAGCGCGCCGGACACAGCCATCCGCTTGTCCGCCCACGGATACCACGAGACCGCGCCCTGGATCTGTTGCTCCCAGAAACCGAGCCCGATGTTGTCCACGGCGCGGTCCAGCGCGGCATGGGCGGCGGCCAGCGCGGGCGGCATGGCCAGCGGATCGTAAAGGTCCGCCAGCGTCGCCCCGGGGAAGGCCGCCCGCGCGACCAGCACCCGCTACGCCGCCTTCTCCACTGTTTTGCGCTGGGCAGTCATCGAAATCTATTTGGGTGTGCGGGCTTTGCGCTTGGTCGCGGGCTTTGGATAACGAACAGTTTTGCCGCGATGGCCAAGCGTGGGGGCAGTGGGTAAGCCGTCGAACGGCGCGTCTTGAAGGACGTTCGAATGCTGAGTGTCAGCACGTAGGAACTCGAGACGCACGTTTTGAAAGAGACTGCCAACTTCCTGCTTTAGACGGAGTGCGGCCATACGGGCGTAAGCAGGGTCTAGTTCATAGCCGATGCCGTTGCGCCCGGCATTCGCGGCGGCTAGCAGGCTGGTTCCGGTGCCGCAAAAGGGGTCGAGAACGGTGTCGCCGGTGAAGGAAAACATGCGGACGAGGCGGTTGGCCAATTCGAGCGGATAAGGCGCAGGATGCGTGCGGGTGGAGGCTCCAGTGAGCTGCCAAAACTGCTGGAACCATTCCTGAAAGTCTTCTTTGCTGATGCGGCTGGCGTCGCGCTGTGCCTCGGTGGGCTGGCGGTAGCCGCCGGGCTTGCGCTGCATGAGAATGAACTCGATGTCGTTCTTGATGATGGCATTTGGCTCGTAGGGCTTGCCGAGGAAGCCGCCGCCGCCCCGCTCGACCTCATAGGAGGCGTTTGAAATCTTGTGCCAGATGATGGGGTTCAGGTTATCAAAGCCGATGCGACGACAGGCGACGCAGATGTCCGCATGGAGAGGGAAGACGACATGGCGGCCGAAGTTTTTGCGCGACACGCAGACGTCACCGACCACGCAAACGAGCCGACCACCTGGAACGAGGACGCGATAGGCTTCACGCCAGACGCGGTTCAGCTCCGTCAGGAAGGTTTCGTAGTCCACGATGTGGCCCATCTGGTCGGGGTGCTCGTTGTAGCGCTTGAGGTTCCAGTAAGGCGGCGAGGTGAGCACGAGGTGAACGGAGCCGTCAGGGATAAGTGAAAGATCGCGGGCGTCGCCAAGGATGAGCCGCTGGGTGCAGGCCAGCGTTTCAGTTGATGTAGTTGCGGGCATGATTTAGCAAGCTGGTGACGAAGCCATTCAGGGTGAGGTCTGATGCGGGTTCGTGAAAGACTCCGCCGCTCCCTGTCTCAAGATCGGCGAGGAGAAAAGCGCTGGTGGTGTAGTGGCGCTCGCTGACGAGCTTGCGACAGAACAGCTCGTAGCGCCGCGCATAGGAGGCGTTCTTAAACTCGGGGAAGACCTTGAAGTGCGGCTCGTCGGTGCGGACGGGTTTTTGCGAGGCGGGGCAATCTTGGAGCAGGAAAAGATACCCGAGCCACGGGGCAAGTCCTCGGCCAAATGCGCCTTCCCGATACGCCGTCCAGAGGTCGAGGGCCGAGCCCATCGCTTCTTCCGTGCGGTTGTTGAAGTTATTTCCGAATGAGCCGACTTGGGATTTGGTTTCCAGGGCGGCGATGAGCTTGCCGTCGAGGACGACGAGGAGATCCCACTTTTTCGTCGGCCGAAAGTAGCCAGGAAGTTCGAGGTGCTGATGAAAGTGAAGAGCGTGGCGCGGGATGCCAAGCGCTTCCAGATAGAGTGCAAGAATATCGAGAAAGCCGTCCATATGTGCGCCGCCGGTGGCCGCGCCCCGGTTGCCTTGATCGGACGTGCCACTTAGTTTCTGTTTCTTGGCCTGCGCAGCGCGGGTGATCCAGTAGTGAGCGACGGCACCTTTGGCGCGAACTGGCAGGTCTTTAATAAGGTCGGCGATTTCCATGGTGCGAGAGTGTGGAGCGTTCAGGTATTTTGGCAAGGCAAGCTGCGCGAATTGCCGTTGTCCTCGGCTTCTTCGCGGGTCTCGTCCCTCCATTCCTTGGAGAAGGCAATGGCGCGGTGTTTGATTCCGTTCCAGGAAAGCGGCATCAACAAGTTTTAGCGGAGCGTTGAACCCGTGTCACGATGGATTGCCGGACGGCGGCAAGCCAGGGCACGGTGTCCGTGGCGCGGCTTGATTAAGCCAGCGACAGGCAAATTGGTTTTCATGGTCGTGTTTTCTGGGGGTTACTGGCTGAAGGCTGAGGATCCTTAATGATGCGCGATAGGTCAAAACCGAGTTGTTCAGCTCTGGCGAGCAACGCCGTATAGCGTTCATCGGAAATGGTGGAGGTGCGCGCGAGCAGCCAGAGATGCTTGCGGTCCGGCGTGCCGACCATGGCTTCCTGATAAACCTCATCCACGTGCAGGATCCAGTAGTTGCCGGCTTTCGGCACCGGAATCAGCGGGCCAAACCAAGTGCGGAAGCGCACGGCAAGTTTGGTGTTTTCGGGCGGGTTCAGCACCTTCGCATAGCCACGAATATTATGCTGCGTCCCGTCGGGACGAACCGCGATGTTGTGCACCGAGACCGTGCCATCGGGGTTGCTGCCGTATTCAGCAATGGCAGACTCGTTGGCCTTTTGAAAATACAGCGGCAGGCGCGCGATCTCATACCAACGACCCGCATAGCGCCCGAGGTCCACGACCTTTGGGGTGACGGGAGCATCCCGATGGCTTTTCGTGGTAGTGCAGGACGCGAGACCAAGTCCAAGCAATCCAAATGCCGCGCGGCGAAGCAGGCCGAGGATGGCAGGTTTTGGGTTCGTTTTCATTGTTTCGCCAGTGAAGTCGCGGGCCGGTTCGTGCCGGACTGGCCATCGGCGCAGCCCGCGTGTTTTACCATCGAATCTTCAGGTTTCGTAGCCGGTTCAACGTTTCAGGTTGAATTGCTTGAGCAGCTTTGCCGCTGTGCCGAACGGGCCCAGTTGATAAACGGCTGCACCCGCGGGCGAGAAGGTGAACGGCTCAAAAGGTTCGGCCAGCATCTGGTCGAGGTATGTTGTGGGCGCGACGCCGGTGCTGACGTGCGGGTTGAAGTTCTCGCCGGACATCTTCGGCACGAATGTCGTCACGTATCCGATCAAGGCTGCGTCGGTGGCGGGATCGTCCTGCGGAGCGGTGAACGCGCCGATGGGACCGGTTTCCACCGTGAACGGGGCCACGGCGGCAATGATGTCCGCTTGCAGCTTGATGATTTCCATAGTCGGCTTCGCGCAAATGCCCGCGACGCCAACCGCGCCGGCTGGAGCGTAATAGTATTTGAAGGCTTCCAGCTTCATCGCGGTGACGTTGGCGCTGGCGAGAATTTTGCCGGCGGCGGCATAGACCTGGTCGAGGTCGGCGGTGCGGACAAAGCGCTGGATCAGCGTGATGTGCGGACGGTGCGACGCATCCAGGGCGAAACCTTTCGGGAAGACCCCGAGCAGGCGGGCGTTGTTGGCTTCGCAATGCTGGAGCATGGTGGCGTCTGGCTCCAGCAGGATGTCAATCGCGGTCACGCTGCTGGCCTGGTATCCCAGGGCCAGCGCCGCGGCTTCCGCCTGGCAATCGCCTGTCGGTGGGACGCCTTTGGCGCGCAGCGCCGCGAATTCGGCCTTGGCCGCTTCCAGGTCCGCCAGGAACGTAGGATCGGCGTGCAGTCGCGCCACGGTGGCCGCGCCCATAAACCGGCCCCAAACCACGTCGCTATACCAATGGTGGTTGCAGACGATGCGGCTCTCGCCAAAGGCGCGGCCCCGGGCGAGAATCTCGTTGTCACGATCCGGCGCAAGCTCGCTCAAGATGAGGGCAAACCCCCAGCCGAGGGCGGTGTGCCCGGAAGGATAAGCAGGATCCTTCTCCAGGAAGGCGCGCGCTTCCGGAACAGCCATGGGTTCGCCATTCTGTTGGAAAGGCCGCGTGCGTTTGTAGTAGTTCTTGGCGGCATAGGTGGACAGGCCGATGTCCGTGAATGCGCGACTTAACAAATTATACAGATACGGGGCGTTCTCCTTCGTGATCTGCGTGTTGAGCGCGCAGGAAAAGACTTCCACAAAGTGCGGCATTTTGAGATCGAAGTCGGAAGCCGCCAGTGCGAAGCGCGGGGTGTCGCGCAACGCGAATGTATTCCTGGCGACCTCCACATCGTGCGCGAACGCGGCCGAGCCAGGCGCGGGCGGCGGGGGAATCAGGGCGAGGCTGTTCGGCAGGTTCGTGAGGGCCAGGTACCCTTGCAGCGCGCCCAAGCGGAGTTCGGGATGGAACTCGGGAATCGTGCCGAGCTGGGTCCGGGCGGACAGCGAGTCGGTGGCACGCGCAATGGTTGTGGTGAAAGCCAGCGCAGCGAGGAGCGCGGCAGCGAGGAAGTTTTGGGTGCGTATGGCCTTCATGATTGTGGTTTTCCGGATTTGAACAGGAGGAAACGGAGATTCCCATTTCCGTCTCTGCTATCTCTGTTTGCTCCTGGTAAATAAGTATTCCATTTTCGTTTTGCTTCACTGGTGAAGTCGCGGGCCGGCCACCCGGCCAGCCCGCGTGTTTCACAAGCGCGGCGTTACCTGCTACCCCCGTTCGCGCCTTCCTTCAGCTTGTCCATGACATTGTCCAGGCTGAAGCTGCCGGCCTTCTGGCTCGGTGGGAAGTCCTGGAACGTGCCGAGGAACTGGCCGACGATGTCCTGTGCCGGCACGAACACGAACACATGGTCGAGCAGCCAGTCGTAATAGGTGTTCGAGGTGATGTCGGCGCGCTCGTAGGGGTCGGTGCGCAGATTGAAGAGCTTCGGCACGCGCAGGGTGACAAACGGCGTGGCCCAAATTGCCATCGTGCCCTTGGCCTGCTGTTCCATGAAGACGATCTTCCAGTTGTCGTAGCGCAGGCCGACGAGATCGCTGTCGTCGTTGAAGTAGATGAACTCCTTGCGCGGACTGACCTTTGTCTCACCGGTGAGCAGCGGCAGCAGATTGTAGCCGTCGAGATGCACTTTGAAGGTTTCGTCGCCGACCTTCATGCCCTTCAGGAGCTGCTCTTTCACGTCGGGAACGCCGGCGGCGGCGAGGAGCGTGGGCATCCAGTCGAGGTGCGACACAATGCCGTTCTCAACCGTGCCGGGCTTGATGTGACCGGGCCATTTGACCATGGCGGGAACGCGGAAGGCGCCTTCCCAGTTTGAGTTCTTCTCGCTACGGAAGGGCGTCATGGCGGCATCCGGCCAGGAGTTCATGTGCGGGCCGTTGTCGGTGGAATACATGACGATGGTGTTGTCGCCTATGCCCAGGTCATCAATGGCCTTGAGCACCTCGCCCACGTTCTTGTCGTGGTCAATCATCACATCATGGTAGGTGCTTTGGAACGTGCCGGCCTGCCCGATGCTCGCAGGTTTCACATGCGTACGGAAGTGCATGTGCGTGAAGTTCACCCACACGAAGACCGGCTTGCCGGCCGCGTTCTCGCGCTTCATGAATTGGACCGCGCGGTTCGCGATCTCGTCGTCAAACGTCTCCATCCGCTTCTTGGTCAGCGGACCGTCGTCCCTGATGGTCTGCTTGCCGACCTTGCCGAAACGCGGGTCAACCGTCGCGTCGTCCGCGGTCGTCGCTTTGCAGTCCAGCACGTTTCGCGGGCCGAACTTGGCGAGGAAGTTCGGGTATTCCGGGGCCTTCGGGAAGTCCGGCAGTTCGGGTTCTTCGGAGGCGTTCAAATGGTAGAGCGCGCCGAAGAACTCTTCGAAGCCGTGGATCGTCGGCAGGTGCTCGTTGCGGTCGCCCAGATGGTTTTTGCCAAACTGGCCGGTGGCGTAGCCCTGGGCCTTGAGCAACTGGGCCATCGTCACGTCGCGGGACTGGAGGCCCTGCGCCGCGCCGGGCAGGCCGACCTTCGTGTTGCCGGTGCGCAAGCCGCATTGGCCGGTGATGAACGAGGAGCGACCCGCCGTGCAACTCTGCTCGCCGTAGTAGTCCGTGAAGATCACGCCTTCCTTGGCGACGCGATCAATGTTGGGGGTTTTGAAGCCCATGAGTCCCATCGAGTAGGCGCTGATATCGGTCTGGCCGATGTCGTCGCCCCATATGATGACGATGTTGGGTTTCTTGTCCGCCGCCTCGGCTGGAGCGATGACGCTAAGGAACGCCGCGCCAGCCGTCAGCAGTGACAAGCCGTAGTGTTGTATCTTTTTTGATTTCATATATGTTTTGTTGTCTTGCTTCGGTGCTCTGCCCGTGGCGCGGTTTGATTCAATCAGCGGCGGGCAAATTGTTGTTGAATGGCGAGTTGTGGGTAGGGAGTCATTGGAATTCGGTAATCAGACGGTTTGAATTACTTTGCCGATGGCCGCCAGCAGTTGTGATTCATTCAGCGGTTTGAGCAGGTAGTCCAGGGCACCCAGCGCCCGCACCCGTTCGGCATTGCCCGGTTGATCGTGGCCGGTGATGACGACCACCGGCACCCGCAGGTGTTGCGCGGCGAGACGCTCGAGGACCTCGAAACCGTTGATGTCCGGCATGTGCAGGTCTAGGAGCAGGCAGTTTGGTAACCGTGAAGCACAGGCCGCGAGCAGCTCCGCGCCGAGCGCGAACGTCACCACCTCGAAGCCGTAAGTCTTGAGCAGACGGCCAAGCGCTTTGCAAAACTGCGGCTCGTCGTCCAGCACGGCAATGAGTGGGCGGGTTTGAAACATCGGGGCTGAACGTGACACAACGGCCGAGCGCTGGATATGTCACCTTGGTTACATACGCGGGAGCGGTCAGTAATCAGTGACCAGTGGTCAGTGATCAGTAATCGGTGGCCAGTGGCCAGCGGCGGGGGGCAAGGGGCAAGGGGCAAGGGCCAGTGAACTCGATCAGTGATTACCCAGACCCAATCGTTCCGCGAGGCGCACCAGGTCGGCGAGCGATTCGACCCCCATCTTTTGCATGACCCGAGCGCGATGCACCTTGATGGTGTGCTCGCCGGTGCCGAGGTCGCTGGCAATCTGTTTGTTGAGCTGGCCGGCAACGACGTGGTCCATCACCTCACGCTCGCGCGGCGTGAGGCTGGCAAGCCGCTCCCGGAGCTTGGCCGTTTCGGAGGCCCGTTCACGTTGTTCGGCGGAGCGCTGCATGGCGGCTCGCACGGCGCGCAAGAGGTCGGCATCGTTGACCGGCTTGGTGAGGAAATCCACCGCGCCGGCCTTGATAGCCTGCACGCTCATCGGGATGTCGCCATGCCCGGTGAGAAACACGATCGGCAGCAGAACGCCGGCGTGCGTGAGCCGCTGTTGCAGGTCCAGACCGCTGAGTTTCGGCATCGCAACATCGAGCACCAGACAACTGCGCTCTTCGGCGCGATACGACTCGAGGAATGTTCCCGCCGAGGTAAATGCACGCACGGTGAAGCCTTCCGCCGTGAGCAGGCGCGTGAGCGCCTTAAGCATCCCCAGTTCGTCGTCGAGGAGGAAAACAGTGCCATGGGTTGCGCTCATAGTTTTCCCTCCGCCGCGGGCGGCAACTCCAGGTGAAACGTCGCGCCCGGCGAGCCGCCTGCCCTTTCACTTGCTTCCGCCAACAACCGACCTTTGTGCGCCGCGATGATCGAGCGGCAGATAGGCAGCCCCAGGCCCAGGCCGTGTTTCTTGGTGGTGTAGAACGGCTCGAAAATGCGTCCGGCGTCCGGCGGCAGGCCGCAGCCGGTGTCCGAGACGGAAATCCGCACCGCGCCATCGCGGCGCGCCGTCACCACGGTCAGTTGGCGGCCCGCGGGCGGGTTGGCGGACATGGCGTCGGAGGCATTGATGATCAAATTGAGCAGCACTTGCTGGAGCTGGATGTGGTCGCCCTGAACTTGCGGCAAGTTCGGGGCCAGGGTGCGGTGGACCGTGATGCCGTGCCCGATGAGATTATTGCGCGAGAGCTGGAGCACTTCTTCAACGATGCCGTTCACGGCCAGCGGTTGCAGGCTGGTTTCCCCGTGCTTGAGCAGGGATCGCAATCGCCGGATGACCTCGCCCGCCCGCTGGTCTTCGCTCACGATGTCCGCGAGAATCTCGCGGGCCTCGGCGAGATCGGGCGGCTGTTGCGCGAGGAGGCGCTGGGCCGCCTGGGCGTTGGTGAGTATGATGGCCAGCGGCTGGTTTAGCTCGTGCGCGAGCGAGCCCGACAACTCGCTCACAGTGGTAACGCGCGAAAGATGGGCCAGTTCTTCGTGCTGCCGTTGTGCTTTTTCTTCCGCCTGCTTGCCCGCCGTGATGTCAGTGGTTGCACCCATCATCCGGATCGGCTTCCCCTGTGTGTCCGGATAGACCCGGCCCCGGGCCGTGACCCAGCGCTGCGTGTTGTCCGGCAACACCACTCGGTATTCGCCAGCGTAATCGACCCGGTCCTCTAACGCGCGTCGCACCGCGCGCTCCACCTGTTCGCGGTCCTCCGGATGGATCCGCTGCATGACGTTTTCAAAGGTGACGATTGCGTCGGGCGCGAACCCGAACAGGCCGAGCCACTGCTCCGAGCCCCAGATGTGGTTGCGGGCGATGCTCCACATCCAAACGCCAAACCCCGCCGCCTCGGCGGCCAGGGTCATCCGCTCTTCACTCTCCTGGAGGTCCTCCGACAATTGCGCTGCGCGCAATGTCTCACGGCTCAAATCGTAGCCCATCGCCACGACGATGCCCAGGTAAAAGAAGCTCGTGGTCATTGGCCAGTGGACCATTTCCCAGAGCACCAGCACGGCCTGCACGGTTCCGGCCAGCGTGAAGAATACGATGCTGCCGCCCACCGTCAGCGCCTGCCGCCGATCGCCCCGCCGCCAAACGGTGACCGTGGCATCCGCAACGAAGAGGACGAGCAACAACAGACTTAACTGGCCGACCAACATGCACGGATTCGCCACCCCTTCGGCGACCGAGACGGATTCGCCGAAGAACGGGATGTGCCGCAGTCGGGTGATCTCGCGGTAGTTGAGGTTTTGCCCTACCAGGAAATCGAGCAGGAGCGAGAGGGTGCGCAGGCCAACGAAGCTCCACGCCAGCCACGGTCGCCCGGCGCGCAGGTAGAGCCCGACGAATCCCACCAGTGCGACGAGGAGCGCCCAGGCGGGCACATGGAGCCAGCGCAGCGCCGTGCCGAATTGTGCGGGAGTCCCCGCCTGCATCATCCACAACTCACAGTACGCCATGCCGGCCGTCCCGACTGCGGTCAGGGAAAAGAGCAGATTGGCCCACTCCGTGCGCTTCTTGCACCAAACCAGCAGATTCACCGCAGCCAGCGTGAGGCACGCCGACGCGACCATGGACCAGATAATGGTGACCCAACTCATGGAGTGGCAAATCTAACAAAGGGCACTCCGCCGCGCCAAGCCGGCAGATTCGGGGGGCCGATCCGCTTAGAGACCGTCACATGGGAGGCTGCTAGGGTTTGGACGGGGCAATCTCCGGCATCTCGGAGGCGATGCTCATATCTACAAACAAGGCCATCTGGTGCTCCACCTGGAGGAATTGTGCCGCACGAATGGGCGAAACGGCCTTGCTGATCTTCTTGTTATACTTCTTCCACAGATCGAGGCGGGCCTGGGTGTTCTTGAGCCACTGGGCCGCCATTGCTTTGGCGTTCTGATCGTTCAGAGTGCCGTTCCGGTAATGGGCCATGAATTCCCGGATCAGCGCCAGCTTCTGGTCGCCGACGGCCGCCAACTGCTTCTCGTATTCCCGATAGACGGGCCAGAAGGCCTCCGCCTCGGGACCGGTCAGCTTCATGACCTGGTTGAGCGTGCGAATCTTGGTCGCATTGAAGTCGGAGCGCAGCATCTCCATATACATGCGCACGTTGTCGGGTTCAGTCGCTTTGGCCGGCTGTGCGCCGGCGGGCCGGGCGGCCAGGCAGAGGGCTCCGGCGCAGAGACTAAGAGATAAGAGGAGGATTCTCGTGGTTTTCATTTCGCGTGTTTGATGTGTTTGGTGTGTTTCGTGATTAAGTTGGGCATAGTCAGGACTGCATTGGCGCTATCTATTGATTCAGGCTCGAGTCCTTCCAGTACTTGGTTCCGGCCACCGTCGCCTGCAATGAAACGCCGCTTTCGGTGAACTGATAGATCTGCATTCCCCCGGGCGAGGCGACGTTGGCGTTGGCGGCATCCTGCTGGCTGGAGCGGGCGGCAACGTCGGTGGCACTTCCGGCCGCCACCGTGCCGTCCTTGAAGTCCACATTGGCCTTCACGCTCTGGTCGGCGGAGACTCCCGTGTTCTGATATTTTGCGGAAGCATCCGCCTGGCCGCCAAACTGCCAGCCCTGCGTGACGAACTGATTCATCACGTCGGCACGGTTGAAAATGAAGATCACGCGCATATCCCGCACGCCGGCCCCAACGCCGTAGCCCAGCGAGGCCACGCGCATATAGGTGTTTTTGCCCGTCTGGTTGTTCACCACCACGCCGTAGCCGTTGGCGCTGGAGAGGAGGAGCAGGTTGATGTTCACCTGGCTAAACGTGGCGTAACCCGCCGCCGTCTTGAGCGTATTCGTCAATTGGGGGTTGGTCGCCAGAAGCTGGGCAATCATCGCATCGCGCTGCTTCAGAATGTTAGCCCGCTTCTCGGCCAGGTCGTCACCTTTGGGGCCAAAAAACAGGAAGGCCCGCATCGGAGTAGGGCCGGCCAGAGCGGCCACCAGCCCCAACAATAGGGTTAGTCGGACAATGAGTTTGATCTTCATATATTTGTATCTTTGTTGTCTTTGCCTTCGCTGACCACTGATTGCTGCCCGCGCGCCATTTGCCACTGGTTCCTGGCTACTTGCGATTGGTGACTAGCCACGGCTAAAACCAATGCCTTTCGGAAATTCAGTGCGAGGTCAGTGCCGTACGGAACGACGGAGAGACCGATGGTTCTGCAATCCCAAAGGGATTGTGTCCTCCAGCCCAGGGTTGCCGAGTCCGCGAGGCTACCCTGGGTTAGCGCCCGTGCGATTTTGGGATTCATCTCTGGAATATCCGAAAGGCATTGCGGCTAAAAGGAGTAGGTCACCATGAGCTTGGCCACCGGGAACCACGTGAACTGGTTGGCCCAGTCCTGGGCCTTCTGCTTCTCCTGGCCCAAGGCCGCACCAGGCACGTCATGCCCGGCCCCGGAAAAACGACCCGAGCTGGTCAGGCTGATTCTTGGGTCGCCGCTGTAGGCCAAGCCCAGTTCGCCGCCCAGGCCCCAGTGGTGGGCGTGGTCGAAATAGAAGAAATTGCCCCCGATACTCAGGTAAGGATCCACCACCTGTTGTTGAATCTTCAGATTGAGCAGACCGATGTCGGAGAACTCGAACGTCTGGCCGCCAATGGTGACGGGGCCGAAGCCGCTCGAGGTGCCGGTCAACTGGTTCTGATTGAACATCACGCCAACGCTGACGTGGAACGAGTGTTTCTGCCAGGGATAGATGTCGAGGGTGAGCGGTTCGGACATGAGTCGCAGCTTGGCGCTGTACCTGAAGTCTCCGATGCTCAGGTTCTTCTCCGTCCATTGGAAATAGTCGAAGCCGGTCCGAACGCCCAGATGATCCGAGAAGCGCCACGAACCGAACCCGCCGATCCCCGGCGTGCCAACCTCCGCGCCCACCGTCCAGGGCTGATAAGGGGGCCGGGACGACGAGTCGGCGGAGTTGTCGGCGGCTTCAGCCGCGCTCGCGTTCAATGTGGCGCCAGCGCAGACAATCAGGCTCGCGGCGTAGAGATATAGTTTCGTGTTGGCCACAGGTGTTATGGTTTGGAGTTGTTGTTACTTCAATCTGTGGAGTTTAGTGTATGCTGTCCAGCTAAGGGTTTGCAAGCCTGATTAAAATCGTCTGAGTGCCCCCGGGCGCACGACAGATTTCTTCGGGGTGGGCGGCCGACTCTCATTAACACCTCGCTTCAGCGAGGTGGGTGTGGCACGCGAACAGGCTCCCCAACCGCTTCAGCGGTTTACGGTGGCGGGTAAACCGCTAAAGCGGTTCCGACCCCGAGACCACCGCCCACACCCCACTCAAGT
>CAIWJG010000492.1 GCA_903912925.1 uncultured Verrucomicrobia subdivision 3 bacterium | reverse complement strand
TCCCCCGCAAAACCGCCCGCTTGTAGGCCGGGTGCCCTCACCCGGCGTTCCCATTTCCTCCATAATGAGAATTGCTGGGGTGGGCCGCGCTCCACTTGCGGAGGCGGGCAGATCGACTATGATTGTAGTCAATTTGCGCCCTGACCAGATCCGCCAGGTGGTGTGCGGACAAAGGCCGGGGGTGGAAGCGAAGGAAGAAGGCAGAATGAAGAAGGCAGAAAGCGGACAATGGCAGGGTGTGCATGCCGCTCTGCAGGCGGCATTTCTCGACCAGTCGCAATCGGCAGCGTGAACACAGTTCTAAACGAGAGTTTGGCAGGAACGCCCAAGCACGGCCTGAAAGGCCTGGCGCTCGAAGCGCTCGGTCAGACGCAGGTTGTGCCCGCGCCCACAAGCCGGACCGCCCGTCCCGAGGCGGTTCCGTGTTTCCACTGCGGTGAGCCGTGTTATCCCTCCCCTCTACCTCTGGGAGAGGGGCTGGGGGTGAGGGTCACGTCCCCGTGTTATGACCCGGACCTGACGAAGGAGGAGAAGGCTTTCTGCTGCCGGGGCTGCCTGTTCGTGCATGATCTGCTGGCCGAGAGCGGGCTGGGCCAGTTCTACGACCTGAACCGCCACCCGGGGGTGCGGATCCGGCAGCAAACCAGACAACAGCAGTGGGCTTATCTGGATGACCCCGGCTTGCAGCAGCGGCTGCTGGATTTCACCGACGGGAAGGTGAGCCGCGTGACGTTCCAAATCCCGGCGATTCATTGCGTGGCGTGTGTGTGGCTGCTGGAGAACCTGTTCCGGCTGCACCCGGGCGTGGGGCAATCCCAGGTGAACTTCCCCCGGCGCGAGGCGGTGATCACGTTCGCCCCGGAGAAGATCAGGCTGAGCGAGTTGGTGGGGCTGCTGGTATCCATCGGGTATGAGCCGGTGCTGACGCTGGGCGAATTGGAGAAGCGCCAGGGCGACCCGGCGCACAAGCGGCAGTGGCTGCAGGTGGGGATCGCGGGGTTTGCGTTCGGGAACATCATGCTGCTGAGCCTGCCGCTGTATCTGGGGCTGGATAGTCTGAGCGGGCCGCTGTTCCGGATCATCTTCGGCTACCTGAGCCTGGCGCTGGCGGTGCCGGTGGTGTTTTACAGCGCGTCGGATTACTGGCGGTCAGCGCGGCTGTCGCTGCGGCAGCGGATGCTGACGCTGGATGTGCCGATCGCGCTCGGGCTGGCGGCGCTGTATGCGCAGAGCGCTTACGAGATCGTGCTGGGGCGGGGACCGGGCTACCTCGACTCGCTGGCGGGCCTGGTGTTCTTCCTGCTCTGCGGGCGGGTGTTCCAGCAAAAGACGCATGACCGGATGGCCTTCGACCGCGATTTCAAGTGCTTCTTCCCCCTGTCGGCCACGCGCAAGACGGCGGCAGGCGAGGAGAGCATTTCGATTTCCAATCTGCAAGTGGGCGACCGGCTGCTGTTGCGCAACGGGGAGCTGGTTCCCGCCGATGCCCGTCTGGTGAGCGGGCCGGCCTGTATTGACTACAGCTTCGTGACCGGCGAGGCCGAGCCGGTGACGAAGGCGGCGGGCGATTACCTTTACGCGGGCGGGCGGCAGATCGGCGGCGTAATCGAGGTCGAGACCGTCAAGGCGGTGTCGCAGAGCCACCTGACGTCGCTGTGGAACCATGAGGCGTTTCAAAAGGAGCGCGACGGCAGCCTGAACACGCTGACCAACCGCTACAGCCGGCGGTTCACGCTGATTGTCATCGCGGTGGCCGTCGGGGCGGGGGTGTTCTGGCTGGTGACGGGGGAGGGGGCGCGCGGGCTCAAGGCGTTCATCTCCGTGCTGATCGTGGCATGCCCGTGCGCGCTGGCGCTGGCGGCACCCTTCGCGCTGGGCACGGCGCAACGGGTGCTCGCGCGGATACAGGTCTTCCTGAAGAACGCCCTGGTGATCGAGCGCATGGCGCAGGTGGAGGCGATCGTGTTTGATAAGACGGGCACGCTGACGGCCGGGTCGGCGGAGGCGGTGGCGTTCCGGGGGAATGAAGAATGTAGAATGAAGAATGCAGAAAGGGGGCAGAACCGTCTGATTGGTCAGAGGCTCCTTACGTCGGCTGCTACAGGGGCCAGGTTGAGCGCGGTGGAGGAAGGGTGGGTTTGGGCAGTCGCACGGCACTCGACACATCCGCAGGCGGTGCGGATTGGGCAGTCGCTGGCGGGGGCGGCCACGGCGGGGGCAGTGGAGGATTTCATCGAGACGCCCGGAGCCGGCATCGCGGGGCGCGTGCAGGGACACGAGGTGCGGCTTGGCTCGCGAGTCTGGCTGGAGAGTTGGGGCGTTCCGATAGGCGAGTATGTGTCGCAACGTCTGGAAGAAGGCAGCGTGGTATGCCTGGCGATTGACGGAGAGCTGCGGGGCCAATTCGTGCTGGCCAACGCGGTGCGGCCCGAGACCGATGAACTGCTCCGCGGTCTGAGCGGGCGCTACGACCTGGCACTGCTGAGCGGCGATAACGAGAGGGAGCGGGAGCGCTTTCGCAGCCTGTTTGGCAAGGATGCCGGCCTGCACTTCAACCAAAGCCCGCTGGACAAGCTGGGCTTTATCCGCCGGCTCCAGGAATCCGGCCAGACGGTGATGATGGTCGGCGATGGCCTGAACGACGCAGGCGCGCTCAAGCAGAGCGACGTCGGCGTGGCCGTGATCGAGAAGGTGGGCGCGTTCTCGCCGGCCAGCGATGTCATCCTGGCGGCCAGCCAGGTGCGGCGGCTATCCCGAATCCTCGACATGGCCCGCCGGACCACGCAAATTGTGCGCTTGAGCTTTGGAATCTCGTTTCTATACAATATACTCGGTATTAGTATCGCTGCGGCGGGCATATTGTCGCCGGTGATTTGCGCGATCCTGATGCCTTTGAGTTCCGTTTCGGTCGTGCTGTTCGCCTGTGGCGCGACCCGTATGGCCGCCCAGCGCGCCGGACTCACGAAATGACGATAGCCGACATTCGACATCCGGGCTGAGATCAAGCATGTCTGTCATCCTCATACTGATTCTGGCGAGCTTGGCCGTTGCGCTGGCCTTTCTGGCGGCTTTTATCTGGGCGGTGAAGGCTGGGCAGTTTGAGGATACGACGACGCCAGCGATGCGCATCCTGAGCGAGGATGAGAAGGCCAAGCCGGCGGTGCCGGGCAACGCGAAGACGCCTGACGGGGCAGGGCAGCGGGCGGCAAGTTAGACAAGTTACATAGCATAGGTTACATGGGTTACATGATGCAAATGAGTCAATTATGAGCGAAGCGTTAAGCCGAAATAGTTCGAATAGCCTGAAGAAGGCCGGGGGCGGCATGGGCGCCCAGATGGAGACCTTCAAATACGACAATACCGCTGTCCGGGCGTTCGCGATCGCGACGGTGGTGTGGGGCCTGGTCGGCATGACCGCAGGCTTGCTGGCCGCCACGCAGATGTTCTGGCCCGCCGCGAATCTAAACCTGCAGTTCATCACCTTCGGGCGCCTGCGCCCGCTGCATACCAACGCGATCATCTTCGCGTTCGTCGGCAACGGGATGTTCATGGGCATTTACTACTCGCTGCAACGGCTCTGCAAGGCGCGGATGTTCAGCGACCTGTTGAGCTGGGTGAATTTCTGGGGCTGGCAGGCGATCATCGTCAGTGCCGCGATCACGCTGCCGCTGGGCTTCACGACGAGCAAGGAATACGCGGAGCTGGAATGGCCGATTGACATCGCCATCGCCGTGGTGTGGGTGGTCTTCTGCGTGAATCTGTTCGGCACCATCCTCAAGCGACGGGAGCGGCACATGTATGTGGCGATCTGGTTCTATATCGCCACGGCGCTGACGGTGGCCGTGCTGCACATCGTCAACTCCATGGAGATACCCGCCTCGCTGTTCAAGAGCTACTCGATGTATGCCGGTGTGCAGGATGCTTTGGTTCAATGGTGGTACGGGCATAACGCGGTAGCCTTCTTCCTGACGACGCCCTACCTGGGCATGATGTATTACTACCTGCCCAAAGCGGCCAACCGGCCCGTATTCTCTTACCGGCTCTCGATCATTCACTTCTGGGCGCTGATCTTTATCTATATCTGGGCAGGCCCGCATCACCTGCTCTACACCGCCCTGCCCGACTGGGCGCAATCGCTCGGCATGGTGTTCTCGGTGATGTTGGTGGCACCCTCCTGGGGCGGCATGTTGAATGGGTTGCTGACGCTGCGCGGTGCCTGGGACAAGGTGCGGCAGGACCCGATGCTCAAGTTCATGGTCGCGGCGGTGACGGCCTACGGCATGGCCACGCTCGAAGGCCCCACGATGGCGATTAAGAGCGTCAACGCCCTATCGCATTACACAAGCTGGACGATCGCCCACGTACACACCGGCGCGCTGGGCTGGAACGGGTTCCTCACCTTTAGCGTTCTCTACTGGCTGTTCCCGCGGCTCTACAATACCAAGCTCTGGTCCGTCAAGCTGGCCAACTACCACTTCTGGATAGGTCTCCTGGGAATGGTGTTCTATGTGGTGCCCATCTACGTGGGCGGCGTGACCGAGGGGATGATGTGGAAGCAGTTCAACAAGGACGGCTTCCTCCAGTATCCGAACTTCCTCGAAGTGGTTCAGGCCATTCTGCCGATGTATATGCTGCGCGCGATCGGCGGCACGCTCTATATCAGCGGCGTGTGGCTGATGGCGTTTAACCTCTACAAGACGGCCAAGAGCGGACAGTTCGTGCCGGAGCAGGAGGCCCAGGCCGCTCCGCTCACGCGTGAAAGCGCGGCAGATAGCCATGAACGGGGACACCGCTGGCTGGAAGCCAAGCCCCTCACATTCACCGTGTTGACGATCGTCGCCGTCCTGATCGGCGGAATGGTCGAGATCATCCCGCTGTGGCTGGTGAAGCAGAACGTGCCCACCATTGCCTCGGTGAAACCTTATAGCTCGCTCGAATTGCTGGGGCGGGACATCTACATCCGCGAAGGCTGCCTGGGCTGTCACTCGCAGATGATCCGGCCGTTCCGGTCCGAGACCGAGCGCTACGGCGAATACTCCAAGGCGGGTGAGTTTGTCTATGACCACCCGTTCACCTGGGGCTCCAAGCGCACCGGGCCGGACCTGCACCGGGTCGGCGGCAAATATCCCGACGCGTGGCATTACAACCACATGGACGACCCGCGCTCGACCTCGCCAGGGTCCATCATGCCCCGTTACTCATGGCTGCTGACGCAGAAGCTGGACACAGCCTGCCTGCCGTCGCGCATCAAGGCGCTGCGCAGCGTGGGCGTCCCCTACGAGAAAGGTTACGAGAACGGCCCAGCCCAGAAAGAGCTGGAAGCTCAGGCGGCAAAGGTGGTCACGAACCTGAAGGTCGGCAGCGTCACCGCCCAGACGAACCGCGAGATCATTGCGGTGATTGCTTACCTGCAACGCCTCGGGACGGATATCAAGGCAGCGTCGCCGGTGCCGGCCCCCGCCGCCGCGAAGTGAGCGGTTGAATACCTGCAATGTGCAGCATAGGTTAAACACGATAGATTAACGACCGAGACAAACCTGTTACCCGAGCGGCCATGATTCAAAACGTGCTGAGCAGAATCGGCGGAGTGGACATGTATGGAGTCATCTCCATCTGCCTGTTCTTCGCCGTTTTCGTTGGAGTGCTGGTGTGGACCCTCGGTCTGAAGAGGTCCTACCTCAATACGATGCGCGAGCTGCCACTGGATGGCGCTACCGCTCCCGAATCAGACGCTGACCTGACCGCCAAACCTAAAGACCGATATGACTGAGTATAATGACCCCTTGCTGCTGCCTCATGAGGTGGATGGCATCCGCGAACTGGACAACAAGCTGCCACGCTGGTGGGTGCTCCTGTTCTACTGCTGCATTGCCTTCGCCGCGGCCTATATGCTCCAATACCATGTGCTGGGCGCTGGCGACCTGATGGTCGCGCAATACACCAAGGAAATGGCTGCGGGAACCGCGGTTAAGCAGGCGGCCATGTCGAGGTTTGAAACCGAACTGCCCACCCTCGATCCATCCAAAGACCCAGCGGTCCTTGCGCAAGGCAAGAAGACATTTCTGACGTTGTGCGCGCCGTGCCACCGCCCGGATGGCGGCGGGCTGGTCGGGCCAAACCTGACGGACGATTACTGGATCCACGGCCCCCTCTTCGCCGACAACCTGCGGACGATCTGGAACGGTGTGCCGGAAAAGGGCATGATCACTTGGAAGAACTCGCTCAAGCCCAAGGAAGTCTATGAGGTGGCCAGCTACATCTTCACGCTGCGCGGGTCGCATCCGCCCAACCCCAAGCCGCCCGAGAATCAGGCCCCGGCCAAGACCGGTCCGAGCGCCTTTGAATGAGCGACTTCCGGAACCGCCTGGCGACGGCGGACCAGGAAGGTCGGCGCCGATGGCTCTATCCGCGAAAGGTCAGCGGCCGGTTCTTCCGCGCCCGCACGTGGTTGAGTTGGTTGCTGCTGGCGATCATGTTCGCCGGCCCCTTCATACGCATTAAGGGCAACCCGCTGCTGCTGATCAACATCGTCGAGCGCAAGTTCATCATCCTGGGCCAAATCTTCTGGCCGCAGGACATGTTCATGTTCGCGGTGGTGTTGCTGATCTTTGCCACCAGCATCCTCGTATTTACAGCAGCCTACGGACGGCTCTGGTGCGGCTGGACCTGCCCCCAGACGGTGCTCATGGAAATGGTCTTCCGCAAGATCGAGTATCTCATCGAAGGCGACTCGCATCACCAACGCGCACTGGACAAGGCCCCCTGGAACGCCAACAAGCTCGTCAAGCGACTCGGCAAGCACGCGATCTTCTTTGGGCTCTCCTTTCTGATCAGCAACACGCTGCTGGCCTACATCATCGGCCCCGAGCAGTTGTTCCAAATCGTGACCGATAACCCGGCGAAGCACTTGCAGGGGCTGACGGCCCTGATCCTGTTCACGCTCGTGTTCTACGCCATCTTTGCACGGTTTCGCGAACAGGCCTGCACGTTCATCTGCCCCTACGGCCGCCTGCAATCCACACTGCTGGACGAGAACACCATCGTCGTGGCTTACGATTACAAGCGCGGCGAGCAGCGCGGCCCGTTGCAGCACACCCAGTCTGTCGAGCAGCGCCGGGCTGCCGGCAGCGGCGACTGCATCGCCTGCCAGCAATGCGTCGTGGTCTGCCCGACCGGCATTGACATCCGCGACGGCACACAGATGGAGTGCGTCCATTGCACCGCGTGCATAGATGCCTGCGACAATGTCATGGAGAAGATCGGGCGTCCCCGCGGCCTCATCCGCTACGCCTCACTCAACGGCATCGAGCGCGGCGAGCAACTCAAGGTGACGCCGCGTCTGATCGGTTACTCGGTCGTGCTGCTGGCGCTGGGAGTCGTGCTCGCATTCCTCCTCTTCACGCGCTCCGACGTCCAGACCACCATCCTGCGGGCACAGGGGGCGCTCTTCCAGAAGATGCCCGACGGCCACTACAGCAACCTCTACACCGTCCGCGTCTTGAACAAGACTTCCCGGGAGATCCCAATTGAACTCAAGCTGGAGAACAGCACGGGGACTCTCCAGGTCATGGGCCAGCCTCTTGTGGCGCCACCGCAGAAATCGGCTGAAACCTCGGTGCTGATTGAGCTGGAACCGGCGGCCATGAAGCCCGGCACGACGCCAGTGGCAGTGGGTGTGTATTCCCAGGGCCGCCGCTTGGAAACGCTCAAGACCGGGTTCATCGGCCCGCGCGACGATACCGCGCAATAAGACACAACATGGCAACGAGCAGGAATTTTTGGCCTCTGGGCATCATCCTCACCTTAGCGGTCTTCATTTCCGGCACCGTCGGTCTGGTCGTGATGGCCTGCTCGCAACGGGTGGAGCTGGTCAGCCCCGACTACTACGAGCGCGAACTGAAGTTTCAAAGCCAGATTGACGAGGTCGAGCGCACCCGCCGCGCCTCCACTCAGGCCTCGGTCGCCTACGACGCAGCCAGGAAATGCATCACCGTCTCGCTACCAGCGGACCAGGTTGGGCGCGAAATCAATGGCCGCATAGAGCTCTACCGGCCTTCAGCCGCTGGCATGGATCGCACAGTCACGCTCACGCCCGACGCCAAGGGCGTGCAGCATCTGGACGCGGCCGGACTGGCCCCGGGCCTCTGGAAAGTGCGCGTCTCCTGGACCTTCGATCGGCAGGACTGTTTCCTCGATGAGAAGTTGGTGGTGGACCCCAAAGTATTACAGTGAAAAGGTTCCATCGTTACACAAGTTGCATGGGCTTCATGAGTGCTCCACGCCGCTGCCCTTTGTAACCATGTGTAACTCATGCAACCATGTAACCCATGTAACCATGTAACCCATGTAACCATGCAACCATGTAACTCATGCAACCATGTAACTCATGCAACCATGTAACTCATGCAACCATGTAACTCATGCAACCATGTAACCCATGTAACCATGTAACCATGCAACCCATACGCCTTATTTAACCACTCAACGCACTATCGCTTATTTATGGCCCTCGCCACCATAGACCTTTCGACCGCCTTCCTCCTGGGCCTGGTAGGCAGCCTGCATTGCGCCGGCATGTGCGGGCCGCTGGCGCTGGCCTTGCCCGCGGTCGGAGACACCACCCCGGCTTACGTCCTGGGTCGCGTCGCCTACAACGCGGGACGGATCATCACTTATTGCCTGCTGGGGATTGTATTTGGACTGGCCGGCTGGACCTTCCTGTTGGCCGGGCTGCAGCGCTGGGTCTCGATCGCACTGGGTGTGGCCCTGCTGCTGGGCCTCTTCGCCTCGCGCCGGTTGGCTCTGGCACGCCCGGTAACGTTCGCCGTGAATCAACTCAAAGCCCGCATGTCGGGGCTGTTGCGGCGCCGCTCCCTCGCGGGCCTCGGCGTGCTGGGCCTGCTGAACGGGCTGCTCCCCTGCGGCCTGGTCTATGTGGCGTGCGCGGGCGCAGCGGCCACAGGAGGCATTCTAGCAGGCGCATCGTATATGACCGCTTTCGGCGTGGGTACCGTGCCGATGATGCTGGCGATCAGTCTCTCCGGAAATCTGGTCCCGACCTCGCTGCGCCTCAAGCTGGTCAAGACCATCCCCGTCTGCGTTTTCCTCCTGGCATCGCTGCTGATCCTGCGCGGCATGTCTCTTGGCATCCGATATCTGAGCCCCGACATGTCCGGCAGCGGCCCGTCCTGTTGCCACAAATAATGCTCCGTGGGGACTCTCCGAATACGCACCATCATCAACTCCTGCCCTCGGACCAACGATCATCCGCGCAATCTCGCCACTCCAACTCATCCGCGCATTCCGCCCCCGCGCAACCTTCCTCGCCGGTCGCCCCGCCTCGACGTTACTCGACAAAGGGCGCCAGCAGCGTCAGCGGTTTGTCATCGTGCTGCCGGTAGATGAGAAAGTCCCGATCAAGCGTAAAGAGCCGCGCACCCGGGGTGGATTCCGCCAAGGCCACCAGGCAGGCGTCCGCGAATGACATCGGCACATTGGCGTAACGTTCCATCAGCGCGAGGGCACGAAGAATTGCCGCTTTATCCAACGCAACATGCCGTACGAAACCGCTCTGAATCCAAAGACGCATTTGCAGGCGGGTGCGCGCGTGGCTCTTCAGCAGGAAGCAGGTTTCTGTCAGCGCCGCCTCACACACCATGAACGGAGGCGTCAGACCACGCATCCGGTTGGTCGCCCACCCATAATGCTCCTCGTCCTTGTCCAGCAGCGCCACCAGCGGCCCCGTGTCCAGCAGGATTACCTCCGCCATTGGCCGAAGCCCTCCATGTGCTTGGGATTCGTGGCGAGGTCTCGCACCCCGCTGCTCACGCAGCCAAAGCCATCCTTCATCAAGTCATACGCGCTCGGCCCCTCCACTGGAAAACCCGCCGCTGGCAGCGCCTTTTCCAGCACCGTGCGCACGAGTTGCGCGGGCGGCACATGCGTTTGCGCGCTCGCCGCCGCCAACCGCGCCGCGAGGTCGTCCGGCAATTCAATCGTCAAAGTGCTCACGTCCCAAACTTGCCACAGCGCCAGCGGCGCGCAAAGGGCGAACTTTTTCAATAAGCCCACCCGCCTCTGCCGATTCCAGAGCGCCCCCGACTGTCGGCAAGTCAATCCAGGGCCAATTCATGAAAGGGGCGGGGACGCTACCGAGAAGTCCGCAGCATACCCTACACCCAAAGCTGCCGACGATTCTCCCTCTCCCCTTCCGAAGGGGAGAGGGCTGGGGTGAGGGGTTCCTTTCGTGTAAATCCCTGCAATCCGTGTCTCCCGCGGCCTTGGCAGTATCGTCCCCGAATGCTCAACCTTCGACCCGCCAACAACCATGCGCCCGTGCGTCCCCTCCCCTGCCCTTTGTGCTTCCTGAATTGGCACTACGGTCACTCCCCGTCTGCGTTTTCCTCCTGGCATCGCTGCTGATCCTGCGCGGCATGTCCCTGGGGATCCCTTACCTCAGCCCCGACATGTCTGGCAGCGGCCCGTCCTGTTGCCACAAATAATCCGTCACAGGGAGATGCTATTCTAATTGCATAGCGGACGATGGCCTCACACGAGTACAAGCGGAATACAAGCGGAATACAAGCGGAATACAAGCGGAATACAAGCGGAATACAAGCGGAATACAAGCG
>CAIWJG010000491.1 GCA_903912925.1 uncultured Verrucomicrobia subdivision 3 bacterium | reverse complement strand
CTGCATTCTACATTCTGCACTCTGCATTTCCACTCCTGGGGCCAGGCACCCTCTCCTTTGGGGAGAGGGTAGGGTGAGGGGGAATGGGGCTCACGGCAGGCTGGCGAGCAGGAACTGCGCGGTCTTGTCCAGGTCCCGATTGAGCCGCTCCAATTCGTCCGACAGCGGGGCGACCACGGCCGACGGCATCGTCCGCACCATTTGGTTGCCTAAATGTAACGCGGTCGTGGCCGCAGCCAGGGGTTGCGCGGTCTGTGCCGGCGGCCGCACCGGGCTTTGCAGGACCCACAAGACGCCAAGGACAAGCATCACAGCAAATACCGGCACCGGCACCCAGCGCAGCATGCTCGGTTGGCGCGGCGCTGCCGCGGGACGGTTGGCAGCCCGCACAGCCTGCATAATCGACTGATGGAGCGAACCGGGCGCTTCAGCCCTCGGCGCGGCTTCCTTCAAGGCACGGTCCAACGCCAGCATTTCTTGTTCAATGCCGCGAAGCTCAGCCGAGGCGCTTGGCCTGCGATGCAACCATGCCGAGGACGGCTGATCAGCGTCCAGCGCCATTGAGATCCGTAATTTCGCAATCCATGACTTCATAGCAGTACTTTCTTAACAGTGGCTGGTTCTGGAATTAGAACCGGCCCGAAAAATCTACTGACCCTGCCCACCCCGACCCCGCCCACATCGGCATAGGTTCGGTGGAACTCGTCTCCCCGGCCGGGCTTGGTCCGGGGGCTGACCGGCCCGGTCGGCGCGTCCGGTTCCTGCGCCGCTTTAAGTTCGCGGCGCAGCACCTCGCGCGCCCGGAACAGCAGCACTTTCACATGTGTTTGGGTCTTACGCAGCACGCGCGCCACTCCTTCGACACTCATGCCCTCCGCGTATCTCAGCCAGAGAGCCTGGAATTGTGTTTCGCCCAGGCACTTGCGTGCCAGTGCCCACAACTGTTGCCGCTCCTCCTGTCGGGCCAGCAAGACCGACGGATCATCGTAGTCCGGCACCTCGGGGATCGGTTCGTCAGCGCTCGCGCGCACCGTCGCCCGATAACGGTCGATGCACTTCCGGCGGGCGATCGTGAACAGCCAGGGACCAAAACCACCCCGGGGCACAAATCGTCCAATAGCCTGGAATGCCCGCACGAACGCGTCCTGCGTAATCTCACGGGCATCGGCGTCATTGTGGCAGTACTGCATGACGAAGGCGTAAATGCGGTGCTCGTAGCGATGAACCAGTTCCTCGAAGGCAGCCATCGAACCGGCCTGGGTCTCCCGGGCCAGATCGTCGTCGGACATGCTCTGAAAGTCAGCGGCCATTTAGTTTACTTCGCACGGTTACTGTCTCGCCGCAAGCCCGCATCGGGCCTCCTGGCAACTGAGGCTCGCGCCTCCAACCAGTTCAACATTACATGACTTACATGGTCCTGAGCGCTGCTGCCTGTTGTAACCATGTAACCCATGTAACCTATTTAACCCATTTAACTCACTTGATTTATCGGCACCCCAGCGAGCCTTGCCCAGCCCGATCCGTCCTGGACTGTTCCTACCCGGCCTTCGCCTTCTTGAGCACTTGCCTGGCGGCGCCCGATTTCATGAGCTCAATTGCCTGCGCGGTGGGGACAACCAGCGTAGCGGCCACGCCCGTGCCATCCTGCTTGAGCGAGAACCCCTCGGCAAGCTTAACCGAGCCCGGGGTGTCCTGTTGCAACTTCACCAGTGCTACCAGGCCCTGCCCGACCGAAACCATCTGCTTGGAGACTTCCTCATCGCCCGCCTCGAGGTTCAGCGCCACCCGCAATTGCCCTTGCGCTTCGCTAATCTCCAGTCGCGCCGCCTTCGCCATCCTGAGCAGGGCGGCATTAGGAGCAAAGTCAGGGATATCCAATTTGCGGGCGGCGGCCTGCAAGAAGCTGGTGGTGCCGCTGTCGCCCAACTGCGGAAACAGCGTGCCGTCGGCGAGGCTCGGCGCCTTGTGATCCAGCACATCCAGCGCCTCGGCAATGCGCGCCTCTTTCTGGGCACAGATCACCATCCGCTCGCCCAGGAACGCGGCATAAACGCGGGGGGTGACTCCATTACTCCCGATCTTCTGTTCATTGATCCACGAGTGAATCGTGCGCTGCTTGTTGGCAGTGCTCTGGTAGTCCTTGGCACCCTTGGCCAGCGTGATGAGTCGCTCCGGCTCGAACTCCCCGTAAACCAGCAACACACCATCCTCCGGCGCCTTGCCGGTGCTGTAGAGCGTCAGCCCGTGCAATTGCTTGCGCGGGTCCAGGTTGAAGATGGTCTGGAAGGCGGCAACCGTGCCCTGCGCTTCCGGCTTGTCCATCTGGTTCAGCAGGAACTGTCCAATGGCCGTCGGGCGCAAACCATCGACGTCCAGGTGCAGCACAAACGTGGGTTCACCTGCCACCTCCGCCCGGTGCAAGGGCGCGGACTGCGCGCTCAGGGTCGCGACAATCAGGCCGCAAATCCCCCAGGCGGATTTCCGCAGGTTTACGTTCATGCGTCTTGGCATATCTGTTGTTTGTCCGTGGCGACTGGCACTGCTGTCACGTTTCATTAAGGAAAACGCGAAGCGGGCATTATTGGTTACAGTTTATCCTCCTCCTTTGAAGGAGCCCCCCCCGAAATGGATTCTTCACGCCTGAACACCCAACATCCAACCTCGAACCTCCAAGGGCCCGTTTCTGCGCCATTATTGGATGTTGGGCGTTCGATGTTGGATGTTGGATGTTTTGGGCAGGGTCATGGGAGAGCCCCCCGACCTTTTGACACGCTTTGCGCCCCTGAACCGCCCCCTCTCACTTTGGGAGCAGTGTCCTCTGCGAGTAAAATTGTGTTTTGTTCCCCAGCATGGCGGAGTATCCTGGAGGTGTGAAACAGTTTACGGCCATTGTTCATCGCGGTGAGCGTGACGAAGGGGGATTCTGGGCGACGTGCCTGGAAGTGCCTGGCGCCAATGGCCAGGGGGAGACCAAGGCGGAATGTCTCCACAATCTCACCGAGGCGATTCAACTCCTGCTCGAAAACGAACGGGAAGAAGTTTTCCGACTTGACCCCGAGGCTGAAACGGCAGAGCTGCTGCTGGCATGAAGCGCCGGGCGCTGATCAGCCATCTTCAACAACACGGTTGCGCGCCGGTGCGTGAGGGCGCCAGCCATTCGATTTGGAGCAATCCCCAGACCGGCCGGAGAGAAGCGATTCCTCGGCACAACGACATCAAGAAACAGCTCGCCCGCTCGATCTGCCGCCATCTTTCCCTACCCGTTCCTCCTGGGGACTGACATGACAACCAAAACCTCTTGGAGCCGCCGTTGGAAAACCGCTCTCGCCATCGGCCTGACCCTGGGCACCCTGAACATGAACGCCTCCGAACCAACTCCACCCGCCCTGAAGCTCGTCGCCAGCCAGCGGCCCCTGGTGATTGGCCACCGCGGCTACTGCCAGATTGCGCCGGAGAATACGCTGCCATCCTTCAAGCTCGCCCTGACCGCCGGTGCAGACCTGGTCGAACTCGACTACTACCACAGCCGGGACGGCAAGCTGGTCGTAATCCATGACGGTGAACTGGACCGCACCACCGACGCCACGAACCGGTGGCACCAAAAGAAGATCAGGGTCGAAACGAAGACCGCCGCGGAGCTTCAAAGCCTCGACGCAGGCAGTTGGTTTGACCCCAAGTATGCCGGCACGAGAATACCCTTGCTGACCGAAGCGCTCGACGCGATTCAGCAGGGCGGCGTCACTTTGATCGAGCGCAAGGGTGGCCCCCCGGCAGACTGCATCCAGATCCTTCGCGAGAAGCACCTGATCAACCAGGTCGTCGTGCAATCCTTCGATTGGGAGTATATCCGCGCCTTCCACGAGCAAGAACCCGAGCAAGTGCTCGGAGCGCTTGGCCCGCCCGGGCGTTTTCCGGACGGCAGGAAACTCTCGGACGACGACAAGCAATTAAATGCCCGGTGGCTGGACGAGGTCCTTAAGACCGGCGCGAAAGTTGTGGTGTGGAGCGATAAGGTTTCCCGGGAAGCCGTGCAACTCGCACACCAGCGAGGCTTACGCGTGTGGGTCTATACGATCGACGCCCCCTCCCAAGCCAACAAACTGCTCGATATGGGCGTGGACGGACTCATCACCAACAACACCTCCCTCATCCGTAAGACCCTCGCCCTCCGAGGCCAATAAGCTCTCTAACCGGGCTTCGCCAGCACCCCCCAAGCCGCTCCAGATCTCCACCGTAGTAGGTCCGTATGCACAAGGGATGCACAAGGGGTGTACAAGGGATGCTCAAGGGACCATGGCGCTAGCAATGCCGGACCCCCGGTAGAGTGGTAGGGCAGGTATACCGAGTTAGGAAGCCGCACGGGCGGCGTTTGGCGGCGACTGGGCTGCGGAGCAACCTCAGACTGCCGGTGGTTCTTGGCGGGCCGCTTTGACCTCGATATGCAGGTCGCGCAATTGGCGCGCCGAAACCGGTGAAGGCGACTCGGTCATGAGACACGTGCCTTTGGCGGTCTTGGGGAAGGCAATCACGTCCCGGATGCTCGGGGTGCCGCAGAGAATCGCAATGAGCCGGTCGAAGCCGAGCGCGATGCCACCGTGCGGCGGGGCGCCATACCGGAAAGCCTCCAGCATGTAGCCGAAGCGCAGCTTGGTTTCATCCGGCGCAATCTGCAACACCTCTTCAAACACCATCTTCTGCACGTCTGGCTGATGGATACGAATGGAGCCGCCACCCAGTTCCACGCCGTTCACGACGATGTCGTAGTGCTGGCCGCGGACCTTCTTGGGGTCCGACTTGAGCATCGGGATGTCCTCCGCGACCGGCGCCGTGAAGGGGTGATGGCTGGAATACCAGCGGTTCTGCTCCTTATCGAAGCTCAGCAACGGGAAGTCAATGACCCAAAGGAAATCGAACCGGTCGGCTGGAACAGACAGCTTCCCCTGCCCTTTCAACACCTCGGCGCAATAGAGGCGGATCTTGCCCAGGATTTCGCACGCCGTCAGCCATTGGTCAGCAGCGAACAGGATCAGGTCGCCCTCTTCGATGGCCAGTTTGCTCGTCAGCGCCGCTTTCTCCGCATCGCTGAAGAACCGCACGATCGGGGACTTCCACTCGCCGCCCTCGACCTTGATGAAGGCCAGGCCCTTGGCACCGAAGCTCTTGGCGTATTCGGTCATGGTATCCATCTGCCCCTGCGTGACGCCCGCCAGGCCCTTCGCGTTGATGGCCTTGACGACGCCCTGATTGGCAACCGCGCCAGCGAAGATCTTGAACTTGCTGCCGCGGAACTCCTCGGTGAAATCCACCAGTTCCATGCCAAAGCGGGTATCTGGCTTGTCAATACCGTAGCGATTGATGGCTTCCTGGAAGGTAAGCCGCTTGAAGGGCGTCAGCACGTCGATGTTCAGCGTGCTCTTCCAAATACGCTTCAGCAAGCCTTCGATCAGGTTGTAGATGTCCTCGCGCTCAATGAACGACATCTCGATATCAATTTGGCTGAACTCGAGCTGTCGGTCGGCGCGCTGATCCTCGTCGCGGAAACAGCGTGCGATCTGGTAGTAGCGCTCGACACCGCCGACCATGAGGATCTGCTTGAACTGCTGCGGCGATTGCGGCAGCGCGTAGAATGTCCCCGGCTCACGGCGATTAGGCACCAGGAACTCACGCGCCCCCTCGGGCGTGCTCTTGAAGAGGATAGGCGTCTCCACTTCCAGAAAGCCCTGCTCGTCCATGAAGAACCGGGTCGCGGTGGCTGCCTTGCTGCGCACGCGAAGGTTGCGAACCATCTCCGGCCGGCGCAAATCCAGGTAGCGATACTTAAGCCGCATCTCCTCGTTCACTTTGCTGGCCACTTCCGGGTCGTCCACCGGGAACGGCAGCACCTCGGCATAGTTCAACAGCTCCAGCGCGCTCGCCATCACTTCGACCTCGCCGGTCGGGATCTTCGTATTGTTCGTGCCGTCGGGGCGCGCGCGGACTTTGCCGGTGATGCGGACCACGCACTCGCTCCGCAGCGCAGCAGCCTGCTCGAAGAGGTCTTTGGGCAAGTCCGACGGGTCAAACACGCTCTGCGTGCGCCCCTCGCGGTCGCGCACGTCGATAAAGATCAAGCCGCCCAGGTCGCGCCGGGAGTGGACCCAGCCGTCGAGCGTGACAGTCTGGCCGATGTGCGCCGGGCGCAGTTCATTACAATGATGTGTTCGTTTCATATTACTGCAGCAGATTATGTTTGGACCAATAGGCCCATGTGATTGAGGTTCAAGCCGCCAACCTCGGGGATGTCCAGTCCAAGGCGCATCCGCAACGCAACCCAAACGCTCAACGCCTCGCGCAGTTCGCGCTGGCATCCCAGCAGAGTCTCATGCTGCGCCCATACCCCCTTAAGACCGGGGATCTCACCCCAATACGCATGGTTCCGTTCGATGACCTCGTAGCGAGCCATCTCCAGAGCCAAGTCAAGGTATTGCGCCAGCATAAATCATTTGTCCGATCGTCTGTGCCGTCGGCAGTGTGGTCAAGAACACCCCGCCACGCAACCCGAAAACACGCGGAACACACGCCTCAACTGCGTCGCAGCATAGGCTCTCCACCTGCCGCAGCCACAACATTCACTCACCCGGCGGCCGTCTCAAACTGGCTCTTGAGCGCCCACAACCCGAGGGCAGGGTTGCTGATGTAGAAGATCTCCTCGCCATCAGACAGGCGATTGTACCCATCCACCAGCTTGTCGGGGTTATAGCGCCTAACCATGACCTTGAGGTCGCCTGCCTCGAAACCCACCGATCGAATGGCCTCCGGGCTCATCTGCGGACCGGGACAGTAGGTGATGCGGAAGCGGCCTTCGCTCGATCCGTGGATCAGATGCGCAGCGGCACTGAGGTTGTTGCGCAACTCCTCATTGGCTTTCACCGCAGCCAAAGTCTTCGGTGTTCCCTGGTAGCCGTATTTGCGGATGAGCCGGTCAATCTCGGCGTCCTCGCCAAACTCCTTCAGGCCGGGCGCAAGGACAATCAGTTCGCCGCCATCGGCCATCGCCATGCGAGTGCGATAGACCGACTTGTTGCCGAGCCAGGTGCTCTTGAACTCGTGCGGGTCGAGATACACCAGCACCTTCCGCAACGGCTGGTCAAGCAGGTCGAAATTCACCTTCTGCGACAGCCGCGCGCCGAGCGTGAAGGTCTCCATGTCATCACCGACGCATAGCCCGCGCATGATCATGCCGCTGCCGGACTTGTTCTTCGCCATCACCGTGAGCACATAGACGATGGGCAGATCGCGCAGGAAGGTCTCGGCGGCATGATTAAACAGGCGGCGAACGGGGTTCTCGATGCGGCCCATGATGCGCTCCATGCCATAGGCGGCGCCGAGGAAGTGGGACTTGTTGATGATGTCCGAGCCGCCCGAGCCGACGACGACGTTCTTGGTGTAGTTGGCAATGCCCACGACCTCATGCGGGACGATCTGGCCCACCGAGAGGATCAGGTCGTAGCCGGCGAACAATTGCTTGCTCACCTCGACGTGTACGTCGTAATCCACCAGGCCCCCCGACCATTCATGGAGCAGCTTGCCCGGCACATCCCCGACATGCCGCACGCCATTCCGCCAATCATGCACCTTAAACCGCGCTAGCGGGATGCTCTCTCCAAACATCATCCGTAACTGCGCTTCGGTCATCGGGGAATGCGTGCCGAGCGCGGGCATGATGTCCACCTCGGTTTGGGGGCTCAGCATCTCGTAGAGCAGGCGGGTTAACTCCCCGGCATCCGAGTTGAGCCGGGTATGGTCGGGCGGCAGGATCAGCACTTTCCGCAACGGACGGCCGATGACCTTCAGCGCCTGTGTCAGTGCTTCCCGCTTCTCAGCCGTGCTGATGTTATCGCCTGTCCCACCGCGTGCAAAGTATGTCGCCATATTCGTCTTTCTCTTATCGGCCGAGGAATCGTTCCAACGGCCCTCATAATACTATGCCCTAACACCCTTGATAATCCACCCCCGCAAAGGTCCGGACGCTAGTTGCCGTCCAGGCTTCGGAACTCGGGTTTCCTTCGGATTTCGGGCTTCGGACTTCGGATTTGGCCCTAAGCCTCAGACTCCGCTAAAGGCGCTGAAGCCGCCATCCACCGCGATGATCTGGCCGGTGACGAATCGCGAACCTTCGTCGCTGAGCAGCCACAGCAATGGGCCTACCAGGTCTTCCGGCTTGCCGAACCGCCCTTGCGGCGTGTGCGACGTGATCGTGTTGCCGCGCGGCGTCAGCGAACCATCGGTCTGGGTCAGCAGGCCGCGGTTTTGGTCGGTGAGGAAGAAGCCCGGGGCGAGGGCATTGACGCGCACGCCCGTCTTCGAGAAATGCACCGCCAGCCATTGGGTGAAGTTGCTCACCCCCGCCTTGGCCGCGCTGTAGGCCGGAATCTTCGTCAGCGGCTTGAAGGCGTTCATCGAGGAGATATTGATGATGTTGCCGTGCCCCTTCTGCACCATGTCCTTGCTGAAGACTTGCGTGGGCAGGAAGACGCCCAGGAAGTTCAGGTTAAACACGAACTGGATGCCCTCGACCGTCAGGTCATAGAACGTCACCACCCCCTCCTTCTTCGCCGTGAGGTCTTCGAGGGAGAGAAACTCCTTCGAGGTCGTCCCCTTGGGATGATTGCCGCCAGCGCCGTTGATGAGAATATCCACCGGCCCGAAAGCCGCTTTGATTTGCTCGTGCGCCTGCTCGATGCTCGGCTTCTCCAGCACATTGCAGGCGAACCCCTTGGCAATACCGCCCGCCTTGACAATCTCGTCAGCGGCTTTCTGCGCCATCTCGGGCTTGAGGTCAAGGATGGCGACTTTGGCGCCGCACTGGGCCAAAGCGTCGGCCATGACGCTGCACAAAACTCCGCCTCCGCCAGTGACAACGGCCACCTGGTCCTTCAGATTCACACAAAATGGAATAGTCATAGTGTTTCTAGCTCTAAACCGCTTGCCAGCCACAGGTCCGCACCTCGCGTATCGGGCTGGCAAGGCGCCTGGAACGATAGCGGAATCGAGCCGCCGTGCCAGATAATTTCGGCTTTCGGCCGTTGGCAGGGGACTGAGGCGCGAAAATCCGAAGCCCGAAAGCCGAAAGCCGAAGGCCGAAGGATCTCAACATCGAACATCGAACATCCAACATCCAATGGCGGTGGCGGCTGCCTTTCAGGCATTGGATGTTGGATGCTGGATGTTGGATGTTCGATGTTCTCCGCCCTTCTTCGGTCTTCGGGCTTCGGATTTCCGCTGTTCAATTACCTGCTAGCCCACAGGCCGGCCCTCGGTTAATGTTTGCCCAATGACGAAATCCTTGCCCAGGCCGGATGTAATCATCACCCACGAGAGTGACCTCGACGGGCTGGTGTCCGGCGTGTTGCTCCAGCGGCTAGCGCAGAAGCTCTTCAAAGCCGACGTCCGCCTGGAGGCCTATAACTATCACAATTGGCGCCAGCGCGAACTGCGCGAGAAATCCGGCTGGACCGCCGATCTCACCTTCGAGCCGCGCATGGACCGGCCCAACTGGGTCATCATTGACCATCACGTCATCGAGACGCCGCCCAAGAATGCGATGTTCATCCACGACTTGACCAAGTCGTCCGGGCTGATCTGTTACGAGCTTTGCCAGCAAGCGGGCCTCGGGTCACCCGAACTGGACCGGCTCGTCCATCTGAATAACGTGAGCGACCTGTTCCTCGAAGATGACCCCGACTTCGTTCTCGCCAACGACTACGCAAACCTGGTCAAGACCTACCAGTTCTGGAACCTCCGGACGCTCATCGGCGGAAAGATCGAGCAGCTTCTCAACAATCCGCTGCTCCGGGTCATGGAGGTTAAACGCAACATCGAGAACCCGCTCGGCTTTGCCTGGAGCCGGGAGAACGTATCCGAAATCACCCCCCTGGTGGGTTACGTCGATACCATTATCGGCAACAACAACCTGATCGTCCACCAGCTCCTGGAGCAGCAGGCGACGAAGTATCCCGTGCTGCTAACCCTCTTCCGCCGCACAAACGGGGTGGTCATTGCCAGCCTGCGCAGCCGCAAGGGCGAGGCGCTGAAGGTCGCGGAGAAACTCCAGGGCGGCGGCCACGCCAATGCCAGCGGCGCCACCCTGCCTCGCGCGATCAAGACCATCCCCGACGCCGTCAACTACCTGAAGCAGGTCCTCAACCCGAAGAAGGAAGAGCCCTTGAACAGCCTGGAGGACATCTTCGCTTCCATCGACATGTCGCAGAAATGAGGAACGCAGCCTTTCGGCTGCAGAAACACGGTGGCAGGCGACAGCGCCCGCTTCATCCCTGACGCGGCTGCAGCCTCAGAGATCCTAAGCCCATGGAAACAGCGTGAGCCCCATTCCCCCTCACCCTACCCTCTCCCCAAAGGAGAGGGAGAAGCATCCGCCGCGCTAGGACCAATTGTGGCGCTTCTACATTCCCAGCGACGGGCCAGGCACCCTCTCCTTTGGGGAGAGGGTAGGGTGAGGGGGAATGGGTGCCCCGTGCTGGAAATGGGCTCAGTCAAATTCCACGCCGCCCCAAACCCAGGCAGCGGGTCAGGAGTTCTGTGCCTAAGGGCTGCGCGCTTGAGCCGTGTCAGCGACGTAGCGACGCCCCTTGCCGGGCTTAATAGTCCAGGAACCCCTCGAAATCGCCTAACGGCCGGGTAAAGGTATCCTTAGCCGGTCCCTTCACCAGCGTGTTCGCCGCCTTGTCCACGCAGCCGGAGCCCGCCGAGAAGGGCAGACTGACCACGAAAAGCACCGACCCGATGACGGTTAGCGTGAAGGAGACCGGTCGCGCGACAAGCACGTCAACGGCAACCGAGGTTGTGTCAGTATCTCCGGATGCATACGCCGGGGTGGACGTGCTCAGCAGCAGCGCGAGCACACAGAGGACGGTTATCAGTAACTTCGTTTTCATGCCTGCCTTTCAATTACCTAGGGTCACCAGGGTCTTCGACGCGCAACTCCCGCTTCCTATTCGCGCGGTGGCAATAAAGCCGGTTGTTCGTTCTGCTCACGTCTAATAGCGTACGGCGAGACGCTGTCATGTCAAGCCTCAGCCCCTCACCCGAGAAATCCGAAGGCCGAAGACCGAACAAGGGCGGAGAAGGAAACATCCAACATCCAACATCCAATGCCTGAAAGGCAGCCGCCACCGCCATTGGATGTTCGATGTTGGATGTTCGATGTTCCGGATTTCGGGACTTCGGGCTTGGGCCGCACCTTTCTTCCTGCACCTTTCTTCCTTGCCTCACCAAAGCCCCTTCCCTACCCTATCCCGCACTTATGGCGCAGCCTGAATCAACACCCGTCACCCCAATTCCTCGCGTCGATGGCCGTTTGCCGGCTCAACTGCGCCCCCTGCGTTTCCAGAACGACGTCGCACCTTATGCCACCGGCTCGACGTTGATCGAATGGGGCAACACGCGCGTCATTTGCGGCGTGACGGTCGATGAAGCCGTGCCGCGCTGGATGAAGGAACAAGGCGTCACCGGCGGCTGGATCACCGCCGAATACTCGATGCTCCCCTACTCCACCCTCCAACGCAAACAACGCGACATCACCAAGGGCAAGATCGACGGTCGCTCGCAAGAGATTCAGCGCTTGATCGGCCGCGCCATGCGAACCGCTATCGACCTGGACAAGCTGGGCACCCGCACGATCTGGGTCGATTGTGACGTCTTGCAAGCCGACGGCGGCACGCGCACTGCGGCCATTACCGGCGGCTACGTCGCGCTGGCGCTGGCGATGCGAAAGCTGGCAGCCGAAGGCAAGCTCTCGGAGAATCCTCTGCGTCGCGGCGTCGCGGCTGTCAGTGTCGGCATCGTCGAGAAGCGAGCTCTGCTGGATCTTTGCTATACGGAAGATGTGGCGGCATCGGTGGATCTAAACCTCGTCATGGACTCCGCCGGCGAATTCATCGAGCTGCAAGGCACGGGCGAAGAGGCCACCTTCAGTGAAGCCCAACTGGCCGAGATGCTCGCGTTGGGGAAGATCGGCGTCCAGGAGCTGCTGGCGGCACAGAAGGCAGCGCTGGCCGGCTGAGTGCCCTGATGAAGTTCTTCCATCTGATCTGGAGCAACCTGAAGCGGAAGAAACTCCGTACCATCCTCACGTTGTTCTCGATCGTGATGGCCTTCATCCTGTTCTCCTACCTGTCCGCCATCCGCGCGGGTTTCGGGCAAGGCGTGACCCTGGGCAGGGCGGACCGGCTCCTGGTGCGGCACAAGACTTCTATCATCCATCCCCTGCCGGAATTCTACAAGGCGCGGATCGAGCGCATTCCCGGTGTGACGGTGGCCATGTATGAATGTTGGTTCGGGGGCGAATATCAGGACCCCAAGAACTTCTTCCCGCAGATGGCCGTCGTGCCGGAGGAGTTCCTGGCAATGTATCCCGAGAACCTCCTCCCGCCGGAGCAGAAACAAGCCTGGTTCCGCACCCGCACCGGTGCCATTATCGGCCGCAAGACCGCCGATCGGTTCCACTTCCAAATCGGCGACAAGATCCCCCTTCGCTCCTCCATTTGGGGCGGGACCGACGGCAGCCGCCTGTGGGAATTCGACGTCGTCGGCATCTTTGACGCGCGGGACGATACCACGGACACCACGCTGATGTTCTTTCACTACGATTACCTCGACGAAAGGCGCGCGTGGGCCAAAGGCGAGGTGGGCTGGTTCATTGTTCGCGTGCAGGACGCCTCACAGGCAGCGCACGTCGCGCAACTGGTGGACCAGGAATTCGAGAACTCATCGGCCGAGACCAAGACCGAGCCCGAAGGCGCCTTCTTGAGTGGCTGGGTCAAGTCCATCGTGGATGTCACCCTGATTATCGCGACGATCATGAGCGCGGTCTTCTTTACCATCCTGCTGGTCACCGGCAACACGATGAGCCAGTCGGTGCGGGAGCGGACCGGCGAGCTGGGGGTGCTCAAAGCGATGGGCTTCACCAACTTGCAGGTGCTCGCGCTCGTGCTGGCGGAGTCCTGCTTGCTGGGGATGCTCGGGGGTGGTCTGGGTTTGGGCGTCGGGTGGCTGATGGTTGCTCAAGGCGACCCGACGGGCGGGTTGTTGGCGCTCTTCTTCTTCCCGACCCGGGATGTGTTGATTGGCTTGGGATTTGCCTGCGGGCTGGGCCTGCTCGCCGGTTTATTCCCCGCCCTCGGCGCTATGCGCCTGCGCGTAGCCGATGCGCTCCGAAGGATGTGAGGCCACCATGAGACGAATCGTTAATTGGCTCTCGCAGGTCGCCGCCGTCACCAAGTTCGGCTTGCTCAGCATCCCCCAGCGGGGCGGCTCCGTCGGGGCGGCGGTGTTCGGCATCGCCGGCGTGGTCGCCGTCATGGTGGGCGTGCTCTCGATGGGCGTCGGTTTCCGAAAGACCCTCGATGCCTCCGGCTCGCCCGACGCCGCGATCGTCCTGCGCGGCGGGGCGGACAGCGAAATGTTCAGCGGCCTGACACTCGAAAACACCCGCATCATCGCGGACGCGCCCGGCATCGTCCGCGCAGAGCAAGGCGCCTGCGCCTCGCCCGAGATGTATGTGATCATCGGCCTGCCCAAGCGCTCCACCGGCACCGAAGCCAACGTGCCGATGCGCGGCGTCAAGGGGGCAGCGCTCAAAGTGCGCAATGATCTCAAGCTCCTCCAGGGACGCATGTTCGAGTGGGGCAAGAACGAGGTCATCGTGGGCGCCGGCGCCGTCAGCCAGTTCGCCGGATTGGAAGTGGGCGGCCACCTGCGCGTCGGGCGGAGCCTTTGGCCCATTGTCGGCATCTTCTCCGCCGGCGGCGGCACTGGGGACTCCGAAATCTGGGCCGATGCCAGCGTGCTCCAAGCCGCCTACCACCGCGGCACCACCTATCAGTCGGTCATTGTCAAACTTCTCTCCCCGGGCTCGTTTCCGGACTTCAAAGCCTGGCTGAACGCTGACCCGCGCCTGAATATCAAGGCGCTCCGCCAGGACGAATACTACGCCCAGCAATCGAAGGCCGTGAATAAGGTGATTAACACCCTGGGCTATCTGGTCGCCGCCCTCATGGCGGTCGGCGCCGTCTTTGGCGCGCTCAACACCATGTATAGCTCCATATCCGCGCGCACACGGGAAATCGCCACCCTCCGCGCCTTGGGCTTCGGCGGCGGTGCGGTCGTGGCCTCGGTGATGATCGAAGCAATGGCCGTGGCCATCTTTGGCGGGGCCCTTGGGGCGATTGTGGCCTATTTCGTCTTCAACGGCCTGGAGACCTCCACGATGAGTTGGCCCAGCTTTAACCAGGTCACCTTCGCCTACACGGTAACCCCGGACCTGCTCGTACAGGGCATCGTGTGGGCGGTCCTCATCGGCCTGATCGGCGGTCTGTTTCCCGCCATCCGCGGCGCCCGCCTCCCCATCGCCGCCGCCCTCCGCGAGCTCTAATCCCTCCCGTCGGCTATTGGCGATTCGCTATCTCCCCGCCCATTGACTATTGGCGATTAGCTATTGGCTATCCTCGGTCGTGCCCTTGCCGTGCCGACTCCATCTGAGATTATCTCCAACGCCCGCGCTTCAGAAGCTTACCCTAACCCGGCTATTTCACGCCCTTGAACGCCGCGTG
>CAIWJG010000490.1 GCA_903912925.1 uncultured Verrucomicrobia subdivision 3 bacterium | reverse complement strand
CTGCTATGAGCATCACTTTGGAACTTGACGAGCAAGCCTTGGCCAGCCTGCCTCTGCAACCGGGCGAACGGGAGCGCGATATGCAGATCGAGCTGGGCTGCCGCTACTATGCCAAGGGCTGGCTGAGCCTCGGACAGGGCGCGCAAATGGCGGCTTTGGACCGCTACGCCTTCGGCGTGGCGCTGGCGGAGCGCGGCATTCCCCGCCAATACGGCATTACCGAGGCCCTGGAAGACGTGGCCCATGCGCGTCGTCAGTAACACCTCTCCGCTGTCGAACCTTGCCGTCATCGGGCGGCTGGAGCTGCTCCAGCACCGATATGGAACGGTCCGGATTCCACCGGAGGTGGCGCAAGAATTGGACCGGCTTTCCCATGCTGAAGGCAAGGCGCGCCTCGCGGCGGCCATGGCTGCCGGATGGCTCGAATTGGATTCCACCGCAACCAGCCCAGTGGTGCCACCATTCGCGCTGGATGCCGGTGAGGCCGCAGCGATTGCACTGGCCTTGTCGCTGAATGCCGACGTGCTCCTCATTGACGAGAAGCGCGGCCGCGCCGCAGCCAGACATGCCGGGCTAACGGTGGCGGGCGTGCTCGGCGAATTGCTCCACGCCAGGATGGGAGGAATCCTCCCCAGCCTGCGGACCGAACTCCATCGGCTTCGCTCCGAAGCGGGTTTCTTCATTGATCCTGGAATCGAGCGGTTCATTCTTTCACAAGCAGACGAATGATCTGGGGTTCACTTTAGGGCCGGTTGTTTGTTTAATTAGTGTGGCGTGACAGGTGTTTTGGGATGCGTTACCCAGGGTAGCTCGGGGCGAACTGGGCTGAGGGATGGAATCTCGTTGGGATTCCTGCGGGGAGAGTGGGACCAGTTCTTCACCGCTAAAGAGGAAGACGTCGCTGGAGGTGTAGGTGGGGAAGCCTTTGTCGGTCTGGCGTTTGATGGTGGGGATATCGAGGGACCAGTCGAGGCCGACGAAGGAGTTGCCGAGGCTGGAGTTGTACCCGAGGTGGACTTTGGGCTGCATGTCGGCGCGGCCAAGGGGCAGAGCTATGCCAACGCCGTAACTGGAGGAGCCGGTGTTGAACTGGGGCTCGAAGGATCCGCCGAGGCCTTCGATGGAGCCGGTGCCGGAGGGGAGTCAGAGGTCAGAGGACGTCGCGAAGGCTGCAAACAAGGCAATGCGACCCATTTCATCAATGTCGTAAACTTTTACCTGGCAGGCGACGCTATTTTTGGTTGAACTCGGTTGCGTAGCGGAAGGACTCCACATAGTGCCCATCCTTCTTTTCGTGCTCCTTGTGATATTCTTCCTTCAGGCGGGCCAGATCCTTGGGATCCCAATCGGGACGGTATTTCGTCATGGCCGGCTCGAATTGGCTCACCTGCTTCGCCACGGCCTCCAGCTTCAACTGGAAGGTGGGATCAATGTTGACGTAATAATTGGCCTCGTTCGTGGTGGTGTAGAAGAAATACAGGTTGGGAACAATATAGGCCTGTAACTTGTCCACCAGCAGGTGCTCGGGGTAATAGAGGTGAAACTCCGCCGCCCGGACGGCATCCAGGGTATTGTAGGCCGCCATCCGGTGGTCCGTCTTGTGCCAGCGCGCGTACCATTCGCCGGGATCAACCGAGAGGATCGCGTCCGGGCGATACTGCCGGATGATTTTGGTAACCTGGCCGCAGAGCATCTTGGGCGGGACGTACTCGAGTTCACCATCGTCGTGGCCCAGCCAGACGAGGTTCTCCTTGGGAATGCCCAGGACCCCGCAGGAGGCTTCTTCCTCGGCCTTGCGGATGCGCGCCAGGCGTTCGGAGGTCATGTCGGGGTCGTAGCTCCCCTTGTTGTCGTTGGTGTAAATGACGACGAAAACCCGGTTCTTGTTGTGGGCCAGCAACGCCAGGGTGCCGCCCACGGCGAAGGTGTCGTCGTCCGGATGCGGCGTAAAAACCAGGACGGTCTTGTTGGTATAATTCTCCAGCCTTTCAGCGGGCCGGACGCTCGGAGCGAAGGACAACAATAGGACAATTGGTATCAGAACAGTGGTTTTCATAAAATGATTGGTGCGGCGTTGAACTCGATGCCATTTGGTTTAAGCCTGATAAACCTTGGGCCTAATGAAGTCAAGCAACTGAGACAAACCGCCACAAACTCCTTGAGTTGGTTTGCCTCGTGTTGATAATCAAAGACTTAGCATCGTTATGAGAGATGGGAGCGCCGGGTGGGGGCACCCGGCCTACAAGAGGGCGGTTTTGCCGGGGATGTAGGCCGGGGGCCCTCACCCGGCGGGGGGGGCAGCTCAGTGAGCGGCGGCAGCGGCAGGCTGCTGGCCAGCGCGATCCTGGCTCGGCTCCGGCTCGTCTCTGTTTGGGTTTGACACTTATGAGAATGAACATCATTCGTTTTGCCCTCGGTTGCGTGCTGGCCGCCACTGTAGCGGGCCGCGCCGCGGAATCCCTTAACCCGCTTTGGCAGATCGGCCAGGCCGACCACAGCGGCGCCGAGTTCGCCCTCGCGCCTACAAACTACAGCTCGTTCCTGGAAAGGTTTGGCAGCCCGGATCGTGCTTACTACATAGTGTCTGAGAGAAAACTCCCCGTTTTCAAAAAGGGAGACCCTCGGCAACCGGAAT
>CAIWJG010000489.1 GCA_903912925.1 uncultured Verrucomicrobia subdivision 3 bacterium | reverse complement strand
CCGCCGGCTGAACAGGAGCCATTCCCCCTCACCCTACCCTCTCCCCAAAGGAGAGGGTGCCTGGCCCCAGGAGTGGAAATGCAGAATGCAGAATGTAGAATGCAGAATGAAAACCGCCGGCTGAACGGGAGCCATTCCCCTTTCTGCATTCTTCCTTCTTCCTTCTGCATTCCCCCTTAGCGGTTGGCCGATTGCCTGGCGGGTTTGGTCAGCAACGCCATCAGGCACAAGGCGCCGACCCACAGACAAAAGAAGCCGGCTCGCTGTTTGAGCCCGGGGGCCGCGCCTAGAAATGCCGCGGGGCCTTGAGCGGATGAGATCACAATCGCACAGGCAATCGGCCCGGAGACGAAAACCACCGCCGCCAGGAGGCGGCTGCCCCAACTGGCGCTCCTGGCCATCGCGATCACTCCCGAGATCATCAACGCCAGCACCGCGCTGGAGACGAAGATCAGCAGGCCGGCATCATGGAAGGTCTGCTGCCGAACCGCCGCAAACTCCATTCGCTTGAGCGCCTCAAAGTTATTGGCGGTTTCCTTGAACCGGCAGAGCATGAGCAAGCCCGCCGCCGCGGCGCCACAGCACATCGAAGCGATCTGGCTCAATATAGTGATGCGCCACCGGGTGTTCAGCGAAATGCCGACCCCGAGGCAAGCGATCGAAAGCCCCGCGAGCAGCATGCCTGCGGAGATCCAGTTGGCGTGAGGAGCAGTGGCGGCATAGGTGCTGATTCCGTTCTTGATCCAGCTTAAGTCATCTGCCCCTAAATGGCCGATAAACAATGCCAAGGGGGCGGCAAACAACACGATCCAGGCAGAGACTATGGCGGCGCGCATCGTTGCCATGCTCCATCCTGCCAGGGAATAGTCAACGCTGGTGATTTGAGTATAGCGGGTGATCTCGTGGTAATATAGAGGTCTGTTTTGACCCCGATTGTGGCTACTGATTACCGGCCACCGCCCCATTTCAGCGTTTCAGCGTTTCAGCATTTCGCCATAACACCCGCAATACTATGAACTTACGCCGGAAGCGGGCGGGTTCTGCCTGGCGCCCAATCGCGCCGTTGTCCCGCACACCGGCGAGGCCAACCGTTGCATTCTGAGGCACGTAGCGCCAAGAACGCTCCGGAAAACGCTATATGTGGGGGTGTGCGGAAGCGGTCAACCACAACCGGTAGTGTGCTTTGGCGGGTCCCAGTTTCCTTTCCCAGAAGCGCCCCTCGCAGGGTAGGCCGGACCAATCTACGGTCTGACCCCTGGCACAATCGAGCGCGGAGGGGAAGCCCTGCGGCTGGTGATCTGGATATTGCCGAACAGGGCAACGTGCGAGGCGTCGTTGATGCGCACCTCCTCCAGCACCGACTGCTCCTGCTTGATTTGCAGCACTTCGTCCTTGCGGCCCACGCGCAGGCCCTGGGTGCTGAGGTAGAGCGCCCGCGAGTCGTCGCGCGCGGCGATGAGTCGGCGGACGCCGTCTGGTTGAGGGTTGAAGGTTGAAGGTTGAGAGGCAGGGGCCGCCAGCAAACGCGTTTCGTCGGGCAGGCAGACGGTGACCAGCGAGCAGCGCGGACACTTGGGCGAGGCGACCAGCGGCGGGGGAATGGCGGCCGTGGCGGCCTGCCGTGCGGCGGCAATGCGCTCCTCGACCCACAACGCCAGTTCCGGCGTGATGGGCAACCGCACCCGCTGCTTTGTCTCGCGGTAATAAATGACGCCCTCGTTGCAGGTGTAGCCGTTGTCGCGCAGGATCAGCGCCTGCACGCCAAGCTGCATCCGATCCGCGTCCCAAAGCTCATTGCCATCCTCGCCGACTTTCGGCGCGCCGGCCTTGTAGTCCACGGGGCAAACCTCCACAAAACGTGCTGCGGGTTGCGGGTTGCGTGACACGGGCGCGCTGGTCATCTGATCCTCCGGGGCGGCCAGTGAGTGGGTGGTCTGGTCCGGCTCATCGGGCACTGTGCCCGTCCGGACTTCAACCAAATCCAGCTTGGCCGACACGCCCAGCCGCTCTGAACCCATTTGGACGGAGCGGGAATGGATGATTTCGTTGGTTGAGGGTTGAGAGTTG
>CAIWJG010000488.1 GCA_903912925.1 uncultured Verrucomicrobia subdivision 3 bacterium | reverse complement strand
GACCCCTGGCCGATGGTGGGGGCTGAGACCGTCCTCGACGAACTTCGCGGCCCGGTTGAACTCCCCTCCAAGCCGAAAGAGCCATGAGAACCGCGCTTGATTCTTCGGTGGTGATTCTCTTGCAACGACGCCAACCCGGCTGGGAATGGTGGCGCCAGGTGCTCACTCAAGCCGCCACCGAGGGATCGCTTCTCATCAATCCAGTCGTTTTTGCCGAGTGTTCCGCCGGTTTTCCCTCCGCCGAAGCCGCCTTGAAGGAGTTCGAGTCTATCCAGGTTCACTTCGACCCCATCTCGCCTGAGTCCGCCTACCTCGCAGGCCAGACCTTCCTCCGCTATCGGCGCGAAGGCGGGCCACGTCAGCATTTCATCCCCGACTTCCTGATTGCCGCCCACGCCACTGTGCAAGCCGACCGTCTGGCCGCCACCGACAGGGGCTACCTCCGGGCCTATTTCCCGAACCTCTCGCTCATCACCCCGACCGCCTGAAGATCCATTCTTACTACCGCCGAACTCAGGGCTCCTCCCGCCGATCTGGAAATCGGCTTGCGGCTACCGGATTCGCCAGTGGCACCTGATCTGCAAGCTGGACAGCCAGGTTTCATTTCGTGGTTGCGCCCGCGTCTGTGGGCCCCCTCGTAAAGGGGCCGAAGGCGGGCCAGCATTTCAGCATTTCAGCGTGTCAGCATTTCCCCCTTGTCCCACTTCAGCCTTTAGCTTTTCCCTCGGCTCCCAGAAACAAACTTGCGAACCAGGCTATGGGCTGACCCGTTTCCGTTTCGGATCGTTAGCGAGCTGACTTTGTTGCCAGGGGGCATTGGACTCATGGAAGAGACGACACAGCAGACGGTCGAAGGCCGTTTGGCGGCGCAAGCGTTGAATGTCTCCACCTTCACGGCGCACGAGGGCCAGCAGTCGGTCTTCCAGTGCCCGGCGCAAGGCGGCGGGGGTTAGGTAGCGAGTCATGGCAGCAGGGCGATGACGAGCCGGCGCGTGGTCTCTTGTTGTTTCATTGCGGCAGCCTCGGGCTCGGTTATCAGGCCGCGGCGTCGCGCCTCCCTGGCGACGGGGCGGAGATCGCCAACAGCGTCCTGGTTGGCAATGGCTAGGTCGCAAAGGGCGCGGAGCGGGCGGCATACGGTGAGGCCTCGCAGGTGGGTGACTTCGGCGGGCTCGAGCTTTGCCCGGTGCAGCACAACCGTCCTGGGGAGGCGGCTGTTGCGACGGAACGTCCGCGGGACGGTCAGGTGAACTTTGGCCGGGTTGAAATCGCCGAGTTCGAACAGGCTGAGGGCGGTTTGGTGCGAGATCGCTGCCAGGGGCTGCTCGTCACGGCCGCGCGACCAGAGGAGCCAGACCATCATCTCTCCATCTTCGGGGGTTGGGAGATGTGAGATCCGGTAGATGCCGCGCGAGGTCCGCTCCCAATTGCCGGCTCGCACATGGTAGGGATGGGTATTGTCCGCGTAGCCGGCCGCGATGCCCTGCTTGGTGGTGAAATAGCCTTGCTGGTCCTGGGCAACGGCCATTAGGGCGGCAAACGGATCGTTCTTTTTTGCCATGCACGCATCCTCAACTTTATTGAGGAATTGTGCAAGAGGGCAATTTGGCTATCGGGCGTGATCTGGCTTGGCTCCGCGAGGGGAGTCCTCCGGCGCCCTGGAGGGGGCAGCAAGATAATAGCCCAGGGCAAGGCCGCAGAGGTCGCCGCCCTGGGTAAAAGCCACCCCATACCCACCCTCCCCTTTTTCTGGTTTGGCGCGCCG
>CAIWJG010000487.1 GCA_903912925.1 uncultured Verrucomicrobia subdivision 3 bacterium | reverse complement strand
CAGAAGGAAGAAGGAAGAATGCAGAAAGGGGAATGGCTCCCGTTCGGCCTGCTGTTTTCATTCTGCATTCTGCATTTCGACTCCTGGGGCCAGGCACCCTCTCCTTTGGGGAGAGGGTAGGGTGAGGGGGAATGGGGCTCACGTCGTTTCTACGGGCTCAGGGTCTCTGAGAAGGCGAAGGCCAGGAGAATTCTGACGTTCCATGGTTATCCGCTCCGTTTTGCCAGCAGGGGATTGAACCCTGCCTGCCGGAAGTGCTGGTCGGTTGTAAAGGAGTCGCGGAGGTTCAGCTCATAAGACATCAATCGCCGCCATAAAGGATGCGATCGATGTCGGCGTGCCGGGTTTTGCCTTTGGGACTCGGGACAGCCCGGCGGCCGATCGTAAGGAAGGGATCAGTCGTCGGGTCCGAAACGCGCGCTGCGGTGATTGGCTCCAGCCGTGCGGCGGGGCGCCCACGACTCGAGAGAACGAACCGCTCTCCCCGTCCCACCCGGCGCAGAATGCCTTGGGCATTCTTCCGAAACTCCAGCAGGGTTACCGTCTTCATGGTGGTTAAAGTCTAAGTTGAAGTTCAATGAGGCGCACGCGCAAAGAAAGCTCAGGAGCGCAGACGGAAGGGAGAATAGCGGCCCCTGCTTGTTCCTCGTATTTCACCTATTCCGCGGTTAATAGCTCCTGCCTCCGGACGCCTGGCCGTGGGCCACCGGCACACGAAATCGATTGGGCCCTTTGAGTGCGGCCGCCATCAGAGGCGCCTACACGACCCGCTCTTCCCCCGTAGTCCCCTTTCCCCTTTCTCCTCTTCCCGTTTCGTCGCATCATTGCCCGACCTATTTCAGCATGGGCGGCACGAATGCACAGCTACCAATTGCTCGGCAGGTGTCCCTTCTGGGACACTTCGCAGCCCCACTGGAAGGATGGTTGTGGTAGATTGGGAATGACAGTTGAGAGAAAGGCTATGGAATTATGAACACGAAACTGACGATGGTCTATTGGAAGTCCAAGAAGTTCTGGCTGGGCAAGCTCATCGAGCACCCGGAAATCATGACGCAAGGCCGGACGCTCCATGAGCTGGAGGAGAACATCCAGGATGCTTACCGAATGATGGTCATGGAAGACGTTCCGAAAGATCACCAGGTTAAGGAAGTTCTGGTATGAAGCGCCGGGAGTCGATCCGGCAGTTGAATGCCACCGGATGTCAACTGCTTCGACCGGGATAAAGGCACGATATTTACTGGAATCCGGCCAGCGGGCGCAGGCAACCGGTCCCGCGACACACCCAAGTTGACGAGCACCTTGCCCGGCACATCAAAAGGTTCCTCGGCCTGGAGAACTGATGTCACTTTTCAGCGTGTCTTCCCTGATCACCGTCCTCCGGTTTCCCCTTCTTGCCGCGCCGTAGCGCAGCGCAGGCGGGTCCCCTCGCGCCTTCCCCTGCTTCGAGCGCTCGATCATCCGTCCACTTGACATGAAATTCACGTTGAATTCAGGTCCTCCTTACTCAGGCCATTCTCTGGCCAAAGACGTCTGCGGATGCTCCGATCGAGCGTGCCGCGCATCGGAGATTGTGGTCAGGCCGGGCAGCTTCGGCCGGAAGGTGGTTGGCGGGATGGTGCTCGACCACTTCGTCAAAGCCAGGTGGTAGCGTCTATAGTGAAGCAGTTTCGGTTTCCCCCCGGGACATGGACCGTAGGTGTCCACATCCCCGGAGCAGGGGACCTCAGCGCCGTCAAACTTCCTGGTTCCGGTCACCTGGAAGACGATGTTGGTGAAGCCGGCACCGAATAGAGGCGTTCGCTTCACGTTCTGGAAGGGCGGCTCGGTCTTGGTTTCCCCATCGTCCTGGCAGGTGACACGCAGGGGCAGGAACGGGAACGCCTGCTGCAGTGACCATTGCGCAGGAATCTTGAAGGGTCTGGGAAAGCAGTCCAGGTTCTCGAAGAGGCCGATGGTCACCGGCGGTTCCACCAGGCCATTGGTCACCGTGCGCAGGTAGTCGCCAGAGGCGAACATGAGCCAGACCGGCGCCATGTGGTGGGCAAATACACTGTAAACCACCCGCTGCTGGTCAAATATCCAGGCATTGGCGACGTTGAGCTCGTTTTGGACGCCGGGCGGCTTCGGCCCGCGAAGCGGAGGCATCTGGAGCACATAATAAAGCGTTTGGCCATCGAACCCCGCCTCCTGATATTGGATGGCGCCCTCGGTGGTTGGAACCAAGCGCAGTAGGTAGCAGGAGTTACTGACTGCCACGCTAAAGCTCACGGTATTGCTGGCGACGCGGGTAAACTCACTCCGGCCGGCCTTAAGGTCTTCTGCCGTCAGAAAGTTATAGTAATCGACGCTGCCTTCGGCCAGGAATTGGACGGTGGCGGACTCAGGACGCCGAGAACCTATTGGCCCGGACGCGTCCGCGGCTTCGGCACCCGCCGCCGGCGCGTTGTGTCCCCCAGCAGCCGCCAAGAGCATGCCTGCGGTGATTAGCGCAATCATAACGTCAACGGTCCGGACCTGCGACTCCGCGCCATTGATCTCAGCGAATAAAGCGGAGGCTCCATCGCGGGGTCCGCTGCCTGCGATTGTTAAGCGTCGTGGTCATTGTTGAACCTTAGGGATGGCACCCCCCCCGGTTTTACCTGGCGTGCCTGAGAAGTCCACGAGCAGCGTGTAAGACTGGGGGGGCTCATTAACAAGCTTTATAGCCGGTGTCAACGTGATGCGCTCTATCTCCGGTTTCAAAGTGATGGCGTAATACCAGCCTGGGCTACGCTCAAAACGGCTCACCCGAAAGTCTGTGACCAACCAATTCGGTTCGTCCTGCACTAGCTTGCGTAGCTCTGTTCGCACGATTTCCTCGACTTTAGCCCACCCCAACGGCAAAGGCGCTGGGGGTTGCCAACCGGCAGAACCCCCGGAATCCTCTAAATAGCAGCAATACACCTTACCGCCGACGCAGGAAGTTTGCCTCGCAGGTTGGGGGCGGCTTGAGCTGCCGCCGGAATAAGATCCGTGTTCCCGGGGCGGCAGCGTCGAGGGCAGTGTCTGGGCAAGCAAGACCACAGCGCAACTCAGGACGCTGCCAATAAGTAACAGCTTGTATTTATGCATATGTTATCTGACCAATCTAAACGGCGCTTGAGGTGATGTTCTCAATGAACCCTGTCCCGCGCCAATCCCAAAGGGATTGCGTCATCAAGCCCACGGGTTGAACCGTCGGCCGTTTCGTCGCGACGGTTCTACCCTGGGACGTCGTGCGAAAGATTCATAAACCCTGAAAGCGGTTGCGTCACACCGTTCCATCGGCTTAGGACCGGCACCAGGGATGCAACCCTTGCAGGGTAGGCCGGGAATTGGGCGGCGTTTCCCCAGGGTAGGACCGCCCCCGCGCTGCCCCGGCGGTCCAACCCTGGGCTGACTGATGCAATCCCGTTGGGATTGAATTGCGGCCCGCCCAGCTTGCGCTTTCCATCTGAACTTTGCGCCTGAAGAAGCCACTTGTTGTGGGCGTTCAATCAGCCGGAGAGAGTTCAGGGGGCGGGTTAAGGCGTGGTGTGCTCACTTGACGAGAGTGTCTCGGGGGTCGGGCACATTTACCGGGGTTGGCCTTGACCTTGCAATTACTGTCCTACCGATATACGGATTCGTGTAGAAGGTGCGGGTCCATCGCGAGGTTTGGATTGCAGGCCGGCCTGCAGTCACTGTTGGCCTTGGGTCAGGGAGAGTTTGCTCGGTAGCAAGCCATGCCTGACGCTCCTGTTTGACGCCGTTGTGATACCCGAGGTAATATCCTAGCCACAGTGCGAACATCGCCAACAAACTGCCGATGAGAATTCTTTTCATGTCGAGGCTGTTCTTTGTCATAACAAATAGACGCCGAGGGTGGCCATTTGTGTCAATAATGACCAAGGGTGCTCGCTAGATGCTTCATTGCATTTCTGCGACGGCTGGCCCCCAAATCCAAGCAGCCATTTCCCCCGTCCTCTCATACGTGAGCAGTTCATAATCAACCGCCCCCTGCTGACCCGCTTCGACAACTCTCGTTCCGGGGTTTAGTGCCATGCGGGAACTCCGATTGGCGCAGTGCTGGCTCCGGTCCCAGGCGGCAGGGACGGACTGACCCGCACGAGCGGCATCGTGATATTGTTAGTATCTTCCCCCATCAGAAACTCATAGCGCTTCAAGTCGCGATTGAAAACAAGCCTGACCTTTTGTTCTCTGCCCCAAGCGAAGCCTGGTTTGTCGGGCAGTGGTTCGAGTGTCGTTGATGCAGCCTCTTCTGCAATCCATTTGTCCTTACTGAGTTTCTGCTCTTTGATCTGATACTTGTCGCCGTCTCTGGTGATGATGAATTGGTAGGCAGGGAAATACAGGGGTTGGTAGCAACCTGTAAAATCCTTCACTGTTTGCGGAGGTTTGGCAGTGGCGGTGAGCAGCCCTGGTGGCTCAGCGATTTTCGTCATGAACTGCTTCTCACCGCTAGTCGACATATCCCCTTCGTACTGGGCATTCCGATCTTCGATGATGATGTAGGGCTCTTTCGATGCCGCGTCCAAGCCGATCTTCGTCCCTCTCATGCTGGACTCGGTCAGCCCCCACTCCAGCCCCTCCGGGCATTGTTTGAGGGGGATTTCTGCCCCGTTGGAAACCGAACAGTAAACTCCGCCCCTTTTCAGGACTGGAATCAGCGTGCCAGGCCCCGGCAGGACCGCACGGGTTCGATAATGGCGATTCGGCAACATGTACCAGCCAAGGAGATAATCACGCCCGCTCTCTGAGAGCTGCGGCGGAGAGTAGTTCAGCACCATGATCACCGCCTCAATGATGTCGAGGTCCTGCATCGTGGCCTGAATCACGAGCACACCCTGGCGATCGTTGTGGACGCTGTAAAAGATGTTGGTCGGATCTAAATGCACTCCCGCCCTCGCGAAACAATCGCGCAAGCCTCGGGTGACTGAGTTCGGGCCATTTGCCTCCGCCGGTATCTTGGCCTGGGCCAAGCCCAAAACAATTGTGTTCGGATCAACCTTAAAAGCGCGAACGTAAAGCAGTGGAGACTCCGGGCCAGTCCTGGCCGAAAACACCACAGCATAGTCTTCAATCGAATACTTGATCGGCCGCCCCGCACCTTTCACGATGGCCTCCATCACGTCCCCCAATCGACTGTTCGTCAGGGGCGGCTCGATGGTTATGGGGAGGGAGGTCAAAGCCTCCGGTCCGTTAGTTCCGCCATTTATAAAGAAATGGACGCCGCGCTTGCTCGGGTCCTGCTTATAGGCTTCATGACTCAGCTCGCTGAGAACCCGGCCCAGCGGCAACCCGTCATACGCGACATTGGCCAGGCGGATGCGGTCGAGACTGGCGATGATCGTTCCGCGGCCCGGACCGATAGCGAGAAGATTTGTGCCGGCATAGGGGTTCTGGATGGATGACGCGCCCTGCAATTTCGGCTCCCGGGCGTGCTTTAGCGCTGAAACAAAGTTCAGGTAATAATGGGCAGACTCACTGTGCGGGTCTTTCTTGAGGGCCAGCTTAAGCTTGTCCTCAGCCTCGTCCAGCTTGCCCATTTGGTACAGCACCCTGCCATCGTGCACCAGTGTGCTGGAGTCTGCGTCTTGCTTGGGCAAGCCACCCAAAGCCGCTAACTCCCGCTCGATGATCTCGAGATCGTCCGCCGTGGCTCGAATCAGGAGCAAGCGCTTGGTGTCGGCGTAGAAAAACACTTTCCCGGGATGGCGGACCGGGTCGAGGTCCACGCCCGTCTTCGAAAGATGGGCGAGCAGGGCCTGACGGACTGCGTCCCAACCGTTAGTGCCAATCGAACGCATTGGTACGTGCAGGCCCTCATTCAGGCTATCCCCACTGATCTTAAAGGTCCGAATATAGAGCGGCCGCGTTTCTGCCGGCGTTCCTTGGCCGGACAGGCCATTGGACGCCGAGCCGTTAGTCATCGCCGTGCTTACAGCCAGTGCGGGTGCCACAGGCGACTGCTGGCTGGAACCGGTGAATGTGAGGCAAGCAAGCGCCACCGCCGCCATGACAGTCACCACGTAAACGCCCCGGCTGGCGCTGCGATGGTGTTTGATCAAAACAATCCTCCTCTTGAGTTCGCGCTGGCTGCTCACTACCGGGACGGCAGTGGGTATTATCGCTTGGTCAGCCGGGAAATCCGTCAGCAGCTTGAGCAGAAGTAAGCCGTAGCCCGACCGCTCCTCCGGTCTGGCGCGCTGCAACACCATCGCGTCGCACACCAGTTCGCGGTCGGCGCGCAACCGGTGCAGCCCCAGCCACAGTAGCGGGTTGAACCAGTGGACGAACTGCACCGCCATCAGCACGAGGTTAAGCAGCATGTCGTGCCGCCGGACATGGGCCATTTCATGCAGGAATAACAAGCGCAGGTCCTGGTCGGTTAATTGGTCCAGCATGGTTTCGGGGAGCAGCAGCCGGACCCGCCGGAAGCCGAACACGGCCGGGCTGCCGAGTCGAGCCATTGCCACCAGCGTTACCGGACGGCGAACGCCCATCGCCTGCCGCGCATCGTCCAGCAGTGCGAGCAGCCTTGGATCTGAAAGCCGCCGTCCCTGTCGGATCAACCGGCACCATTGGGCGTAGCGCCAGCCTGCAAGAGAAACCAAGGCGAGCAGGCCGCAAGCCCAGGCCAAGCCAAGGAACTCGGCAAGCGAGATGGCTGGCGGGCGGCTAGGTAGTGCGGAGACGAAAGGGGGGGCAACTGGAAGGGGGCTGGTAGGAGCCACCGGAGAAGGTTCGGCGACCGCGGAACTAAGCGGGCTATCTGGCAGGGACGCTTCGGGTAGGGACGCCTCTCCGAGGCGTCCGTGTTCAGGTACGAGCGAATGAGCTTCGAGCCGGGCCGTCGGCCTGAAAAGGTTTTCGAGGCTGAGCGGGCTCGGGGGCGCGAGGGGCAGGAGCAAGCGCAAAAGAATGAGCAGGCTCAGGGCATACCGGAGCTGGGGCGTGAGCCAGCGGCCCAGAACTTTCTGGACCACCAACACCAGCCCAACCAGCAGCGCCACCTGGAGCGAGTTCTGCCACGTCCAATCGAACGTCGGCTGGATCAGGCTGATGAGCGCTTTCATGGCGTCTTCTCGTCTAGGATTCTCCTGAGCTCTGCGATCTCTTTGCGGGTGAGCTTCTTGCGCTCCAGCAGGCAGGCCAGGAAGGGCGCGATCTCGCCGTCAAAGACCCGGGCCAGGAAGGAACGGCTCACGGCCTGACGGCACTCCTGCTCCGTTACCAGCGGGGTGAAGACATAGTCCCGCCTGGAGGTATCAGCCGCCAGGGCCCCCTTCTGCACCAGGCGCGTGACGAGGGTTTGGATCGTCTTGGGCTTCCAAGTGGTTTCACCGGCGAGCGCCTCGACCACCTGCCGCGCGGTGGCTGTTTTCAGCGGCCAGATCGCCTTCATGATGGTCCATTCGGCATCTGAAATCCGAGGCGGCTCGCTCCGCTCCTGCTGGCTCTTGTTCGCAAAGCTCATAAGCATTCTCCTACATTAGTAAGGGGATACTATCTTACAGACGTAAGCTTGCAAGAAGAAAATGAAGAAAAGTGCGGGGGCGCCGGGCCCGCTTCAGGCGAGGCCCGGCCCTGGAATATGCGGCTGCTAAGTTCTTAACAGTTTCCGGTTGACGGCTGCCGTGCAACTGCTAATATCTTAGCATATCAGGTATGAGCACCGAAGCCCACCTCAGCCGCCGGGAGCGCCAGATCATGGACGCTCTGCACCAACGTGGCCACGCCACCGCCGCCGCAGTCCAAGCCGCCCTGCCCGAGGCTCCCGGCTATTCCGCCGTCCGCGCCTTGCTGCGGATCCTGGAAGATAAAGGGCACGTCAAGCATCGCTGCGAGGGCGCCCGTTACGTTTATCTGCCGCGCGCCAAGCGTGAGGCCGCGCGGCGTTCCGCGCTGCGGCGAGTCGTTTCCACATTCTTTCAGGGCTCGGTCCCCCAGGCCATGGCGGCGCTGCTGGAAACGGCCGACACCCGGCTTTCTGATTCGGAGTTGCGAACACTGCAAGCAATGATCGACCAAGCACGGAAGGAGGGGCGCTGACATGAATGGGTGGATTGAACTAATCGGGAGGTGCCTGCACGACGCTGCGTTGACCACGCTGTTTTTCGACGCGTGGGTCAAGAGTCTGGCACTGCTGGCAGTGGCGGGCGGCTTGTGCCTCTGCTGCCGGCGAGCCGCGGCGGCCACCCGTCATTGGATATGGTTTCTGGCGTTGGCCAGCCTGCCCTGTTTGCTGTTGCTCTCCACCGTGCCGCACGCCTGGCAACGACCGCTTTGGTCTGTCTCGACCGGTTTTACCTCTGGCAACCAGTTCTCGCTGGCGCTTTACTTGGCGCCCGCCCCCGAAACCGCGAACCCCGCACCAGTTGTCCCGCCGGCGGAGACTGCGCCCGCCGGTGCCGGCGAGGTCCGCGCCGGGGGCAGACAGCCCATGGCCGCACATTTCAGCGCCACCTTGCTGGTTCTGGGGATTCTAGTCTGGCTCCTCGGCATCGTGGTGGGTCTGCTTTCCGTGCTGGCGGGGCAAGTTCAGCTCCGCCGTCTGGCGCGAAGCAGCCTGCCTGTTCAGGTAGGGACGCGTTCCACCGCGTCCCACTCCTTGGTAAAGATCTCAGGGACGCGGTGGAACGCGTCCTTACCAGCAGAGGTTGCGCACGTATGTGGGGCACCTGAAGCGTTACGAAGCGGGTTGCTCACGCAGGCAACCGACTGGGCGCTCTTGTTGCGGGAAGCCTGCGACCAACTGCGGCTGCGGCGGCCAGTGCGCTTGTTGCAGTCCGCCGACAACCCGATGCCGCTGACGTGGGGTTGGTGGCGGCCAGTGGTCCTGCTGCCGGCGGATGCCGCGCACTGGCCCGCCGAGCGGCGCCGGGTGGTGTTGCTGCACGAACTGGCCCACGCGAAACGATGGGATTGCCTGACTCAGACCGTGGCGCGGATTGTCTGCGCTCTGTATTGGGTCAATCCACTCGTCTGGCTGGCTGTTCGGCAGATGTGCGTCGAGCGCGAGCGGGCTTGCGACGACCTGGTGCTGAACAGCGGCTGCCGGGCATCGGACTATGCCGCGCACCTGGTGGAGATCGCCCGAACCTTCCGCCGTGCGCCGCAGTTGGCCGGCATCGCGATGGCCCGCTCATCCCAACTGCAAGGGCGCGTCGCCGCGATCGTGGACGCCTCGCGCGTGCGTCGGCTGCGACCATTCACCGCCCTGTCCATCCTGGGACTGATGGGCGCCCTCGCCTTGTCTGTCGGCGGGAGCAGCTCGGACACCTCGCAGAAGCAGGCGGAAGATACTGCGCTCCGCCAACAGCAGATCGCCCGGCTCCAGTCCTTCGCTCAAGCGAAGGCAAAGCAGTCGCAGCAGTTGGCGGCCAAAGCCGGAGAGCAAATCACCCCGGAGTTTCAAAGCTTCTTCGACGCCGCCATCAAGGGCGACTGGCGGACGGTGACCAACCGGTATGCCTACTACAAGCGGCACCACCCTCAATACAGCAAAGGGACCAATGACATGGAGGTGCAGCTCCGCACGGCCTATTGGCAGCCGGTTCTGGAGCTTGACCTGGCTTACGATCAGGTCGTCAACTGCGAACCGAAATACACCGCCATCTTCGCCGATGGCATCATCAATTCCATTCCCGCCGGCAGCATCTATTTCGGCGGCACCGATCCGGGACGCGGTGTGCCGGCAGCCTTCTGCAAGTCGCATACCGACGGCGATCCGTTCTTCACGTTGACCCAGAACGCCCTTGCCGATAACAGCTACCTGGACTACCTGCGGGCCATGTATGGCGGGAAAATCTACACGCCGAGCGCCGAAGACTCACAACACTGTTTTCAGGAGTACATGGCCGACGCACAGCGCCGCCTGGCGGACAACAAACTCAAGCCCGGAGAAGACGTGAAGATGGTTGACGGCAAGGTTAACGTCTCCGGCCAGGTCGCCGTCATGGCCATCAACGGTTTAATAACCAAAGTCGTCTTTGACCGTAATCCCGACCGGGAGTTCTATATCGAGGAAAGCTTTCCCTTAGACTGGATGTATCCCTACCTGGAGCCACATGGCCTCATCATGAAGCTCAATCGCCAGTCGCTGGCGCAATTACCGGAGGACGTTATTGGCCGGGAACACGACTACTGGCGCAAGCTGGTCGCCGGCATGTTGGGCGATTGGCTGGAGGATAAGACGACGGTGCGCGAGGTCGCGGAGTTCGTTGACCGGGTATATTTGCGCCACGACCTCAAGGGGTTCACCGGTGACTCGCGGTTTATCCAAAACGATTATGCCAAAAAGATATTCTCCAAACTACGGAGTTCCATCGGTGGACTCTATGCCTGGCGGCTTGGTCCGGCTGCTCCGCCCGAGTATCGGCCAAAGTCCAACGCCGAGAGCCAGGCCCTGGTCCAGGAGGCCGATTTCGCTTTCCGCCAGGCCTTCGCCCTCTGCCCAGTTAGCCCCGAAGCCGTCTTCCGTTACGTCCAACTGCTTTTACAGTTGAATCGCATGGATGACGCCCTGCTGTTGGCGCAAACCTGCCTGAAAATCGACCCCGACAACGGCCAGGTTATGGGTCTAGTGAACGGCATCCAGAGCTACAAGAAGCAGAGCGCCGGGATCAAGCCGACCCAAGCCAGCCTCCAGCACTTGGAAGATGAGGTGCGAACTAATCCGACGAATTATCAGGCGGCCTTGGACCTGGCCAGTGCGTATGGGCAGATGCAGCAGACCTCCCGCCGGATTACGGTGCTCGAGGCGATTATGCAGAAGCCAGCCTTGAAGGCCGACATCCTGCTGCAGCTCTCCCAGCAGTACGCCCAAATGCAGAACGTACCCAAGCTTGAGGCCGCTTTGGAAAGGCTGGTACAAGTAGCATCCACCAGCCCCGAGGCCTGGTACGACTTGGCGGCGCTCAAGGTCAGTCTGAATAAATCGAGCGAGGCGCTGGCGGCCCTGAAGCAAGCGCTGGACTTGAGCGCTGCGCGGCTGAAACGCGATCCTAAAGCGCGCGACCTTCTCCGGGATGTCCGCAAAGATGTCCGCTTCGACAAGCTGCGACAAACGCCCGAATTCGAGAAGGTCGTCCCTTCGGACAAGGCCAATGCGGAACCGGACATCGAAGCAGCGCATGCCGTCCGCCTGAGACCGGATGACGCCAATGCCCACTACAACCTCGGCGTTGCCCCCGACAAGCAAGGCCAAATGGACGAGGCCATCCGCCAATTTCAGGAAGCCCTGCGCCTGAAACCAAGTAATGCCGAGGCTCACACTGACCCGGTTCCTTTACTGGGAAAGCCGGCGCACACCGGCCCGTTGACTGGTGCTCAAGCTGAAGCCCTGGCCGAGCAATTGGCTAATGAGAAGGCTAAGGCACTTTACAACTGCCAGCCATTTCGGAAAGGCACACCGGCAACGTTCGTTCAGCGACACTGGGTCTGGCACGACCTACGCGGGCAGGGAAGCAGTGATGTTGAGGCCACGGTTAAGTTCGCGGCGGACGGCACAAATCCGGAGGTGAACGTCATTCTGTTGGACAGCCGCCTGATTAGCCAATTGCCGCCACCATGAGGCGGGCCGCCGCTAATAGCCAGGTTCCGCACCGCCCGGGCCGCTTACCGCCGCCGCCGTTGAATCAGTTGCAAGTGCCTGCGCGGGGAGCCGAAGCCGTGCATCGGTTAAATCAATACTGCCGCAAAGTTTATCGATTAACACTCTCCCCCGCCGCAGCGCTAAGGTTGCGGCATGAAAACAAATCATCCGGCGCGGCAGATTCTGAAACTGCGAGTTTGGGCTGGCACGCTTGCCGTCTTGCTCTTAGTCTCGGCAGAGTTGTGGATGGTGTGCCGTTTTGGGCATGACTGCGTCCAAATAACCAGTCAGCCAGCCGTCCAGGTTCCCGCCGTAGGCGACTGGTTCGCCGCACGGTAATGGCAGAAGATTGCGCAAAGAGGACCCGATCATGAATGAACAAGAGCGGTCGGAGCAGGAGCGGTTGAAACAGCGGCAGACGCGGCTGGCACAGGAGCTGGCCCAGTTGTCCACACAATTGAACCTGCTGGAGGCGCGGCTTAGCCTACCCCGGCCGGCAGCGCCGGCTCCGGTGGCGGTTTCACCCGCGCAGCGTCAAGTACAAGCGGGCGCGCAAAAACCGATCTATCAGTACTACAGAAACGAGCGCATAGGATGAGAGTCAAGAAGGTCCTTTTGTATGGATGCGGGGTGATGGCGGGCGTTGCCGTAGCGCTGGCGGTTCTGGTTTATGCTCTGACCTATCACCCTCGGCCGATAGAACCAGTGGCGGTCCTCGGCAGCACTCAGGCGCCGGTTCTTCGGGCTGGCCAGAAGCTGCGGATTCTCAGTTGGAACGTGCAGTACCTCGCTGGGAAGAACCAGGTGTTTTGGTATGAGACCGCCGCAGGCTACCAAGGGCCGGTGGCCTAT
>CAIWJG010000486.1 GCA_903912925.1 uncultured Verrucomicrobia subdivision 3 bacterium | reverse complement strand
CCGATCTGGGCGTGCTGCGGATCGTCTAGCCCCGTAGGGGCGGCATGTCCATTGCCTCCCGGTTTGCTCGCACCATGCCGCCCCTACGGGGCTTGGCGGACACTGGCGACAACCGTTCTACAAACATGCCGCCCCTACGGGGCTGAACGATCGTTTGGCCTTGGTTCTATAAACATGTCGCCCCGACGGGGCTTGGCGGACACCGGCGACGACCGTTCTACAAACATGCCGCCCCTACGGGGCTGGACGCTCGATTGGTCTTGGCTCTACAAACATGTCGTCCCTACGGGACTGGCGCTGGCGGTTACGGTTTTGTTCTTGCTCTGGCCCTTCGCCGCCACCGCCGATGACCTCATCGTCACCAACCAAACCCCCGCGTTCGCCCTCGACACCCGCTTGCCTTCCGGGGAACCGCCCGGCGGCTCGCTCATTGTCCAGGCCGAGACGCCTCCCTTCACCTTGGACACCCGCCTCCCGGACGGCGTGGCCCCCTCTTCCGGCACCGTCGTGACCGAGTCCGGCACCTTCACCCTGGATACTCGATTGCCCGACGGCGTAACGCCTTCCTCCGGCACGGTGGTCACCGAATCCCCACCCTTCACCCTCGACACCCGGCTCCCGGACGGCATTTCCTTCACCAACGGCGTTGTTATTGCTGAATCGCCGCCGTTCACGCTCGATACCCGCCTGCCCACGGACACCACGCCGCCCGCCTCGCTCGTCGTCACGGCGGAATCCCCACCCTTCACCCTCGATACACGCCTGCCCAGTGACACGACGCCATTGCCCAACCTCGTCACTCAGGCCGAATCACCCGCCTTCACCTTGGACACCCGCATCCCACCCTTGGATGTGTGGTGGATCACCAGGGCTGAATCCGCTCCCTTCACCCTCGACACCCTGAGCGGTTCCTTCACCACCCCCGCCCAAACCCTCACTGGCGGCACCACCGGCGGCAAAGCCCGCTTCTCCCCGGACGGCCTGCGCCTCGCCAAGACCGACGGCAACCAGGTGCTGCTCTGGAACCTGCACTCTATCCGCACCAACTTCACCTTCACCGGCCACGCCGCCGAAGTGGCCACGCTCGACTTCTCCCCGCTAGGCGACCAGCTTCTCACCGGCAGCGCCGACGGCACGCTCCGCTGGTGGGACACCGCCAGCCGCGCTGAACTCGGTCGCACCAGCCCAAGCGGCGCGGGCACCGTCTATGCCGCCTACGCCTCGGACGGCGCGCGCATCCTCGCGGGCCGGGGTGTCAACGCCGCCCTCTACCGCGTGCCGGCGCTGCAACTCCTCCAGGAGTTCACTGGCTCCGCCGGTTCCATCAGCGCCGTCGCCGTCTGCCCCGAGGGCCTGGCCTTGGCCGGCAACTCCGACCGCTTCGCCGTCATTTGGGACACCGCCACCGGTCAGATACTCTGTCGCCTCACCAACCACACCAAACTCATCACCGCCGCCGCCTTCTTCCCTGGCGGCACCAACGCCATGACGGCCTCGCTTGATGGCACCATCCGTATCTGGAATACGGCTACCGGAGCGGAAATGTTGCGCATCCAAGCAGGCGCGCAAGTGGGCGACGCCGCGCTCTCCCTCGATGGCCGCGTCATCGCCTCCTGCGACACCGCCACCCCCGGCACGGCTTATCTCTGGGACGCGCAAAACGGTGGGATGCTCCGCGTCTTCACTGACACCGGCAGCGAAGCCAGCCAGATCAAAGGCGTGGCCATTTCCCCGGACCAGACGGCGCTTGCCACCACCCACGCCGATGGCCGCGTTCGCCTCTGGGACACTGGTCTCGACCCGCGCCCCATCTATCCCGTCACCCCTCTGGGCATCGGCACCAACTCGCCCGTCACCCTCCGCTCGCACGGCCTCTATTACTTCGCGATAAACGCCGACGCCGGGCGCAGCGTCGTGGTCACCTTGGAGGCAGACCCCGGCAGCGGCAGCAAACTCAAGATGAGCGCCGGCATTCCTGTTGGCTCGGCCCTCTCGTCCGACGCCGAATTCGCCAACCTCGGAGCACCAGCGGCCGACAAGAATGCCGGCACTCCCAGGACCAAGAGCCTCCAAACCCCGCCGCCCGGCGCGGACATCACCGCCTTCCGCATGACCGCCACGAGGGTCAAGCTGCCATCGCAGTATGACTACGAGACGTTCGCTCAGGCTTCCGTTACGAACCTGCATTGCGAGATACCGCTGGCCATCACATACACTAGCAAGGTTTATGTTTTGGTGTATGCGCCGTACTTGGCAGCCGGATCTATCGCCGCCCGGATTGAAGCGCGCTACACGGACTTCCACCTATCCAGCGTCTCCCATACGCGCGGCGGTAACGCCGGAAGTGTCACTGTTCGGGTCCGCGGGACAGGATTTGGGTCGAACACCGTCGCAACCTTGTCAGGAGTTGGGGGGGCTATCATCACGGGTGTGCCAGTTTACCCCCCAGACACCACGGAGATGACGATACGTTTCGACCTGCGATCGGCCGTGGCAGGAACCTATGATTTCATTGTTCGGAATGAGGAAAATGCGGCCACTATCCCGAACGGATTTGAAATTGTGGACGGTGGGCAGAGTGAGCCCAAGATCGAATGGGGTGGGCCTTCGGCGGTTCGATTCGGTCGGTCTAGCACATTCACCGCAACAGTTGAAAACCCAGGGCTTACGGACCTGCAGAATGTGGCCGTCCTGTTCAGCATTGTCCCGGCTAACCCCGCAGGTCAGCTTCCGGCCGAAGGGTTGCCGACGTATTCCCTATATCAATCATACTTAGCTTCCGGAGATCAGACTTCAAGCACTTTGAGAATTGCAGGAAACCTGCTCGCGCAATGCTATCGTGTCGAGCGAAATCTGATTAAATTAGAGCCAGAGACTATCGACAACTGCGACACACTGGAACTGAAGATGAAGTTTGTGCTTCGGAATATCGAGAATGCGAAAGACTGGATCGCAGCACTCGAAGAAGGATTGCCGCGACGCACGGCGGAATGCCAAGCGTTACCTCTGCAGCAAGAGAGGGATCGCTGTATGGCCGGGCTTAGATCAACGTATGAAATGGAAACAATAAGATGGAAAGACGAACTCTTTGAACTCGAGAGAATAAAAGCTGCTTTATGCGCTGCGATGAGCAGAGAAGATGGCTGTAAGATACCGCCGGAATGTGCAGCGGGTTCAGCGGCATTCCCCAATTCCGTGGTGATCTCAACACCTACAGGTTCAAGTTGCGAATCGTGTGGAGATACCAAACTTCAGCTAGGGAACAGCATCGTACTAGTCGGCGCTAATTGGGCAGTCATTTCAGCCGGCACAGCGAGCCAGAGTAAGGATGCCTCAAGCGTTGACTTCTGCGTCGTCCGCCCCATTGACCCCAACGACAAAATCGGCCCCGTCGGCATCGGCCCCAACCGCGTGGTCTCGACCAACGATTTCATGGAATACATGGTTCGGTTCGAGAACATGGCTGCGGCCACCGCGCCGGTGCAGGAACTCACCGTGGTGGATTACCTCGATGCCAACCTCGACTGGACCACGGTGGAATTCGAGGAAGTCGCCTACGGCGACCGACTGCTCGCGGCTCCCGCCCACTCACAGTATTTCACCCTGCGCGACCTGCCGCCGACAAACTCCACGACCATCACCGGCTCCAGCCTCACCAATCTGGCGGTGAATATCAGCGCCATGTTCAATTCGCAGGCGGGCCGGTTGGAGTGCCGCATGAGCGTTGTGGACACCAACACCGGCATCTGGCCACTGGACGCGCTCACCGGCTTTCTGCCCCCGGAGAACGGCTCCGGGCGCGGCCAGGGCCACGTCAGATTCCGCGTGAAGCCCAAAGCTGCAACGCCGTTTGGCACCGCGATCACGAACGTGGCCACCATCGTCTTCGACGGCAACGATCCCATTGACACGCCTGCTGTCTGGAACATCGTCGGGGACGTGCCATCACTCGCAGTCACCATCGCCTATCTGCCGGGCCAGATCATGGCCGGGATGCCCTTCACCTACACCGTCGGCCTCACCAATACCGGAACCAATGCCATCATGAGCGTAATTCTCACCAACGCTCTGCCCTCCGGTATGACCGTCCTCAACACCACTGCCACCCTTGGCACCGTGACTGTGACAAATGGCACACTGGTATGGGACCTTGGCACCCTCGCCGGCGGCGCGGGCGCAACGCTAACGATCACCGCCTCGGCCACGCAGTCCGGAACCTTCGCCAACAATTTCTACTACTCCGGCGGCAGTGGCCTGGCCATCTACACCGTGCCCTCCGACCTGATCGTCCTGGAGCCTCCTCCTCCCCAGCTCACCATTCGCTTGCTGAGCGGCAACGTCGAGCTCTCCTGGCCCACCAACGCCAGCGCCTTCCACCTCCAGTCCGCCGTCTCGATTGCTCCCGCCGCCTGGGGAGACCTGACGAACACCCCGGCCACCTTGGGAGGCTTTTACCGCGTCACCGTAGGCGCCCCTGTCTCAAGCAAGTATTTCCGGTTGGTGAAGCCGTAGTTAGCAGAAGTTGGACTTGGCCAACCAGCACGACGGGGGTAATATATTCCGCGTGAGTGCAACTGAGATTATTCAGGAACTGCCCAAGCTGAGCCCGGCCGAGCGGCGAACCGTGCGTCGTGTGCTTTCGGACCTTGCTGCCAAGGAGGAGGACGTCCAACTCTGCAACCAAGTGGCGACCGAGGCCGCCATGATGTTCGACCGCATGGAGGAGGAAGATGTCTGGCATCAGCAAGGGTGAAGTCTGGCTGGTGGACTTCGGCATGGCCGCGAAGGTGCGCCCGGCCTTACTGCTCACGGGCGAACCGGCTGACGACGAACTGGACCTCGTGACGGTTCTCCTTCACACGACTGCCCTGCGCGGCAACCGCTGGGAATTGAATCTTCCGAAGCCTTTCCTGCGGCCCGGCGCCTTCCATTTGCAGCAGATTCAAAGCATCTCCGCCGCTAAATTGGAGCGGAAGCTGGGCGGGATGACACAACCCGAGATACAACAAGTCGAGGAGGCGCTGCTCCGGCGGCTGGCGTTGTGAGGATACCAGGCCCGGAAGAGTGACTAAGTTTGAGGCACGCAACCTCTGAGTGAGATTAAACAGGCGGCGATGAAACTGTCCGAGGCGGAGCGGGCCGGGTTAGCCTCCCGCCTGCTAGGCTCATAGCCGGCCGTGCCTTCGGATAGCAATGACGGGGTGGATAAGAAAGCAGCCACATCAACTAACTGGAGAACATGTCATGAATCGCTTTGGATGGATTGCCGTGTTGGCACTTGTGCTGCCCCACGCGCGCGCCCAACAGATCGCCTGGACCTACGTGCCGCCGGCGGGGCACGTTGACGTTTCGCCGGCATTTGGGGACGTGAACGGTGACGGTCGCACCGACATCGTCGTTGGCACAACCGCCGGGTTCGTCGTCGCGGTTGACGCTCAGGGTAAGGAGATCTGGCGATACCAAATGCGCGACTCCGTCTTCATCCCGCCCACGATCGCCAATGTCACGGGGGACGGTCTGGCGGAAGTGCTTGCGGTTGACCGCCAGGGAGACGTCGTGTGTCTCAGCGGGCGGACGGGCGATATCATCTGGAAAACAGCGCTCCCCAGCCCGCCGCAGTGGGGCGCGACCTGCCTCGCCGTCGGGGACCTGCACGGGGAGGGCGCGTTAGAGATTGTGACCGGTACGCAGGACGGTTCCGTCCTGTGCCTCGCCGGGGCTTCCGGCGACCGCGAGTGGATTTACAGCGGGGACTTGGGCACCGTCATGAGCCCGGCCATCGCGGACCTGGATGGCGACGGACAACCCGAGGTGCTGGTCGGGACGGAGAAGGTGTCCCTCGTGTGCCTCAGTGCAACGGGTAAGGAACTCTGGCGTCGAAACGAGGGCGCACCCGGCAGTCCCTTCGTGTATCACGCGGGCGGCAAGGGCGGCCTGATGATTCTGTGCGGCATGGGCAAGAGCCTGCACGCCCTCGACGCAAAGGGAACGACCCTGTGGTCTTATCCGATGAACCGCGAGATGGACAGCGCGATTGCGATAGCGGATGCCGACGCGGACGGCGAACCGGAGATATACGCGACGGACCTTTCAGGGCACGTCGTCAGCCTGACCCTGAGTGGCAAGCTGCGGTGGGCCGCGGAGGTGGGCGAGCGGTCGCGACGCTCGCCGTCTATCGCGGACGTTGATGGTGATGGGAAACTGGAGATTCTCGTAGCGAGCTACGGTAATGCCGTTCATGTCTTCGACCCGCAGGGCCAACTCAAGGTCCGCGTCCCGCTGCCCGGGCCATCGAACGGGACCCCGACGCCAGTGGTGCTCGACACCCGGCTGTGCGTGGTGGTGCCGGTGGCGGGAGCGGCACTTCAGGTGCTGCACTGGCCGGGGTCGCGTCCCGACGCACGCATCCTCTGGGCCGAATGCAGGTGCGATGCCCGGAGGACCGGGGCCGTCCTGCCGCCGGTGAAGCCGACGCGAGTGCGGTTGGACCTCGACGTCAACGTTTCTTCCCCCGGTAAAGTCCATGCCAAGGTCGTCATCAGCAACCCCGATCAACGCCGGTTGACCGTGCGAGTGGAGACCGTGCGAGAGAGTGGGAGCCCCAGCGTGGACCAGGCCGTGTCGGCCGACACACATATCAACCGGCGGTTCTCGTACGCGATGCCTCGCAGCGGCACCGCGAAGCTCACGGTGACGGCTCAGGTGCTGGACGGTGCGAGAACTGTAGCAGGACTGCGCCGCACGCTCTATCTGAACGTGTTCACCAACGAACTCGCGCTAATCAGCCAGGCGCTCCGATCCGCGCAGGCGCTGGTGCCGAAGCTGCTGGACGCCAGAGGCATCGAGGACCGTGCTTGCCTGGCGGCCTCCAAGCTGGAGGCATTGCGCGTCCGCGTTTCGGGCGCGATGCCGATCGGTGAAGCAGAGCGGGTGGTGTGCCGTAAGAAGCTGGCCGACCTGATGGCGGAGGCGAAGGCGGTGCTCAAGCTCGCCACGATCGCGGAGGAGGCCGCTGTTGCCGGAAGCACCCTCAAGATCTGCGCGGCCAACCCCTGGGCGTCATTCGGCCACCTCGATGAACTGGCGGGGCGAGGGACGGCATCCTCGGACTTGTCCGTTTTCACGTTCGGCGGCGAGACGGAGTGCGCGGCACTGAACGTCTTCAACCTATCGAGCCAGTCCCGCACGTTCCGCGTGGAGCTCGGCACCCTGGCGCAGGGAGAGAAGACCCTGCCGGCGCGGGACGCGGTTACGGCCTTTGAGGTGCTAGATGTTCCCACGGAGCGCTGCGATCTGGAGGCGGATGCTCTGTCCCCGCTCGGCACCGCGAGTGTGCTGCACGTGCCCGCCTGGAGCGGACGCCAGCTTTGGTTCAATGTGAATGCACGCTCTCTGCCAACAGGTGACTGGAAAGGCAGCGTTCGATTGCGGAGCCTCGACGTTGCGCCAGTGGAAACGAGCGCCACGCTGAGCGTGACCGTCTCCCCCGCGCGGATCCCAGCAAAACAGGTGCTGCACAACTGCGGGTGGGGCTACGTGCATTCCTCCATGCTGAAGGATTTCCCGGCGGAAGCGCTCGCGGACCAGGTGGCGCACGGAACGGACGTATTCGTGGGCACTTTCTTCCCCAAGGCGCGATTTGACGCGGAAGGGAACCTGGTCGGCGAGACCGACTACCGAGAACACGACGCGTATGTCAAGCAGCACGGCCCCCACGGAATCATCCTGTTCTGCGGCTACCAGGGTGCCCTCCAGGGACCTGCGGCGGAGGGCTCCGAGGCCTATCGCAAAGCCCATATCCAGTGGCTGCGCGCCTGGGTGAAACACCTGGCGGAGATCGGGATCGGCTACGAGGGGTACGCGCTCTACCCCGTGGACGAGCCGGGACTGAGCAAGGGACTCGTGGACACTTACCTGCGCCTGGCCAAGCTGGCGCGCGAAGCGGACCCTCGGATTCAGATGTACACGGATCCCGTCTCGCAGATCACGGAGGCCGAGCTGCGCGAGATGCTGCCGTACGTGGATATCTGGTGTCCGAACCGCGGGGGCCTCGTGCTCGACGAGCAGCAAAAGGCCAAGCTCGACATCATCAAGAGCGCCGGCAAGAGCGTGTGGATGTACGAATGCGCCGACAATGCCAAGCACCAGTCCCCGTTGGGTTACTACCGCGCGCAAGCCTGGCTCGCCTGGCGGCATCAGATGACGGGAATTGGCTTCTGGTCCTACTGCACTTCGCAAGACGATCCCTGGTTCGTGCCGAGCCTGCGCTACGACTATCTCCTCGTTTACCCGGGCAACGGTGTGGTCAGCAGCAAACGGTGGGAAGCCGTGCGGGATGGGATCGAGGACTACGCGATGATCGAGTTGCTCAGCCAAAGGCTCAAGGCGAACACCGCCTCGGCGAAGGCGGAAGATGTTGCCGCTGCGAAGCGCCTCCTGGGTGAGGAGGCGTCCCGCGTGGGCGGCTTCTGCACGATCGAGCACTACTCTGCACTAATGGACCCGGGCGATCTCGCTAAGAGACGCCGCGTCGAGGATCAGCGTTGGAAGGACATCCAGCAAATACGCCGCGAGCTGGCGCGACTCCTCGGGGTGCTGTAGATGCCTCACTTCACAAACCTCCAGCGATGACCGTATGCCGTGGATTGTGGCATCTGCCTCAACACGCGGGGGCGATGCAGGGCTGCTCTAAAGTCCGGCCAGTTGAGGGAAGATCATGTTCTGCAGCCCTGAAATCCGAAGACCGAAGGCCGAAACCCGAAAGAACATCCAACATCCAACATCCAACATCCAACATCCAACATCCAACATCCAACAACCAACATCCAACATCCAATGGGGGAATGGGATTTCGGTTTTCCGGCTTCGGTTTTCCGGCTGCCGGTCGGGGCGGGTCGGATTTGCAACATTACCTGTAACGTTCATTCTCATTGGATGTGTAGTTCAAACCTTCGTGATTCCGCATGGCCGAGTGGCCGCTTGAATTCAAGCCTGCCAGCGGCATCGGCTGCAAAGGAACCGGCCTTTTGCCCGTCGCAGAGCAATTTGTAAACTGCGCGCGGCTGCAAATCTACCACCCTATAGCGCAGGGTCACGCCGCGCTGGGTGCCAGACTCAACCCACTTGCGCGGTTCAGTCGGGCTGGCGGGCCAGGCTTCGATGCCAATGTCCACGGGCGCACGGCGCGAGCGGGTCACTGACAGCGCAGGCTCATTCCGGCTGCCGGGAAAGTACGCGGCGGTCTGGCCGCACACGGCTAAAGCAAAGGGCTGAGCATCACACACCGCAAAATCGTCCACCGACATGCGCGAACCGCGTGTGTTCAGATCGACGGTAAACAACTGGTGGCGCAATTTGT
>CAIWJG010000485.1 GCA_903912925.1 uncultured Verrucomicrobia subdivision 3 bacterium | reverse complement strand
CTCACATAGCTGAGGCTGCCGGGCGTGAAGACCCAACCGGCGTTGGTCGGGGTCACCGTGCCGGTCCAACCGGGCGGCATCGTCAGCACGTAAGCGCCATTGGTGTCGGTGCGAGTGGCAAGTCCGCCGCTGGCACTTAGCCGCACGTTCGCCAAGGGGACGCCGCCGGCCCGCTTGACGAATCCGGCGACAACCGGGTTGGTGATGGCAAAGCTGCCGACGTAGGCCGCCGCCATTTCCTGGCCGTAGAGGTTCTCGATGTGCGGGCCGACTTGGACTTGGTAGTTGCCCACCGCCGCCTGCGACCCGAAGCCGATGCGGAAACTGGCAGCGCTTAGTGGCGTCACCGTGATGTCTCCCGTCGGCGTTTGGCCGGACGGCGCGGTGATGAGCACATCCTCCGGGGTGAAGGTTTCACTGCGTACCGCCTGGTTAAAAGCCACATCTACGCTGCTCACGGCTTGCCGGAGCGTGCCGGTCGGAGCGAAGGAACTTACCTCCAAAGGCAGCATGTTGGTGGAAAGATAGATGGTACCATCTTGTCCCCACTGGTACCCGGCACCGCCGGTGGCGGTGATGCTGGCAGTTACCGACTCGGAACCGCCATGCTGATAGATGGCGATCCGTCCGCCGCCACCGCCACCGCCGAGTTGGAAGCCCAGGCCGCCGTTGGCCGAGATGACTCCCGCCCCGGCCAGCGTGCCGACCGTCAGCCACACGCTACCGCCGGAACCGCCACCACTATAATGGCCGGCGGATGTTCCGCTCAGTCCGCTGGCCACCACTTGGCCGTCTACCCGGAACGCGCCGGCAACATTCATCCGGATCGTGCCGCCGCCCGCGCCGCCCAAAATGCCGTCCCAGGGATTACTTGAATACGCGCCGCCGCTGCCAGGATCCACCGGTTGGAGCAGTGACCCGTAGGGAGAACCGCCCCATCCGCCGTCACCGTTCCCACCCCTGCCGCCGTAACCCGCGCCGCCAGACGAGAAGTAGCCAGCGTAGTTTCCGTAATTGCCTCCCGCGCCCGGCCCGCTGTCCGAACCGTAGCCGGCGCCATTGGCCGAGAGGGTGCCGCCGGCAGCCACGCTGGCGTCGCCCAGCACCGTTAGGTTCAGCCCGACCTGCCCGCTCAACTGAAACAGTATTCCATTGGAAGCGACGAGCAGGTTGCCCACCGATAACGCCGTCGTCGGATAGACGTAGGCGTGGTTGGCGATGGTTAAGTTGAATGGCGTGGGTGTGGTCAACGGGGTATAAGCCCCGCCGGTGCCGCCGTTGTCAATCGTCACGTCACCACGGGCTTGAGCCGCCGCTTTCAGATACACCGTGCCCGCCCCGCCTCGCACATTGCCCGGTCCGCCCTGGGCCGCGATGGAGCCGGACAGGGTGTTGGTGCCATAGTAAACGGCAATGCGTCCGCCGCCGCCACCACCAGCAGTGGCGAAGCCTTGGCCGCCGTTCGCGAAAATGCTCCCCGTACCGGTGAGCGTGCCGACCGCCAGCCACAGGCTTCCGCCGGAACCGCCGCCGCTGTAATGGCCGGTGGGTGTTCCGCCATTGCCGTTGCCCGTCACTTGGCCGTCCACCCGGAGCGTCCCGGCGACATTCATCTGGATCGTGCCGCCGCCCGCGCCGCCCGGCTGTCCGTCGCCAGCGTTGGCTGTATACCCGCCGCCGCTGCCGGGATCCACCGGTTGGAGTAGAGATCCATAGGCGGACCCGCCACCCCCGCCGCCGCCGTTCCCACCCCGGCCGCCATAACCCGCGCCGCCGGCCGACCAATAGTCGCCACCGCCCGCGCCCGGCCCGGTGGTCGAACCGTAGCCCGCGCCATTGGCCGAGAGGGTGCCACCGGCAGCCACGCTGGCGTCGCCCAGCACCGTTAGGTTCAGCCCGACCTGCCCGCTCAACTGAAATAGTATTCCATTGGAAGCGACGAGCAGGTTGCCCACCGATAACGCCGCCGTCGGATAGACGTAGGCGTGGTTGGCGATGGTCAAGTTGTATGGCGTAGGTGTGGTCAACGGAGTATAAGCCCCGCCGGTGCCGCCGTTGTCAATCAGCACGTCACCGCGGGCTTGAGCCGCCGCTTTCAGATACACTGTGCCCGCCCCGCCCCGCACGTTGCCCGAGCCGCCCTGGGCCGCGATGGAGCCGGACAGGGTGTTGGTGCCATAGTAAACGGCAATGCGTCCGCCGCCACCGCCACCAGCAGTGGCGAAGCCTTGGCCGCCATTCGCGAAAATGCCCCCCGTCCCGGCCAGCGTGCCGACCGTCAGCCAAAGACTTCCGGCGGAACCGCCGCCACTACGTTGGCTGGCGGATGTTCCATCCAGGCCGTTACCCGTCACCTGACCGTCCACCCGGAGCGTCCCGGCGACATTCATCTGGATCGTGCCGCCGCCCGCGCCGCCGCGGTTTCCGTCCCAGGGATTAGACGCATATCCGCCGCCGCTGCCCGGGTCCACTGGCTGGAGTAGCGACCCGTAGGCGGAACCGCCCAACCCGCCGCCACCGTTCCCACCCCTGCCGCCGTAACCCGCGCCGCCGGCCGACCAATAGTCGCCACCGCCCGCGCCCGGCCCGCTGGCCGAACCGTAACCACGTCCGTTAACTGATATGGCGCTCGTGGCGTCCACGGTGACATCGCCCGCGATAGTCAGATCGAGCCGGTTATTCGCCTCGCCGTTCGGGGCCGGCGAGTGGGTGACCGCACCGCCATTCGTCACCAGCAGGCTGGTGAAGGCGTGCGGCCCGTCCACCGTGAGCGTGCAGCCGCTCACGGTGATCTCCTGGCCATCGTAGTTGGTGTTACCGACGCCAAGGGCAGTGTTGCTGGTGAAGGTGATGGCCTTCGCGCCGGTCAGGGACAGCGTCAACGCGAGGACGGGGAGCAGTGCCTTTAGTTCTTGCATAAATCAGTTCTCAATTTGCAGCCGGAAGAACCGCTTTGGCTCCGGGCCGAGGGACAGGTTGGTGGACAGCACGCCGCCCGTGCCGGGGAAGGGCGCCCCTTCGCCCAGCCAGGTTGTGGCCGGCAGGTTGGTGGCCGATTGGAGCTGGTATTCCAGACCCAGCGCCGACGGCCAGCGGAATTACTGATAGGAATTTGCTCTTTGGCGCACCCGCTTGTACTTGACGCTGCGCGGGTGAAGGAGAATTGGCTTTCACTCTCATTCATTGCAGCCCAATCCTATCAGACCTGGCCGAGGGAGTCAACACAAGGGAGTTTTGTGTCCTGTAGTTTTCAAAAGCGGACAACTTCACGCCTTGTCGTTAGCAAAAGCGGACAGGCCATTTTGGCTGAATGCCTGCGGGAAACTGGGGGACGCTATCCCCCAGACCCCCTGGGATATGTCGCTTTTAAAGGGGTCCATGAGGTTGTCATCCGCTCGGCAGGCGACGGTCGGCGGCTGACATGAACTGCCTGTTCCCGCTCCGTTGGAACAACCATGTCTGATGCGCTCGGCTGATCATGCGGAACTCTCCCGCAATCCGTCCCAGCGACATCGTGAAAATGCGCACCTTCCGAGCCATAACCCGAGGCAATTGCCATTACCGCATCAGGGTCAAGGGGATATACCAATCCCATTAACTACTGCTTTCCTTATCGGGAGTGCCGCACCCCTACGGCCAGAGACCTCCCGCCCGCTAACGACAAGCCGGCATGATTGTTGGCGCGCTGCCGGTTGCTCATCCCCGCCTCACTTGCCCGGCAGTCGCTCGTTGATCTCGGCAATCGCGCGCAGGGCCGCCGTCTTCTCCTCCGACGAGAGCATCGTGTCGTAAAGCACGGCCAGGCGATACTCCTCCCGCGCCGCCTCCAGCTTGTTTTGCCGGGTAAGCACCAGGCCCAGAATCAAGTGAGTGGGCCCATGCCGCGGGTTGAGTTCCAGCGCTTTGCGCAGGGCGGCGGCCGCGCCCTCCAGGTCGCCGGTCTTAACCGCGAGGAACCCCAGGTAAGTGTAGGAATCCCAACGCCCGGGCTCGAGTTGCTGCGCGCGCTGCAACGCCTTGCCGGCCTCGACATACTCGTTCGCCTTGATCAGGGCACCGGCCAGGTGCAGTTGCCCCCACGCCGTATCGGGATGCAGCTTGGCGGCCAGCCGGCAGCGCGCCACCTGCGTGCCTTTCCCCGAAGGCTGATAATAATGATGCGCGATGGCCTGCACGTCATCCAGCACCAGGTATTCCTTGTGCGGCGCGCCGAACCATTGATACGCCGGGTCCACCAGTAGCGCCTTGTCACCGACAAACACCGCAACGCAATCATGATAAACGATGTCGCCGGAATAGTCCTTCTCCAGGTGGACGTAAAAGGCCTTCAAGCCCACCGCCCGCGCCAGCGCGAGGTAGAGCTTGGCATATTCCTGGCAGCAAAAAGATTGGGCCGGATCGTTCCAAACCGCAAACACCTCCTGGGCCGTTCGTATCCCCGCTTCGCCGGTATCGAGGTGCCGCGCCAGCGCGTCAAATATCTTCCTGGCCCGGTCCCGGTCGTTAGTAGCCCCGCGGGTCAGCTCCTGCGCCCAGCGGTCCATCGCGGGCGTGCTGGCCAGCGGGTTGGTCACCAGCTTGTATTCCGCCGGCGTCAGCCGCTGGCGCACGGCCGCGTCCAGGCTTTGCCGGGTATAAATCGTCGGCCGGGAGGCGGTGATTTCGTTAGGGGTGAGCCTCGCCTTCAATTCCCGCCCGCACACTTCCATGTAATCCACCAGCTTGGGGGCGAGGCCCTCTTTGCGGGCCAGCGCGACGAACTTCTCGAGATGCTCCAGCGCTAGCGGCGTTTCGTGCAAGGCCGCGTAGCCCTGCCAGAGGATCTGTTCCGAACTGACGTCATCCGGGTCCAGACGCTCGGCTTCTTTGAGTTCCCGCAGCGCCTTCTCCCGGTCACGCTTCTTGGCGTAAGCGTTTCCCAGGTGGGCGTGAACGGCAGCATCGTTTGGATCGAGCTGCTTCGCCTCGTTCCACAAAGCAATTGCGTCATCCAGTTTGCCTCGCTCTTTGGCGCATTCGCCCAGGCGCACGAGGGTTTCGGCTCCCTCGGGGTCGAGCCGTTGGGCTTCGCGCAGTTCCTTCTCGGCGCCCGCGAGGTCCCCTTGGAACATCAACGCAAAGCCCAGGATCTGGTTCAGGCGGGCGCTGCCAGGTTTTAGCTTTACGGCTTGACGCACCGCTTCCTCAGCCGGCTTGAATTGCCCCTGGCTTCCGAGGACGGCGGCCAGCGCCCCGTACGCCTCGGCAAACTGCGGGTCTGCGTCCAGGGCCTTGCGGATGCTGGCCTCCAGTTCGGCCTTCGGCTTGCGCTCCTCTTGCCCCGCGCACGTCTTGCTATACCACTCCAGTGCCGACGGGGAACTGGTCCCCCGTCGCCGCATCTTCTGGTGTTCCGTCTCCGATGGCTTAACGCCAAGTTCCTTCAGCACCTGCTCCAACAGCTTGTCCCGCACTTCATACCAGTCCGCCGACGCCGCCTTCAACTCCCCGGTCGTGGTTCCGCTCGCTACGTTCAGCACGCGCGCCGTCACCAGCCATTTCTCGCCTTCCCGGCGGTAAGCGCCCCACACCACGCGCCGCGCCTCGATGAGCTCGCCGATCTTACGCGCCTGCTCTGCGCTGACCGGGTCGCCCCGTTTCGACTTCAACTGCCGGTAGCCGAAGTTGGCCGGAACTCCCCGGAGGGCTTTCGCCTCCCCAAGCCCCTCCGTCAGTAATCGCTCAATCAGGTAACGCCAGTGCGCTGCTTCCGGGTCGCCGGTTTGGTCCTCAAAGGTCAGGACGGCGACCGTCATCCGGGGTGGCTGGGCGGTGACCTCGGCTGCCGAGCACGGTCTGCCCGCTGCCAGGAAAAACGCCGCTAACCAAATCGGGCTGAGCATCAGCGTGAACAGGAACGAGACTTTCCATAAGCCTGCCATCCCGCTACCGAGGCTTCCCCCCGCCCCTGAACCTCGGAAACACCGAACATCCAACATCCAACATCGAACATCCAATAATGGCGCAGACTCGGGTCTTTGGATGTTCGATGTTGGATGTTGGATGTTGGATGTTTCCCTTTGTCGGTTCCGGGGGCCAAGGCACGCAAAGTCCCTTTCGGGGAACTCTCTCCCCCTCAGCCGGGGAGCTGGCCAGGGAGAGGGGTCCGTTCTTCCGCTGCGGTTCATGCTCTCAATCCGGGCTGAGAGTAGCGTGGAGTCTATCCCCGAGTGGGCAAAACCGGTGTCCGTCATTGTGACGACAATAATACCCCTGACTTCATTGGCAAGGCGAAAGCGCCCCGTGCCGGTTTCCTCGTGAACTTTGCGTGCGCCAGCCGAGGAACAATCGAGGAACAATCGAGGAACAATCGAGAGTATCCCGCGGGCTCCTGGCTTGCAGCACGCTAGCAGATCAGCATGTCCAATGCTGCTAGGAATTGACAGCAGTTCTCATTTTGGCTGGTCTGGGAGGTTTGGTGTCCACCCTTTAGCGTGTCCGATGCCACATGGGATCATCCGTCATTCGTCCCATTCGTCCCATTCGTCCCATTCGTCCCATTCGTCCCAAAATGAGAATTGCTGAGGAATTGAGGCTCGGGCTCACGCGTGCCGAAGACGGTTTGGGCGGCAGCGGAGCGGAGGCGAGGAGGTGCGGAGATCCGAAACCCGAAACCCGAAACCCGAAGGAAATCCGAGAGCCGAAATCCGAAAGCCGAAAGCCCCGTGCGCAACTTCTGTGTGGACCCTAAGAACGGCATCTCAAACCACGAACACCCAAAGCTGCCGAGGCTTCTCCCTCTCACCTTCCGAAGGGGAGAGGGCTGGGGTGAGGGGCTGCTCGGTGTCGTCTATCCCGCGATCTTGGCAGTAAATCTCATGCCCCCTTTACCCTTCATTCTTCCTCCTTTCCTCTATTGCGCTCAGTGGGTGCGCCCAAAAAGAGTTAGAGCCTCGTTACCTCGGCTGCTACAGCTTCTTCGCCCCTTCGCCCCTTCGCCCCTTCGCTGTTCACCATCATATTTCCTGTTGTAAGCCCACGATGCTGCATCCATTATCGGAGCCGCTCTGAAGAAACTATGCCGAACCAAGTCATTGTCGTTATGAAAACATACCTCCGCCGCCGCGCCGTGGCGCTTCTGGCCGCCCTTGGCCTGCTCGCGGCAACCAGCCTGCCCGCCGCCGAGGGCATCTCGAACCTGCGCTTCAGCCAGCGCGCGGGCACCAACCTGGTGGACATCCGTTATGACCTGTCCACCACCGCCACCAATCCTCTGCTCGTCGCCGTCACCGTCTCCACCAATGGCGGCAACTCCTACGATCTGCCCGCTACCCACTTCACCGGCGATGTCGGCTATGGCGTCACGGCGGGCACCAACAAATGGATCGTCTGGGAAGCGCTCCGCGATTGGCCCGACCGCTTCTCCACCAACGTCTTCCTCCACCTCACCGTCTTCGACGGGCCGCCCGGCATGGCGCTCATCCCGGCCGGGCCGTTCGTGATGGGGGATACGTTCGGCGACAGCTACAGCGGCACCGAGTTGCCCTTGCATACGAACCAGATCAGCGCTTTCTGCATGGACAAGTGGGAAATAACGAAAGCGTTATGGGATAGCGTGTACACTTGGGCGATTACGAACGGCTACAGTTTCGAGTATGGAGCGCAGGGCAAGGCGGCGAATCATCCGGCGTATTCGATGACATGGTATGATGCGGTCAAGTGGTGCAACGCACGTTCGGAGCAGCAGGGACGGACACCGGCCTACTACACCAGTGCGGCGCAGACCACGGTGTATCGGACTGGGCAAGTCGCTGTGCAGAATGACTGGGTGAAGTGGAGCAGCGGGTATCGGTTACCGACGGAAGCGGAGTGGGAGAAGGCGGCGCGGGGCGGAGCCAGTGGACAGCGGTTCCCGTGGAGCGGCACTAACAACATCACACATAGCATGGCTAACTATTACAGTTCCTCCAGCTATGCTTACGACACCAGCCCCACGCGGGGTTTCCATCCGACCTTTGCCACTGGCAGTTATCCTTACACGAGTCCGGTGGGGTATTTTGCGGCTAACGGGTATGGGTTGTATGACATGGCGGGCAATGTATGGGAGTGGTGCTGGGATTGGTATGGCTCATATTCGAGTGGCTCGCAAACTGACCCACGTGGTCCTGCTTCGGGCTCGGACCGTGTGTTTCGGGGCGGCGGTTGGTACCCCGACGCGATCGGCTGCCGGGCGGCGGACCGCTACGACTACGGCGGCGACCCGACGTACTGGTACTACTACTGGGGGTTCCGTTCCGTTCTGCCCCCAGGTCAGTGAGCTCAAGAGCAGAACAGAGCGGAGCTGGCGGGGCGAGCGAGGGACGAGCGACGCCCGCCTGCGGAGCGGTCGAAAGAATGGGTGAATGTGTGCGATTGGAAAAAGAAGAGCCCGCGCAGCGGCCGCGATTTTTGGTGGAGCGCGGACATTCTGTCCGCAACGGTGGGCCGGAGCGCGGACATTCTGTCCGCAACGGTGGGCCGGAGCGCGGACATTCTTGTCCGCAACGGTGGGCCGGAGCG
>CAIWJG010000484.1 GCA_903912925.1 uncultured Verrucomicrobia subdivision 3 bacterium | reverse complement strand
ATCTCATCCTCACCAAGATTCCGCCCGGTGCGAAATTCCCGATCACAGTCACCGTGGCTGCCTGGCAGTTCGGGCGCTATGCCGAGCCTAAAGTCAAGCGGGCCGACATCGTGAAACAGAGCTTCCAGATCTTGCCGTTCCCTTGAGCGGACTCCACTGATTCATCCCGAACTCCGCTGCTTCGGGGTTCGGGGTTCGGGGTTCGGGGTTCGGGGGCAGTGAATGGTGGCCAGAGGTCGAAAACTGTCTCCTGAACCCTGAACCCTGAACCCTACTGACTACTGATCACTGGTTCGAGTGCTTTGGTCCAGAAGTCGGTTCAACCGGGCACGCACGCCCGGTGGCACCGAGGTGAAATGGATAAGATAGCGCCCGCCTGATTCATCAAGGGGGCGGAGCACTTTGGCGTAAAGCTCCGGCACCTCTTCCTCGCCGGCCACTGCTTCCAAACGGAACAAGACGTTGGAGAAGACGGGCAGTGGGGTGCGGGCCTGGATCACGGCTCGGCGGCGGGACAGGGCGAGGAAGGCACCGAGCTCCATCTGCTCATTAAAATGCTTGCCGGTCAGCAGGACGTATTGAAAGGGAACCGGCGCGGCGAGCGTGGTGCAGTCCGTTTCCTCCTCCAGACCCAACTCCGGATGGTCTTCGTGGCCCAGCAACTGACGACAGCGGAGCGCCTCCTTCATGCCCTTGGCGTGAACCTCGACCTCGTCGCCGAGGAGGAGGCCCTGGCCGGCGACCTGAATGAGGGTGGGAGAAACGATGACCTGGCCCCCTACGGTGAAGCTCTCGATCCTTGCTGTGGTGTTGATCGTCCGCCCAACCACCCCGTACTTCGATCGCTTCGTTGATCCAATGTTGCCCACCACCACATCTCCGGTGTGGAGTGCGATTCCCATCTCAATCACAGGCCAACCCCTCTGCAGATTCTGTTCATTGACGGTTCCCATCGCCTTCTGCATCCCCAGGGCGCAGAGGACCGCCCGCTGGGCATCATTCTCCAGGGCCACCGGGGCGCCAAAAAGCACCAGGATGGCGTCGCCGATGATCTCGTCTATCGTTCCACCGTTCCGTTGGATCACGTCAACCATGACCGACAGATAATGGTTCAGCAGGGAAACCACCTCCGTGGCCTCCAACCGCTCGGCCAGTGCGGTGAAGCCCCGCAGATCGGACATCAGGATCGTTACCTCTCGTTTCTCTCCGCCGAGCTTGAGCCCGTCGGGCGCGTCAAGCAGCGCCTCCACAACTTCGTCGCTCGTGTAGCGGCCAAAAACCTTCCGGATGAACTCGTTGCGACGCTCCAACTCCTGATAGGAATCCTTGAGCTGCTGGGTCATGCGATTGAACGCAATGGAGAAGTCCCCCATGAAGTCAACTCGCTGCTCCAGATCTCCCCCAGCGATCTGCTGGGTCTTATAGGTAAGGTGCCGAAGGTTCGAGTTCAGCGCCTTTAAGGATTGAACCACTGGCATCCGGCCCAACAGCATGCGCGTTTCCAAGTCTCCCCGGGCGATCTGTTCCAGCGCCTCCGCAAATGGCGCAAACTCTGACAGGAACCGATTCACATAGGTGATGAGCTGGCGAAGTTCGTTGTCTGGCAGATCCTCCGGGATGGGGATCGGCGGAGGCGGCTTGCCCGTGCGCAGGTGATGAAACGCCGCGGTGATGGAATCAAGGAGCGCTTCTTCGACAGAAATCATTCGCCTGGTCTGAATGACTGATCACTGATTACTGATTATTGATTACCGGTTACTGCTTGCTACTTCGGGACCACGGTGAACCGGCAAACCCGAGCCCCCGATCCCCAGCAGTCCACTTCCTTTACGTTGTAATCCCTGCCCGAATATTCCAGCAATAGGCCCGCGATGAACCCCTCATCGTAAGTGCAGATCTGTTCCGAGCAAAAAGGGATGCCCGAGCAGTCGAGGTCTTCCTCCACCACTACCACGAATGAGCCACGTTCCACGTCGGTTGACTCGACCCGGAAAATCCCGATGTTCAGCTCTTTCATGGTCCGCTGAATATCGGCGAAGAAGTCGTTCAAGTCCTTCTTTTGCGTGAGGACGTTCTTGTAGTACGCTTGTCCGGCTAGCTTGCCTGCGTCGAAGAAGGCCCGGTCCGCCTTCTCGACGCCGAACTCCCGGATAAGAACGTCGCGCAGGGTGTACTGCATCAGACGATATACAGCGACGTGAGTCATCGGACCGAGGTTGGGGCGCCCCTCCTTGAGGTCGCCCAACATGCTCCATTCGAATTGGCTTCGGTCTCGCTCTTCCTTAAACATACTGATCGTTCCTTTCGCTTTTGGGTTATCAACGCTGCTACGACTGATGGCTACAATAAAAGTGTAGTTGCTAAGCTCGGACTCATGGGACCGGTTTTGCGGCTGGGTCAGACCGGAGACGGCGGATTTGTTCGGGTGTGCGCACGACTCTTTCGCCGTACAGGATGCAGTTGAACAACAGGCGCCCGACCCAATCCTTGGTCACGAAGGCGTTGCTGCCCGGCACTTCCCGCATCGAGGCCACGATGTCCTTGTCCAGGTCAATCACTTGCAACCGCAGTTGGCTGAGCTGCGAGAAGCCTGGGTTCGTCAAATCCATGTCGGCGGAGAAGAACAGGATCTTGCGGCCGGTCTCCCAAAAGACCCAGAGGTCGTTGCAGACAGCGGAAAGTGGCGAGATGTAGCAGATCTGGTCCTGGGTAAGCGACCCCTCGTAGGCCTTGTTGAGATAGTCGGCAATGAGCTTGCGGGCAGCGGTCCGCAGGGTGTCGCTGAGCGGCGCCAGGTTTGTGCGCGTGGCAAAAAGATAGTCTCTGAACTCCTGGAGAGGATATTCGCAGACCTGGTATTGTCGGCTCGGGGCCGGCGGGCGTGTCAGGCGGCTTACCCGCGTCACTTTGAAGGCATTTTCGGCGATCTCCAGTTTCAGTTCCGGCACCTTGTATTCCGCACGTTTGAGTTCCACTACGGTGTTCACCACTGGAATCCACATTTCCCCATACTCGCTGCGGTCGTCCGCATCCAGCCTGGGATGCAGCCGCCGGCTCCACACCTCAAGCTTCTCCACTTTGCCCGCCTCCAAGACATAGGATTGGTCGAAGTGCCAGCGATAGACGTGGCGCAACACCTCAAGCACGAAGGCTTTCTCGATCAGAGGATCGGGCTGCATTGATGTGTCCGGGGCGGTGTTTTCCCGCGCCGGATGGGACGAGGAGACGCACCCGGCGCAAGCCGCCGCCAAGAGCATCAGGCAAATACCAGTTCCGTGTTTCATTGTTTCTTCTCCAGCGTGTAGAAGCGGTTTCCTCCCAGGGACCCTTGGTCGGCGTCTGGGATGCGCACAAACGCTCCACCCGGGTCAAATCCCCGCACATCCGTCATCCAGGCGTAGCCCCGCCCCGTGACATGCTCTGCCCCGATTCGGCGCAGTTCAGCGAAGACATCCTGGCCAGGTGGGCCGCCCTGAAAATAGCGCCGTGCCAGGTCGCGGGCGTAGCTTAGCAGCCGGGCTATTCTGCCCGGCTGGCCCTGGTTGGCGATGCCGACCAGGTTGTTCACCCTTTCATGCACGCGCGGCACAGCCACGAACCGGCCGGCCCCATCCTTGTAGAATCCGTCCACCTGGCCCTTGACCCCGCCGGCGGTGATCACATCTATGACGTTCCGGCTATTCACATCGGCCACTTGTTTTTGCGTATAACCCAGGGGAATGGCTGATGCGCGGCAATGCAGCACCCACAACAAAGCCAACATCGCCATCTTCGAGTCTTCCTCGCTCCGGAAGCCACGCTCACCGGGGAAAGGCGTCTCATTGATCAGCAGCAGGCTGACGTACCCCGCCGGGGTCGAAGGCGAATCCAATTCGACATTGGCGGCCGGAACTGACTGGCTGCCCAAGATGAGGCTCGCCACCAGCCACCACCGCGGCTGCCTGAAGATCCTGATCACCGTGCGACACCTCGGTCTTTTGGGCTCATTATCCAGCACGGCCACTTGTGGTGCTTCAGTTGACATCGCAGGGTGAGCCTAGCGCAAATCGGCAAGGCCGCGCAACTATACCTTGGTATAGTCCGGGGAGGGGACTAAGGGAGGCTAACGGGGGGCAAGGGTTCAGGGTTCGGGGGGGCAGTGAATGGTGGCCAGAGCTCGAAAACTGTCTCCTGAACCCTGAACCCTGCCTCCTAACCCTACTGATTACCAATTACTTCCTCTCCCCTGCCCCCCCACGCCCAGCCGCTCGGCGGCGCGCACCAGATCCGGGAGCGACTCGACTCCCATCTTCTTCATGATGTGCGCGCGGTGCAGCTTGATGTTCTGCTCCCCGGTGCCGAGGTCGGACGCAATTTGTTTGTTGAGTTGCCCGGCGACGACGTGCTCCATGACCTCACGCTCACGCGGGGTGAGGGTGGCCAGTCGGGGCGCCAACGCTGCGGTTTCCGCGATCGTCTGGTGTCGGGTCTCGGCCGTCTGGAGGGCGGCGCGCACGGCCTGGACCAGCGCGGCCGCATCGACCGGCTTGGTTAGAAAATCCGTTGCGCCGGCCTTGATCGCGCGCACGCTCGAGGGGATGTCGCCGTGGCCAGTGAGAAAAATGATGGGGATGAGGATTCCCTGGTGCGTTAAATGCCGCTGCAACTCCAAGCCATCCAACTCCGGCATGGCCACGTCCAGCACGAGACAAGCGGTGTCCTCCGGGCGGCAGGCTTCGAGAAAGGCGCGTACGGAGGTAAAACCGCGCACCTCAAACCGCTTTGACCGAAGTAAACGGGTGAGCGCCTTGACCATCTCCGGGTCGTCGTCCAACAGGAAGACAGTTGGCGAATGGGAAGACATTAGGAAGGGTTCAGGGTTCAGGGTTCAGGGTTCAGGGTTCAGGGTTCAGGGTTCAGGGTTCGGTGGTCGGGGTTCAGGGGTTCAGAGGGGAAAGGTTCCGGGTAGCCGGGTGGAGCGTCGGCGTGATAATCACCCGCTCCCTCCTGAACCCTGAACCCTGAACCCTGCTCATTCTCTCCTGAACCCTCTCCTCCTTGCTTTTCCGGCCACCGGCGGTCGCGCTCCGGTAGAAACCGCTCCAGGGTGCGCTCCATTCCGTTCAGCATACGGATGCATTCCTTGTAAGATTCGCGAAAGCGCTCGTAGGTTTCCTTCGATTCGTAACCTTTCAAGTTAGCCATATACAAGTGGTGAATGGATTCCGCCGCTTCACCCCGGCTACGGTTCACGCCTTCGAGCTTGTTGCGCACGTGCCGGTCATCGTATTTGTCCGCGAGTTGAGCTGGCGAACTGTTGGAGGACCGCCGGACCTGTGAACCTAGCTCATACTTTTCCTCGCTCGGCCACCGATGCGTCAATGCGCAAACTTTGATGTGAAGTTGGCAGAGCTTCTGATACACAACCAAATCCTCGATCCGGCGATAGGTGTAGTCATTCATGTCTTCCCTCCTGAATTCTGAACCCCGAACCCTGGAACCTGCTCATTCCCTCCTGAACCCTGAACCCTGAACCCCGGCCCCTCCTCCGCCACCGGCAGCTCGAAGCAAAAGTCGGCGCCGCGCTCAGGGTGCGGTTCGACCCAAAGCCGGCCGTGATGCGCGGTCATGATGGACCGGCAGATGGCCAAGCCCATACCCAGCCCATGGTGCTTGGTGGTGTAGAACGGCTGGAAGAGGAGCTCCACGTCCGCCGGCAATCCGTCACCCTCATCCCGAACGGAGGCACGCACCCGGCCCTGGTGGAGCCACGTCTGGAGATGAAGCCAGCGCGTGCCGGACACATTGGCAGCCATGGCTTCGGCCGCGTTGAGGATGAGGTTGAGCACCAGTTGCTGGATCTGCACGCGATCGCCCGAGATCGGCGGTAAATCGGGAGCCAGTTTGCGGACCACAGTGACGCCACGCCCGATAAGGTCGGACCGGATGAGGTGCAGGACATCCTCGATGACGGGGTTGAGCGCGAGCGGTTGCAGGGACATCTGGCCGCGCTTGAGCATCGTGCGCAGTCGCCCAATGATCTCGCCTGCGCGGCGGTCCGCCGCCACGATGTCCGAAAGAATGGCCTGAACCTCGGCCACATCCGGCGGTTCCTGAGCAAGCAGTTCCTGCGCGGCCTGGGCATTGCTGAGGATGATGCCAAGCGGCTGGTTCAACTCATGCGCCAGCGAGCCGGACAGCGCACTCAGTGTGTTCACGCGCGTCAGATGCGCGAGGTTGTCGCGCAGTTCGTGGGATTCCAGTTCCGCCTGCTTCCGCGGGGTGATATCGCGCACCACACCGTAGGTGCGGATCCCTCCACCAGTGGCGCTGCGCCCGGCGAAGCGAGCGGAGTGATGGAGCCACCTCTGCCCATTTGCAGGATGCAGGTAGCGATATTCGGCAGCGATCCGGTCCACCTTCCCGCTGTGCAACGTCTGACGCTCCTCCACCACCTGTTGGCGGTCATCGGGATGGACATGTTCCCACCAGAATTGCACGGGTTCCACACCCTCCCGCAGTCCTGGGGGAACTCCGCATATTTCCCGGAACCGGTCGTCCATGAAGCACGTGCCTTCGCCATAGTCAGCTTCGAAATACCCGAGACCGGCTAACTCCGTTCCTGCCGCCAGCCGAGCCTCGCTCACACGAAGGGCCGCCTCCGACCTCTTGACTTCGGTGATGTCAATGAAACTGGCACGGACTAGCTTGCGCTCCCCGGCGGGCAGCCGGACCAACCGCACCTCGCAATGTAGCCGCTGGCCGAGAGCGTTGCAGACCGCTCGTTCGAACAGCACCGTCTCGCCGCGCAGAACGCGTTCATTGTGGGCGCACATGCTCTCTGCAACCGGCTGCCCATCGGGCTGATCCGACGCATAGAAGCGTTGCGGACCAGACGTCCGCAACTCCTGGCGACTGCACCCGAACAGCCGTTCTGCCTGGGCATTAACCTCCACCAGCCGATTAAGCTCAAGGTCCATAAGGACGACCGCCTCGGGCGCCTGTTCGATGAGCAACCGGAAGCGTTCCTCGCTCTCGCGCAAGACCTGGTCGGTGCGCTTCCGGGCGAGCGCATTGGCAAAGATTTGCGCCAGCAGTTGCAACCGCCTCACCTGCGCGTCGGGCCAATCGCGCTCCGCCCGTAGGGTATTCAGGCCCAAGATGCCCACGGGCGGCTCGCCCCCCACCATGAGCGGAAGGCACAGATTCGATTTGATGCCCAATCGGCGCGCATTTTCCCGGTCGAGAGCGGCCTCCGCCGGCATCTCATCCAGCGAAGAAATGCGCACGATGCGGCCTTCGAGCATTTGTTTCTTGACCCAGGGAAAAGCGTCCTCGCTCAGCCGCATGGATAGTTGCGGACCTTCCTGGGCGCTGTAGTAGTGAGTGAGTGTGAAGTAACCCGATGGCCCAGCCGACCACTGCCAGATCGCTGAAACATCCAGATCGAGCGCCTCGCAGATGCGGCGCTCGGCATCCATGATCTCGCGGTCCACCTCGCCAGCGGGCAGATTGACGAATTTCGACGAAAGATCGGCGATGAGCGTCTCGAAGCGCAGGCGCTCTTCAAGTTCGGCACGCGAATTGATGTTTTCTGCGTTCATCCAGTCATGAGGATCCACTTGGGGCTGGCGACCCAAGCGCACGGCGTGGCCCCGGACAGCACCAGCGCCGGAACGCAGATCCCGAACCTTCTTAGTATGGACAGCCGTGTTATCACCACTTCAAGCTCGGACAATAGCCTTTCTCTTCCCTTTCGGCTAGCGCCGAGTGTCCCCCCAAATCCTCGCCTTAGCGTTTAGCGACAAAAAAAGTCCCAGCTACCCCCCCAGGGGAGGTCTTCACGGATTCCGCCACAGCTCAAATTCCTCGCCCCAACCGCACAAAACCTTTGCAACCCATTGATTTAGAAACACT
>CAIWJG010000483.1 GCA_903912925.1 uncultured Verrucomicrobia subdivision 3 bacterium | reverse complement strand
GCGGTAACCGGGGATGCATTTATTCTAAGATCGAAGACGCACCTGTATCGGCTCGAAGAGCGGGGCGGGCGGTCATGAAATCCGAAGCCCGAAACCCGAAGGCCGAAGGAAATCCGAAGCTCGAAAACCGAACCGTTACAAACAGCGAAGGCGGGAAGACGGGAAGAAGAAGGGGGCGGGAGTAAAACCGAAATCCGAAGGAAATCCGAAGCAACCGGCTGCCGATAGCCATTCGGCCCTCGGATTTCGAGCTTCTTTCGGCACTGAAGGTTAGATCGAACTCACGTTCGATGCTACGTCCATTCGGATTTCGGGCTTCGGGCTTCGGGTTTCAAGGCTGCGCCCCGTGCGGCCTCCTTGCCCCATCCTACTTCGCCGCAGCCTTGTCTCCCAGGTCGAACTCGATCACCGTCCGCGTATGGGTCTTCCGGTTCACGATTTCCATAGATTCCAGTTGGTACTCGCCCTCCACCTTTTCCAGGCTCTTCGGATCGAACTGCTTGATGCGGTCGCCCCGCGCATCGTAGGCATCCGCATGAATGATCCCGTGCGGACGTTCGATCATGAGCCACGATACCACCCGCGCGTAACCGCCTGGGACTGGCACCGGGTTGATGCTCTCCAGCACGTCGCAGGATTTGCTGTGCCGCATCTCCTTCTTCAACAGCCGTTGTTTTGGCCAATGCAGAAACTCCAGGCCAAGGTCCGCAATCCAAAAATCAGAGCTCGCGAAAGGTGCCATGATTTGATCCTGGGCCAGCACCTGGGGGGCGGCGTTGGTGGCGCCGGGGGCAGCCGGATTGATCAGTTCATAGCGGTTGGGCCGCTCTCCCGCGTGAATAATTGTAAGCTTCGTCCCGCCAGGACTGCCGGCAGACCGTAGCGTTTCATAGACGCTCTCCCAGCCCGTTGGGGTGCTGGTAATCTCGAAACGCACCGGGATCTCTCGTTCCTTGCCGGCCGCGTCGCGGATTGTCACTCGCCCGGTGTTGGTAGTATTCTGGTCCGGTCTTTGGGCCAGCATATCGCTCACCAACGCGCGGGCCTGCTGCACGGCCTCGACCGGATCGATTGGAGCGGGGCGCGGGTCGTTCTGGCGTTGGCCAAGGCAAACCGACGAGGACACCAGAAACGTCAGAAGAAAGCAGCCAATAGATCCAATTCTTTGCCATTTCCGGTGGGCAGGCGCGGCGGGGGAGAAATCCGAAGACCGAAGAAGGGCGAAGAAGGAAACATCCAACATCCAACATCCAACATCCAACATCCAATACCTGAAAGGCAGCCGCCACCGCCATTGGATGTTCGATGTTCGATGTTGGATGTTCGATGTTGAGATCCTTCGGCCTTCGGATTTCGGCCTTCCTTCGGATTTCGGGTTTCGGTCTTCGGGCTTGCCGACCTGCTTGCCGGCCTGTTTGAGTCGGAAATATCGAAAAGTCATAACCCCGGGATGGCCGGCACTGCGCTTCATTTCTCGCGCAAGGCCAGCGGCAGCAACTCGGAGATATGCCGGATAAAATGCACGTCCAGCTTACGCCGGACTTCCTCCGGCACCTCGCTCCAGTCCGGCCGGTTCTGTTCTGGAAGAATGAGCCGCTTGATGCCAAACCGCGCGGCCGCGAGCACTTTCTCTTTGATGCCCCCCACCCGCATCACGCGCCCGCGCAAACTGATCTCCCCGGTCATTGCCACGTCCGACCGAACCCGCCGCTGCGTCAGCAGCGACGTCAGCGCCGCCACGAGCGTCACGCCCGCGCTGGGCCCATCCTTGGGCGTTGCGCCCGCCGGCACGTGAATGTGCAGGTCGTAATTGGCATAATCAGACAGGTCAATGCCGAGCCGCTTGGCCTGGCTGCGCAAATAGCTCACTGCGGTCTGCGCGCTCTCCTTCATCACGTCACCCAGTGAACCGGTCAGCAGCAGGCCGCCCTTGCCCGGCATCCGCGTGACTTCAATAAAAAGGATTTCGCCCCCAACCGGCGTCCAGGCCAACCCGGTGGCTATGCCAAACTCCTTGATCGTCTCCGCCGTCTCGTTCACGAACTTCGCCGCGCCCAGGTAATCCTTGAGCGAATCGGGCTCCATGATCAGGGGCTTCTTTCCGTTCCCGTTGCTTACAATGCGGCGCGTCGCTTTGCGGGTCAGCGCCGCAATCTCTCGCTCCAACTGCCGCACCCCGGCTTCACGGGTGTAACCGTGGATCACCCGGCGCAAGGTGGCATCCGGGATCCTCACTTCCTTCTTCGCCAGGCCGTGCTCTTCCAACTGGCGCGGCACCAGATAACGCTTGGCGATCTGCAGTTTCTCGGACTCGGTATAGCTTGGCAGTTCGATCACCTCGAGCCGGTCCCGCAGGGCCGGGTGTACTGGCTCCAGCCAGTTGGCCGTCGTCAGGAACAGCACGCGCGAAAGATCGAACGGCAAATCCAGGTAGTGATCGGTAAACGTGCTGTTCTGCGCGGGATCCAGCACTTCCAGCAAGGCCGAAGCTGGGTCGCCCCGGAAATCTGCGCCCACCTTGTCCAACTCATCCAGCATGATTACCGGGTTACGGCTCTCTACGCGCCTCAGGGTCTGGATGATGCGCCCGGGGAGCGCTCCCACGTAGGTGCGCCGATGGCCCCGAATCTCCGCCTCGTCCCGCATCCCGCCCAGGGAGATGCGGGCAAACTTCCGGCCCAGCGCCTCGGCCACGCTCCGGCCCAGGGAGGTCTTGCCCACGCCAGGGGGGCCGACCAGGCACAGAATCGGGCCTTTGATTTGTTTCCGGCGCTTGATCACTGCCAGGAATTCCAGCAAGCGATCCTTCACCTTCGTCAGGCCGAAATGCTGCTCGTTGAGAATCCGCTCGGCGTCGACCAGATCGATCTTGTCCTCCGTCTCCTTCGTCCACGGCAGGCTGAGGATCCAATCCAGGTAATGCCGGCTCACCCCGTATTCCGCCGCCGCCGGGGGCATCTGTTGCAGCCGTTCCACTTCCTGCGTCGCCACCTGTTTGGCCTCGGCCGACAGCGGCGTTTGCTCGAGCTTCTCCCGCAGCATGCGGATTTCGCCGGCGTTGGGGTCCGACTCGCCCAGCTCGCGCTGGATCGCCCGCATCTGCTCCCGCAGGAAAAAGTCGCGCTGCGTCTTGGAGATGGATGTCGCCACCTCGGTTTGAATCTTGGAGCTGAGGGTCAGCACTTCATGCTCGCGGTTGAGCATCGGCAGGAGCCGCGTGAGGCGTTCCTTGACGGAATTGGTTTCCAGCAGCTTCTGCCGCTCCTCCAGGCTCAGGTTGAGGTTCACCGCGATCAAGTCCGCGAAGTGCCCCGGGTCCTCGGTGTTGAGGGCTGCGATCTTGATCTGCTCGGAGAGCGCGGGTGAAAGCTTGATGATCTCCTGGAATTGGCTCTGCGCGTTGCGCATCATCGCCGTCAGCTCCACCGAGTCTTCCTTCAGGTCTTTCACCAACTCGAACTTGGCGCACAGGTAAGGATCGGTCTTGGGATACTCCTTGATCTGAATCCGCCATAGTCCCTCGATCAGCACCCGCACAGTGTTGTCCGGAAACTTGAGCATCTTCAACACGCGCGCCGAGCAGCCGACCTCGTACATTTCGTTCGGCAGCGGGTTCTCCGCCTCCGGATTGCGCTGCAACGCTACTCCCAGCAACCGGTCCCCGCTGACGACGTCGTCAATAAGCTTGGTACTTTGCGGGGTCTCGACGAGCAGGGGCGCCACCATCCCGGGAAAGATCACAATATCCGACAAGCCGAGTATGGGTAGCGTCTCCGGCAGCGAGTGGGCAGAGACGCGCGCTGGCGCCTCCGGACTGCCGGCAGCTCCCAAAATGCTAATAAACTCGGTTTCAGGCGATGTCATGATCGCGCCATACAGGGGGAAAGGCTAAAGGCTAAAGGCTGAATGCTGAAATTCGGACCGGACGGTTTGGGTTTCATGTTTCAGCTTTTCAGTATTTCAGCGTTTCAGCGTTCTTCTTCAAGTTTCCTCTGTCCCCTCCGGTTCAAGTCCGATTTTTCCCGGATTGACGAGCGGGGGCGAAAAAACCAAATTCCTATCAAACCCCCTCGGCAACTGGCACCTTGGTGTTCTTCACTTGCCGCTGCGACAGCGGCACATCTATCCGCAAGAATCCGTTCAGATAAGCCGCTTTCGCCTGGCCCAGATCATAGCCTGACGGCAGTTCGAGGACGCTCTCGAACGGCCCGTAATTGATCTCCATCACCAGGAAGCTGGCCTTGGCCGCCCGGCAGCCATCCGGCCGACTGCCGGCGATCCGCATTCGGTTCCCCTCCACTGTGATCTCCAAGTGCTCGCTCCGCATGCCGGCCAGCTCAACTTTTACCACCAGCCCATTGTCCGTCGCGTAAACGTCAGTATTGGGCACCCAATGCGCTCTGGACGAGATCTCCTGCCCCCCTGCGGCGGACCGCGTTACAAAATGCACCGACGAACTGACTTTGCACATGGCCATGTTCAGCGAAACAAATTCTATCTCAGACTTCGCGGCGGCACAAGCACCCTTTCATCTCATCTTCACCAGCACTTGGGACCGCTCTCCCTTGCGCGCGCGGAAGACAATTGAACTTTGCGGCGCTGATCCCTGGTTAGCAGCACAACCACAGTGCGTGTTC
>CAIWJG010000482.1 GCA_903912925.1 uncultured Verrucomicrobia subdivision 3 bacterium | reverse complement strand
CTCCCTCTCCCCTTCCGAAGGGGCTGGGGTGAGGGGTTGCTCGGTGTCGTCTATCCCGCGGTCTTGGCAGTATGAACTTAAAAAACTTCAAATCAGGCGTTTACCGGCAGCAGTATCAGTACAAGAGCTTTACGCCAGCGCCAGTCAACCATTTCTGGATCTGGGATGATCCCAAGATCAATACGCTGCTGGAGCAGGCGGCACGGGCGCTCGGTGAATTGAACGCTTTCTCACTGATCGTGCCGGATGTGGATTGGTTTATCCGGATGCACACCATCAAGGAAGCGAACACATCGAGCCGGATCGAAGGGACGGCCACGACGATGGACGAAGCCGTCCTGTCCAAGAAAGAGGACATCGCGCCCGAGAGGCGAGACGACTGGGAGGAAGTGCAAAACTATGTGAAGGCAATGAACGATGCTATCGAGGAACTCGATAAGCTGCCACTTTCCAGCCGGCTGTTGCTGAAAACCCTCGCAACGCTGCTTCAAGCGGTCCGCGGCCAGCATAAAACCCCTGGAGAATATCGTCGCAGCCAAAACTGGATCGGCGGGACGAGTCTGAGCGATGCGGTGTTTATTCCCCCGCATCATGAAGAAATCCAGGAATTGATGTCCGACCTGGAGAAATTCTGGCACAACGAGGAAATCGAGGTCCCGCACCTTGTTCGCATTGCGATCAGCCATTATCAGTTTGAAACCATTCATCCGTTTTTGGACGGCAACGGGCGTATCGGGCGGCTGCTGATTACGCTCTACCTGGTCAGCCACAAATTGCTGGGGAAGCCGTCGCTATATCTTTCGGACTATTTTGAGAAGAACAAGGGGGCATACTACGACGCGCTGACACGAGTGCGGGTCTCGAACGATTTGGGGCACTGGATTAAGATGTTCCTGGTGGCGATCGTAGCCACGGCGGAAAAGGGCAAGAAGACCTTTCAAGAAATCCTGACCCTCCGCAACGAAGTGGAGGCGCAGCTCTTGACGCTGGGCAGGCGGGCCAAGAATGCCCAGCGGCTCCTCACCGTTTTATACAGGGAACCGATGGTAAATACGCTTACCGTCACGAAGAAATTGAAGATCAGCAACGTGGCAGCCCATCAACTAGTAAGAAGCATGGTTGAAGCTGGCATTCTGGTCGAAATGACCGGTTTTAAGCGAAATCGGCTTTTCCAATTCAAAAGGTATTTCGATTTGTTTTTGAAGTAACAGGTTAGCAATGACTTGCAGCCAATAACACTTTCGGCAGCGAAAGTTAAGTATGAAACTCCATAGTAAACTTTCCGGATCAAACGTTAATTATGCAAACCCATAATTCACGTTTGGGAAAAGGGGAGCTTGAAGCTCCCGTCGGGCCTCCGATGAAGGAGTCAGCTCCGTGCAGAACTTTCGCGGCTGAAAGTTACGCATGGGTTTTCATAACTAACTCTCCGGCTCGAAAGTTAACTATGGGTTTCCAGCAGAGACTGCCGGGAAGCACCCCCAGGGTATGAATACAACTCCCTCATTTCAGGAAGACCACATTTCGCAGGTGCCCGCCTTGCAGCTTCTGCAAAACCTGGGTTACACCTACCTGCGCCCGCAGGAGGTGATGCTCCAACGCAAGGGCCGGTTCTCGAACGTGCTGCTGGAAGGCATCCTGACGGAGCAGCTCCGCAAGATGAACCGCTTCACCTACCGGGGCGCCCAGCACCCATTCACGGAGGGCAACATCCAGGCGGCTGTCCAGGCGCTGAAGGACATCCCGTTCGACGGGCTGGTACGGACCAGTGAGAAGATCTATGACCTGCTGTCGCTGGGCAAGGCGATGGAAGAGACGATTGACGGGGACAGCAAGAGTTTCACACTGGACTACATAGATTGGCGGAACCCGGCGAATAACGTCTTTCATGTCTCGGAGGAGTTTGAGGTCGAGCGGACCGGGAGCAACCAGCTTTGCCGGCCGGACCTGGTGCTGTTCGTGAACGGCATCCCGTTTGCGGTGATCGAGTGCAAGCAACCCGTCCTTGGGGGCAAGGAGGGGCTGCCGCAAGCGATTTCGCAGCAGATCCGCAACCAGGGCGAGGACTACATCCCGAAGCTGTTCACGTTTGCACAGCTTTTGGTGGGGGTGAGCAAGAATGATGCGGCCTACGGCACGACCGGAACCCGGGCGAAGTTCTGGTCGCACTGGCGCGAGCTGCGCGACGGCCGCCCGGCGGACATCACGGCGGAGGTGGCGGCGGTTGTGAATCGGCCCCTGACGAAGGCGCAGAAGGACAAACTGTTCGCTGACCGGTTCGGGTACGTGCGCGCCTACTTCGACGAATCGGAGGGGGAAGCGCGGGAGGTGACGGAGCAGGACCGGGCGCTCTACTGCCTATGCCGGCCTGAGCGGCTGATGGACCTGGCCTGGCGGTTCATCGTGTTTGACGCGG